>JAGWRX010000107.1 GCA_028876395.1 Acidobacteriota bacterium
CGGCAGTGTGTTCAAGGACCGGGCGCAGGAACGGGACGCGGGCAAGGAGTTTGTGCATGCGTTGCTGCGCCCGCAGGACCAGATGAGCCTGATCGAGTTTGCCACCTATGTGCGCGAGCTGACACCCTTCACCAACAAGGCGAAACAGCTTGATCGCGGTCTGGATAGTCTGCGGGGCGGCGATGCGACGGCGCTCTACGACGCGATCTATCTGGCCGCGCAGCGTCTGGGGCGGAAAGAGGGGCGCAAGGTCCTGGTGCTTGTTTCAGACGGGGGCGACACGGCCAAGAACACCACCTACGCCGAGGCGCTGGAGCAGGCTCTGCGCAACGACGTGATGATTTACAGCATCATCGATGTGCCCATTGCAGCCAGCGCCGGTCGCGACACCGGCGGGGAGCACGCGCTGATTACGCTGGCGGAGCAGACCGGGGGCAAGAGCTTTTACGTGAGCGAAGGCGGACTCAGCAAAGCCTTTGCGCGGGTGAGCGACGACCTGCGCACGCAGTACGTGATGGGCTACTATCCGCAGCATCAGGAGCCCGGCACGAGCTTTCATCGCGTGCGCGTCACGATTCCGAGGGCGGCGTCCGAGGCCTTCAACATCCGCTACCGCACGGGCTATTACTCCGACTCGCCTGTAAAAAGCCGCTGAATCAAAGATATTTTGCGCTCTCTTCGGGATTCTGCGCTTGTGTCATGGCGCTCGTGCATCGGTTTTGCATCTAAAATGACATCATGACTTCGCCATTATCCTCGCGTCGACGCACAAAGACGCCCCCGCCGGGAGAAACCGGCCATGAGGCGCTGTATCTGCGCTCGCTGAGCGACCGCCAGATTCCTGTGGCCATTAAACTGCGCGATGGAGAGACGGTGCGCGGCTGGATCGAGTACTTCGATGACGGCATGCTGCGGCTGACGCGCGAGGGCAAGCCGAACCTGTTTATCTACAAGCACCAGATTCAGACGATTACCGAGCGGGGCCGGCGGCGCGCTCCGCGGCCATCGCCTGCCGGCGGCCACACTGCAAGCGAGGCGGACCAGTGAGCGGCGCGGAGCTGGCTGTGCAGGAGTTCGTCTGGGTTCCCGGCGCAGCAGAGATTGCGCGCGAGGCCGGCGCGCGGCTGCGCGAGTTCTTTGCCCAGGGCGTGGAGACGGAATACAAGGGTGACGTGGACCTGGTGACGGTGGCCGATCGGACGGTGGAAAAGCTGATTCGCGGGCGGCTGGGCGAGGTGTTTCCCGAGCACGGCATCTATGGCGAAGAGGGCACGCGCGACCGGCTGGAGCGCGCGTTCCGCTGGTATGTGGACCCGCTGGACGGGACCACGAATTTCGCGCACGGCTTTCCGCAGTTCTGTGTTTCTCTCGGTCTGGAGCAGCGCGCGTCCGGCGCGAAGCCGGACGAAGACGGAACGCTGATGGCGGCAGTGATTTATGACCCGCTGCGTGACGAGCTTTTTGCAGCCGAGCGGGGACGCGGCGCGCGGCTGAATGGTAAAGCGCTGCGGGTTTCGCGCACGCCGGAACTGGCTGAAGCGCTGGTGGCCACGGGTTTTCCCAGCCGCAAGCGCCACGACAG
>JAGWRX010000108.1 GCA_028876395.1 Acidobacteriota bacterium
CCCAAGCTTTACCGGGCCATTCTCGATGGACTTGAGTATCGCGGCACCATGTTCCTGCAGGCCTTCACCACCTGCCAGCCGGAGCACGGTGTGGCCGACGACATGGCTCTGCACCAGGCGCAGCGCGTGCGCGACTCGCGCGGCGTGCCGGAGTTTGTCTTCAACCCGCGGCTTGGCGAGAGCTACCAGGAAGCGCTGGACATCAAGGGCAACCCGTCCATCGACCTTGACTGGTACGAGACCAAGATCAAGTCCAGCGGCGAAGCCATGCGCTACACCGTGGCCCACTGGTGCACCACTGAGGCGCGCTTCCGCAACCACCTGAAGAAGATCAAGCCCGAGGCGGCTGCGAAGCTCATTCACCTGGACAACATGCTGGTGCGCATCACGCAGCAGGATGTGGTCTATCGCCGCTACCTCAACCCCGGGCACCGCGCCTTCATCCCCGACTTTGGCGTCTACATCAAGTACGAGGAGAACGGCAAAATCGAGTACCGCGCGTTGTCTCGCCAACTGGTCATGTTCTGCGTGGAGCGGCGCAAGGCGTGGCGCATGCTGCAATCCAAGGCCGGTATCCAGAACAAGGATTATGCCGCGCAGAAGGCGATTCTGGCGGATGTGGACGCAGGCAAGCTTTCGCTGGACGAGCTGTTCGCGCGCGGTCACGAACTGGTGGCCGAGCGGGTTTCGGGTGCAGTCCTCGCCAAGGCCTAAATCAACCTGAGGCGCCAACACAGAACGCGGACCGTGAGGTCCGCGTTCTTTTTGTTCTCGAACTGTCCGCTCTTCTACCGGCTCAAGTGCACGTACTTGCGGCCTTCATACAGGCGGAAGCCGCCGGATGAGTCGGCCAGCACCTGCAACGGCATGGGGCGCTTGATGGCTGCGTCCGTCGAGGAACTGACGGTGAGCACGTCGTGCGCACCCACGTCGGTGACCACAAACTTATCGCCGGGGATGAAGCCCACGCCATAGACGCCCGCGGGCAGGCTCTTGCCGCCGATCTTGATGGGCACCTCAGTGATGAAGTAGGCCTGATACTTCGAGGACACGTCGCTGGAGTAGCCGCTGGTATCCACCATCGTGGCCAGCAGATAGTAGCCATCGGCAAACTTCACGCCGCCGGAGTTGCGCAACTGCGTGCTGGCCGACTGGGCTTTGTAATAGACCGCGGGAGGCAGCAGCTTCTGCGCATCGGCTGCCTTGAGCACTGTGCCGCCGCCCTGCGCCATCATCCGCGCTGGGGACACCATCATGGCCAGGGCCAGCGCCCCGGCCCCTGCCAGTTTACCTATCGCTTGTAAACGCATCGGGATAACCTCCATAAAATCATGACTGCGTCCGGAGTATATCGCATCCCTGGCGGAATTGGCCGGGAACTCGCTCAGACTGCGAAGTTGGCCGCGGGGTATAATCGCTCCCATGGCGGCGATTTCGCAAACCGGCATAGATGATTCTGGCATCGCAGATGCCAAGCTGCACGCGCTGGAAGACCGGCTGCGTGCGCTGGGCAGCGTGATGGTGGCGTACTCTGGCGGCGTGGACTCGGCGTTTCTGGCGGCCACGGCGCACCGCGTGCTGGGCAGCCGTATGCTCGCCGTGCTGGCCGATTCCCCCAGCCTGGCCCGCCGCGACATGGAGCAGGCGCGCGCCTTTGCGCAAGCGCAGGCGATGCCGCTGCGCGTGATCCAGACCGAAGAACTGGACAAGCCCGAGTATCAGCGCAACGACGCCAACCGCTGCTTCCACTGCAAGACGGAGCTGTTTGAGGGCATGAAGGCTCTGGGCGCGGCGTTGGGCTTTACGCACATCGCCTATGGCATGAACGCCGACGATACGCGGGACTATCGCCCAGGGCAGCGCGCGGCGCAGGAGCAGGACGTGCTGGCTCCGCTGGCCGAGGCCGGGCTGACGAAACAGGAGATTCGCACGCTGGCCAAGGCGGCCGGCTATACGCTGTGGGATCGCCCCGCAGCGCCGTGCCTTTCTTCGCGTGTCGAATACGGCCGTACCGTCACGCGCGAGGTGCTGGAGCAGGTGGAGCGCGGCGAGGAAAGCCTGCGGCAGTTGGGCTTTCGCGAGTTTCGCGTGCGGCATCACGGAGAGCTTGCGCGCGTTGAGATTTCCCGTGAAGAGCTGCCGCGCGCACTGACGATGGAGACGCTGGACGCGATTACGGCTGCGCTGCGGCTGGCGGGCTTCCAATATGTCACGCTGGACTGCGCGGGCTTCCGATCGGGATCGATGAACGCAATTCTGCCCGCCGACATCCTTACCCGGCGCGGGGCATAGCCGGCAGTTTAAAATCACCCTCGTGCGAACTGGATATCTTGAGTGCTTTTCCGGCATCAGCGGCGACATGCTGCTGGGCGCGCTGGTGGACGCGGGCGTTGCTTTCAGCAGCCTGCAGGAGACGGCTGCGGCCCTGAACGTGGGCGCGCGGCTGGAGATGCGCAAGGTGGTCCGCGGGGGAATTACCGCAACCAAGGTGGACGTGCTTACGCCCGACAGCCCTGCGGCTGAACATGAGCATCCGCATGAGGCACATCACGCGCACGAAGGGCACACGCATGAGTCGCACGCGGGGCATGCGCACCATGTGCATCCGGCGCCGGCCAGGCATACCCACGAGCATGCGCACGAGCACGCGCACGAGCATCACCGGTCGCTTTCCAATATCCTCGCCATCATCGGCGCTGCGCCGCTGGCGGATGGAGTGAAGGAGAAGGCCACGCGCGCCTTTCAACTGCTGGGTGAGGCTGAGGCAGCCATTCATTCCATTCCCGTCGAGAAGGTTCACTTTCACGAGGTGGGCGCGGTGGACACCATCGTCGATATTGTCTGCGCGGCGGCGGGCAGCGCAGCACTCGGCGTGGACCGCTGGCTCGCGTCGCCGCTGAATGTGGGCAGCGGCACGGTGCAGTGCGCGCACGGCATTCTTCCCGTGCCTGCACCGGCGACGCTGGCATTGCTTGCCGACGCGCCGGTGTATGCGGCCGGCCAGCCGATGGAGCGCGTGACTCCGACAGGCGCGACGATTCTGCGCATGCTGAACGTGCAGTACAAACCGCTGCCGGCGATGCGTATTACCGCGTCAGGCTACGGCGCGGGCGGACGCGACACACCAGGCCAGGCGAACGTGCTGCGCATGCTTGTTGGCGAAGAAACCGCACAGGACGTTGCCGCGGAGCCGATTGCGGTGATGGAGACGGTGATTGACGACTCCAGCCCGCAGTTGCTGGCCTACGTGAGCGAGTTGCTGCTGGAGGCGGGAGCGTGGGACGTGTATCGCGTGGCCGTGCAGATGAAGAAGGGCCGCAACGGCGTGCAGATGACCGTACTGTGCAGGCCGGGTCTTGTGCCTGCGCTACGCGATCTGCTTTTCCGCGAGACCACCACCATCGGGCTGCACTGGCGGCTGGAGAACAAAGAGTCGTTGGCGCGCGAGTTTGCCGAGGTGCAGACGGAGTGGGGCGCGGTGCGCATCAAGATTGCGCGCTGGCCCTCGGGCGAGGCGGCCAACGCCGCGCCGGAATATGAGGATTGCCGCGAGATCGCCGCGCGGCATGCGGTTCCGCTGAAGCAGGTGATGCAGGAGGCGATGCGCCTCTACGCGGCCGTGCAGGTGAAAAAGGAGGAGCGCTGATGGATCGCATACGCATTGAGGCTCTGCTTATCGAAGTGCGCGAAGGGCGCTCAGGCGTGGATGAGGCGCTGGAACGGTTGCGTGATCTGCCCTTTGAGGACCTTGGCTTTGCCAAGGTCGATCATCATCGCTCGCTGCGCACCGGGATGCCCGAGGTGATTTTTGCCGAGGGCAAGACCGCCGCGCAGGTGGCGCAGATATTTGACCGCATGGCGCATGCCGGCGGCAATGTGCTGGCCACGCGGGCTTCGCGCGAAGCCTTTGAGGCAGTGCATGCCTTGGAGCCGCGCGCCAAATATCACGAGACGGCGCGGGCGATCACGCTTGCGCAGGCCGAGGCGGCGCCGGGCAAGGGAACCCTCTGCGTGGTTTGCGCCGGCACGAGCGACCTGCCCATTGCCGAGGAAGCCGCTGTCACCGCGCGGCTGATGGGCAACACGGTCGAACTGATCGCTGATGTAGGCGTTGCGGGCATTCATCGGCTGCTGGCGCAGAAGAATTCACTGCAATCGGCGCGGGTGCTGGTTGTGTGCGCGGGCATGGAGGGCGCTCTGCCCACGGTGGTCGCCGGGCTGGTGAATGCGCCGGTGATTGCGGTTCCCACGAGCGTGGGCTATGGCGCTTCGCTGGGTGGGATAGCGGCGCTGCTCGGCATGCTTAACTCCTGCTCTCCCAACGTGTCGGTGGTCAACATCGACAACGGATTCGGCGCTGCCTGCATTGCGTCGCTGATCAATCACATCTGATGGCACATTTGGCTGCGACAGGGAAAACAAAGAGTTAGAGCAAACTTCATCTACATAAAGCGACTTTAGAATCCGCTCAAAGTGACGGCCATCACTGTTCCCGGCTCGTTTGCGCGACCATCATGCTTCATGCACGGATTACGCCCTCGTCCTGCGTGTGTGGAGGAGATGCTTGGCCGGATCCAGACTGCCGCTGTTGCGCAGACTCTCGCAGATCTTTTTTCTGTTGGTGTTCATTGCGCTCCTGGTCTTCACTTCGCTGCGTCCCACGCCGGGCGCTACGGGCGACATTCATCTGCGCGCGCCGGTGCGGCTATTCTTTGAGTGGGATCCGCTGGTTGCAGTCGCCAATGCTTTTGCCACGCACGCGCTGTATCGAGGTCTGTTCTGGAGCCTGATTATCCTGGTGCCCACGCTGTTTCTGGGTCGCTTTTTCTGCGGCTGGATCTGTCCGATGGGCACGCTGCAGCACTTTGTGGGCGACATGCCTTCGGAGTCCAAGCGCGGCAAGCAGCGCATTGAGTCCAACCGCTACAAGCGCTGGCAGACCACGAAGTACGTGGTTCTGCTTGCCGGACTCACCGCCGCCTGTTTCGGCTCCATGGCTCTCGGCTGGCTCGATCCTTTCAGCCTTCTGGTTCGCTCCTTCGGCCTGGCGCTGCTGCCCGCCTTCAACTTCGCCGCGCGGGCCATCTTCACCCCCATGGAGCACAGTTCCATCGGCGCGATCCGGGTCACCGGAGACATCCTTCACAGCGTGCTCGGCAACGTCTTGCTCGACTTCCGCCAGACCCACTTTGCGCAGGGACTGGTGCTCGGCATCCTGTTCTTCATCATCCTCGCCGCCAGCCTGCGTATAACCCGCTTCTGGTGCCGGTCCATCTGTCCGCTCGGCGCGCTGCTCGGCGCCGTCTCGCGCTTCTCCATTCTTGGACTGCACAAGGACCCGTCCACCTGCGACAAGTGCGGCCGCTGCCTGCTCCACTGTCAGGGCGGCGACGACCCCATCGGCGGAGTCCCCTGGCGCAAATCCGAGTGCCTGATGTGTATGAACTGCGTGGGTAGCTGCCCGCACTCAAGCCTCGAGTTCAAATTCTTCCGCAATGAGCCTGAAGTCGCTTCGCCCGACCTCAGCCGCCGCAAGACGATCACCGGTCTGGCCGCCGGGGCCGCCGCCGTGCCCCTGATGCGCGCCAACACCGGCCTGGGCAAGAGCCGTGAGCCCAACCTCCTCCGTCCGCCGGGCGCGCTCG
>JAGWRX010000109.1 GCA_028876395.1 Acidobacteriota bacterium
CGCCGATGGCTGTGCCGGCAATGCCGTCAATCACGGTGATGGCGCCGACGGCCAGGCTGGCGTTGCTCACAGAGAGCCCGGCGGAACGGTGAAGGAACGTGGGCACCCAGGCCGAGATGCCCCCCATGGCAAAGGTGAGTGTGGCCAGGCCGAAAGTCGCCGAGAGGAACGCCGGATTGCGAAAGAGTCCCGCAACGGTGGCGCGGTCGGCGGTGGCGCTCACGCGGTCGCTGGAGCCGCGCTCCGGCTCGTGGCCCAGCCATCCATAGAGGGCGGCAATCGCCAGGCCCGGAATGGCGCAAAGGAAGAAGGGCGCACGCCAGCCCCAGAGCGTCCCCAGTTGCCCGCCCGCCAGGTAGCCAAGCGCCGCGCCCACGGGAATGGCCAGATAGAAGAGCGACAGGATGCGATTGCGGTCGCATTCGGGGTAGAAGTCCGCGAGCACAGCGGGTGCGAAGATGCCGAAGGTGGCCTCGCCCACGCCGACCAGCGCGTGGCGGATGTAGAGGGTCCAGTAGTCGTGGACCCACGCGGTGCCCAGCGTGGCCAGGCTCCACAGAATTGCGCCGAAGAGGATGAGAGGCTTGCGGGAAAACCTGTCGCCCAGCCATCCGGTGAGCGGCGCGACCAGCATGTAGGTGACGAACAGCGCCGTGGTCAGCGCGCCCATCTGCTGGTCGCTGGAGTGGAACTCGCGCTGGATGAGCGGCTGCGCGCCGGGCAGGATGTAGCGGTCAATGTAGTTGAGCAGGTTGAGGCCGAGGAGCAGCACAAACGTTCCCAGCGCGGGGCTGACATAGGCGCGAACAGACTGGGTCGGCGTTGGCAAGCAGTTTAGATCCTGGTAAAGGAAAGCGAGGACTCACGAATATCACATCGGGGCGTGAGCCGCCCAACGCCCCGTGCGGCGCAGAGCGGCCCCTCAGGCTTCAGGCCGGGGCCAGCGCGCCTCAACCGTGGTGGCAATGCCGCCGCGCGGACGGAACTCGCCGCGCACCACGGCCCAGACGGGGTTACAGGCCTTGACCACGTCTTCCAGCACCTGGTTGACGATGTTTTCCTGAAAGATGCCCAGGTTGCGGTAGCTGAAGAGATACTCCTTGAGCGATTTCAGTTCAAGACAACGGTGCCTTGGCATGTAGCGTATGGTCAGGACGCCGAAGTCGGGGAGGCCTGTCTTAGGGCAGACCGAAGTCAATTCCGGGTCGTCAATCACGATTTCGTAGCCTGGAAACTGGTTCTGCCAGGTCTCGATGGCAGGAAAAGCGAAGTCCAGGCCGGCCTTGGCATGATCGTCGGTGTAGCGGGGTTCCTGTGACATGGTTCGATTGTACGAGTCCCCTGAAGGGCTGGCCAGAGCAGCGGGCCGGTTAGATTTTTCTGATTCCTAAGGGCCTGTTTTTGAGTCCTATATACTGTCTCAGGTTGAGTGAATGGCTGAAGCAAGAAAGCAACTGGACCGGCGCTGGCTTTGGCTGGGCGCGGGCATTTTACTTGTCGTGGTATTTTTCCTGGTGCGCGAGCTTACCCGGCAGCGCCTGCCGGTGCGCATCGCCACCGTTACGCGGGATGCGCTAGCCAGCACGATCAGCACGAACGGCCGCGTGGAGCCGGAAGCGAACTACGAAATCCACAGCCCTCTAGCCACCACGGTCAAGGCAGTTTATGTACAGCCCGGCGATCAGGTGCCTGCCGGGAAGATCCTGATGGTGCTGGATGACGTGGAGGCGCGGGCCCGGGTGGCGGCTGCCGAGAGCGGAGTCAAGACTGCGCAGGCCGGACTGGAAGCGGTCCTGCACCACGGCACGCTGGAACAGCGCCAGACGGCGGCGGCCGATGTGGCAAGCCGGCGACTGGACCGCGATCAGGCAAAGCGCGATCTTGAGGCGCTGATCAAGCTGAACTCCACCGGTGCAGCCTCGCAGAGCGAGGTGGCCGCGGCACGTCAGAGGCTGGAAGCAGCAGAAGCAAACTTGCATGCGGCAGAACAAAGCGCGCAGAGCCGCTACTCCGCCGCAGACCTGGCGCGCGCACAGGCTGCGCTTGACGATGCAGAAGCGGCGCTGACGGCAGCCAGGGCGGTGGAGGCGCAAACCACGGTTCGCGCACCCATCTCCGGCACGGTCTACAGCTTGAACACGGCGCCCACGGAGTTTGCCGAAAGCGGCAAGCTGCTGCTGGAAATGGCCGACCTGCGCCGAGACCGTGTGCGCGCCTATTTTGACGAGCCGGATATCGGACGCCTGGCAGTCGGCCAGCAGATCCTTATCAAGTGGGACGCCAAGCCGGAGCTCCTGTGGCATGGGCACATCGAGCGTACTCCGGTCAGCGTGATTACCTATGGCACGCGCAACGTGGGCGAGGTGCTGGTGGCGATTGACGGCGGCGACGGCACGTTGTTGCCGGACACGAACGTAACGGTGACCGTGACCACATCCAGCCAGTTGGATGTGCTGAATATTCCGCGCGAGGCTCTCTTCTCACAGAGCGGCAAACCCTATGTTTTCAGGGTAATAGGCAATGATCTGGTGAAGACCCCCGTAGTGACAGGCACCCTGAACCTGACCCAGGTGGCCATTGTGTCCGGACTCAACGAAGGAGACAAGGTAGCGACGGGAACAACTTCAGGACAGCCTTTGCAAGAAGGCATTCCGATTAAGGTTGTGCAGTGAGGAAGGTGTTTGAAGCCGGAATGCTGGCCGCGGCCATGGCCATGGCTGTGCCTGCGCAAGCCACCCAGGACCCGCTGGTGCAGGCCAATGCCGCGCTGCAATCGGGTGAGGCCGATCTTGCCCTGGCGCTGCTCATTTCCCTCACTCCATCTGCCGAGTCTCACAACCTGACCTGCCGTGTGCGGCTCACGCTGGAGCAATGGGACGCGGCGGCGGACGAGTGTGAACGTGCTGTGAACCGGGACGGCCAGAACGCGGACTATCACCTTTGGCTGGGACGCGCTCTGGGCGAGAGGGCGGAGCGCGCCTCGTTCCTGAGCGCCTACTCGCTGGCCAGGCGCGTGCGCACGGAGTTTGAAACGGCCGCGCGGCTGAACCCCCGCAACGCCGAGGCGCTTGCCGACCTGGGCGAGTTCTACGACACGGCTCCGGGCATTGTAGGCGGCGGCGACAGCAAGGCCATGGGCATTGCCTCGCAGCTGGACAGCGTGGACCCGGCCCGCGCGCATGAATTGCGCGGACGCATCGCGGAGGGGCGCAAGGACTACGCAACCGCTGAGCGTGAGTTTAAGGAAGCCATCACCGTGAGCGAGCATCCGGCGTTCCAGTGGATGACCCTGGCCAGCTTCTATCGCCGGCGCGCGCGCTGGACGGACCTGGACGCAGCCATGCAGAGCGGCGTGAAGGCTGCAGAGCGCGATCGACATGCCGGCGTGGCGTTCTATGACGGAGCCTCGCTGCTGATTTCAGCAAAAAGAAATCCGGAACTGGCCGCCAAAATGCTCGATAGCTATCTGGCGGGTTCATTGAAATCCGAAGAAGCGCCAGCGTTTGTGGCGCACACGCGCCTTGCCCAACTGAAGGCGCAAATGGGCGATGTGGCGGCCGCGCGACGCGAACGGGCGGCCGCGCTCCAACTGGCCCATGACTACCGGCCCGCACAGGACCTGAAATATTGACCGGATCTGAATACGTGAGCAATCGAAACACATTCCGCCGCGCCCGGCTCTCCATTCTTATCGGAATGGCGCTTGCGGCTTCTCCTGCACTTGTTCGAGCGCAGGTATCGCTGACCACGGTGGTGGATCTTGCGCAGCGCAACAGCAGCGAGGTGAAGCTGGCCGAGGCTGATGTGCTCAAAGCCGAGGCTGCCTTTTCAGAGAGCAAGGACGTTATCATTCCCTCCGTGCTACTGAGCACGGGGCTGCCAACGTTTCCTGAAGTCGGCTTCACGGGGACTCCTCCTTCGATATGGACAGCCACCGTGCAGTCGCTGGTTTTTGGCGTTCCGCAGAAACGCTACATTGATGCGGCGCGCTTTGGATTGCAGGCGGCCAGTTCCAATCTGCGCGACGCCCGCGAGCAGGTGGCGCTGGATGCCTCAACGGCGTACATTGAGCTGGACACAATCAACAGCGAACTGGATGCCGCTCATGAGCAGGAAGGCTACGCAAGCAGACTGGTGGCAATCGAGCAGGAACGCGCCGAAGCGGGCGTGGACCCACTGAGCGAGCTTTTGCAGGCGCGGCTGACGGCTGCCCAGATCAAACTGAAGCGGCTGCAGCTTGAGGCCCGCGCGGGCACGCTTGCCACTCAACTGGCGTCGCTCACGGGGCTGCCTGTGGAGTCGATCATGCCGGTCCATGCCAGCATTCCTGAGATTCCAAAGGTCAACGGCAATGGACCATCGCGCTCGCGAGCGGGCATTGGAGCCGCACAGCTGCTGGCGCGCTCGAAGCAGCAGTTGGCGATGGGCGACAAGGAAATCAATTATCTGCCGCAAATGAGCTTCATCGCGCAGTACAATCGCAACACCACGCTGCTGAACAGCGTGAATTCCTACTTTTCACGGCCGCTGCCGGCGAACAACTTCAGCTCGGGAATTTCGATTCAAGTGCCCCTGTTCGATATGTGGCATCGTGCCAAGGCGCGGGAGACGGCAGCAGACGCTCTGCGGGCCAAAGTCGAAGCTGAACAGGCAGAGCGCCAGAGCGATGTCCAGATTGCGTCGCTCACGGGCAGCCTGCGTGAATTGGATGCGCTGGCTGAAGTGGCCAGCCTGAAGCAGCAGATCGCCGGCGAGCAGTTGAAGACCGTGCTGACACAACTGGAGCTGGGCAATGGCGCAGGAACAGGGCCGGAAGCGCCACCGCAGCTCTCGCCCAAGGCCGAGCAGTTGGCCCGCATCGATGAACGCCAGAAGCTGGAAGATGCTCTGGATGCAGGATTTGACCTCGACAAGGCGCGCCTCAGCCTGTTGCGCGCATTGGGACATATGGAAGACTGGCTGCACGAGTTGCACAACCGGTAGCGCGATGTTTCCCCTTTTGGAATGCTCAAAATAGCCGGAATGGTAGAATTGAAGGGATGCCTATGCCTTTGAAAACGCTGTTTCTGAACCCGCCGTCTTTTGAGAATTTTGACGGTGGCGCGAGCTCACGCTGGCCGGCGACGCGTGAGATTGAGTCCTACTGGTACCCCGTGTGGCTGACCTACCCGGCCGGCCTGCTGGAGGGGTCGCGCCTGCTGGATGCGCCGCCTCACCACGTTTCCGCCGAGGAAACCATCAAGATTTGCAAGGACTACGAATTCCTTGTGCTGTTCACCTCAACGGTGGGCTGGGAGGGCGATCAGCGGCTGGCCGAGGCCATCAAGGCGGCCAATCCCTCCATTCGCATCGCATTCGTTGGACCGCCTGTGACCACGTCTCCCGACAAGGCCCTGAACGAGTGCTCCGCCCTGGACTTCATCTGCCGGCGCGAGTTCGATTACTCGGTTGTCGAGTTTGCACAGGGCAAGCCGCTCCATGAGATTCTGGGCATCAGCTACAAGCAGGACGGCAAGATTGTTCACAACCCCGACCGTCCGCAGGCGGAAGACCTGGACGCGATGCCGTGGGCCACGAAGATCTACAAGCGCGACCTGGACGTGACGCGCTACAACGTGCCCTTTCTGCTGCATCCGTACATCGCGCTTTATTCCACGCGCGGATGCCCGGCGCAGTGTACGTTCTGCCTGTGGCCGCAGACGCTGAGCGGGCATGCGTGGCGCAAGCGCTCCACCGACGATGTGGCCGCCGAGCTTGCGTGGGCAAAGGAAAACTTCCCCGACGTGAAGGAATTCTTCTTCGACGACGACACGTTCAACATCCAGAAGGGCCGCACCATCGAGCTGTGCGAAAAGCTCAAGCCGCTGGGTCTTACGTGGAGCTGCACGTCACGCGTGACCACGGATCGCGAGACTCTGAAGGCCATGAAGGAAGCCGGATGCCGCCTGCTCA
>JAGWRX010000110.1 GCA_028876395.1 Acidobacteriota bacterium
CCGGGGAACGTCCGCGAGCTTCTGCATGCCGTCGAAGCCGCACTGGTGTTGTGCGAGGGCTCCGCTGTGCTGCCTGAGCATCTGCCCGCCGCCCTGCGCAAGGCAAAACCAGCCGCGCAAACAGGCCCTTCAACCAGCGCCTCCGCGCCGACGACGCTCCAGGAAGCGGAACGGGCACATATCCGTTCTGCGCTCGAGGCTTGCAAAGGGCACCGCGGAAATACCGCCAGGCTCCTCGGCATCAGCGAGCGAAATCTCTACCGCAAACTGAGGGAGTACGATCTTCTCTCCTGACCAGGGAGGCCCGCGCCGGTCATGATTGAAGCTCATCCGCGTTGCCCGCAGGCTGGGCCCAGCAGAAGCATTCGCAGTCATGTGGTCCATCATCGCCGAGGCGCTCATTGCCCTGTTGCGCGGGGGCGGAAGTAGCATGTGCCGCCGGTGAGGACCGGAGTCCATTGAGCGAGGTCGGCGGGCTGCTCGGCAGAGCCGAGGAGGAGGACGCCGTCGGGCGCGAGGAGGCCGTGCACGCCGGCAAGCAGAGTGAGGCGCGACTGGTGTGCGAAATAGAGCATGACATTGCGCAACAGGATGACGTCGAAGCGCTCATGGAACAGGAGCGGCGCGATACAAAGGTTGGCCTGACGGAAGTGGCAGATCCGGCGCAGCTCGGGTTTGGCGATCCAGTCGTCCTCGTGGCGGTCGAAGTAACGGACGATGAATCGGGCGGGCAGTCCGCGATTCATTTCGATACGGTGGTAGCGTCCCTGGCGGGCGCGCTGGACGACTTCGGACGCGATGTCGGTGCCTTCGATGCGGATGTTCCAGCCTGCGAGGAGCGGGAAGTATTCGCGGATGAGGATGGCGAGGCTGTACGCCTCCTGCCCCGTGGAGCAGGCGGCGGACCAGAAGCGAAGACTGCGCGCGGGGCGGCGCGCCTCAATCAGCCGGGGCAGCAGCTCGAGGCGCATCAGCTCAAAAGGGCGGCTATCGCGGAAGAAGCTGGTTTCATTGATGGTCATGGCTTCAGCGATGGCGCGCTCGAGCGCCGGGTCCCTGCCGCGCCGGAGGTGATGGGCGAGTTGCTCAACGCGGGTAAAGCCATGGATGCGCAGCAGACGCGCGAGGCGCGCGTCGAAGAGGTAGTCGCGCGAGGGGTCGAGGACATTCTGCGATTGGTTGAATACGACCTGGCGCAGGTAGGCGTATTCCGCGCCGGCATCGGCAGTCATGGCTACACAACCGCCTGGCGCGTCGCACGGGCGCCGCACGCTGTTCGGGAGACGAGCCGGAGGATCTCAGGAGCGATGGCCGGGAGCGGAAGCACGCGATGCGCGAGGCCCGCGGCGGCGACCGCGCCGGGCATTCCCCAGATGGTGCTGGTTTCCCGATCCTGGGCGAGGACGGCTCCGCCGCGCGCACGGATGACACGACATCCGGCAAGCCCGTCGGAACCCATGCCGGTGAGAACGACGGCGAGAACGCCTGCTCCATAAGCGGCGGCGGCGCTGCGGAAGAGCACATCGACGGCGGGGCGACAGTGGTTTTCCGGCGGGGCCTGGGTGAGGTGGAGGGTCGGGGAGTGGCCTGCCAGGGCGGCAGACAACACCTCAAGGTGCCAGTTGCCGCGGGCGATGTGGATGACGCCGGGGTGCACGCGGTCGCCCTCGGCGGCTTCGCGCACGCGCAGGCGGCAGCGCTGGGCGAGACGTTCGGCCAGAAGCCGGGTGAACAACTCGGGCATGTGCTGGACGACCAGCACGGGAAGCGGAAAGGCGGCGGGCAGCAGAGGCAGCAGGGCATCGAGGGCCGCAGGACCACCGGTGGAGGCGCCGATGACAAGCACAGATGGAATAAACGAGCCGGGCTGCGCCGGCGGCGGCGGAGCATGCAACACCGAAGGCTGGGACGGCAGAAGCGCCTGGAGAGGCGCGGCGGTGTGGACCTGCGGATCCTTTGCGGCGGCGGCGAGCGCGTGAATGCGGGGGAGAAGCTCGCGGGAGAGCGCCTGGAAGGCGGCTTCGCGGCCGTCCTTCCCGGCAGGCTTGGCGACATAGTCCGATGCGCCGCCGGCGAGGGCTTCGATGGTGACGCGAGCCCCGCGCTGGGTGAGCGAGCTGCAGACGATGACCGGCATCCTGTGCCCGCGGGCGCGCAATTCCCTCAGGGTGGCAAGGCCATCCATAACGGGCATTTCCACATCGAGCAGGACGAGATCGGGGCGGAGGCCGTCGAGGATGCCAAGAGCCGATTGCCCATCGGCGGCCGTGCCGGCCACTTCCAGCGCGGGGTCAGCGATCACGACCGAGCGCAGCAGGCTGCGCATCACGGCGGAGTCGTCCACAATGAGGATGCGGGCGCGATGGCCGGCGGGCATGGGTCAGTTCTCCATCAGGCCAAGCATGGCCAGCTTTTCCGCGAGTGCCTGGTCGTCGAAGGGCTTCATCAGGTATTCGTCCGCGCCGGCATCGAGGGCGCGCAGGATGCATTCGTTCTCGGCCTCGGTGGTGACCATGACGACCCGGACCGAGGTGAAGCCGCTGGCGCGCATGCGCTGGAGCATCTCGAATCCGTTCATGACGGGCATGTTCCAATCCAGCAGCGCGAGGTGGAAGGGGCCGGCGGAGCAGAGCAGGTCGAGGCCGGACTGGCCATCACCGGCCTCTTCGCACTCGATGCCCATCTCTTCAAGGAGGCTGCGCAGGTAGCCGCGCACGAATCGGGAGTCATCGACAATGAGCGCTTGCATGGTTGCCTCCAATCCGCTATGCCGCGCGGGCCGCGCCGAGCCGGATGGGGTCAAGACGCTGGGGGTCGAGCATCACGAGCAGGCTGCCCTTGAGCTTGTAGGCGCCGGCAAAGAGGTCTTTCCTGTTGTCGTCGAGGGTGGAGGGGTTGGGCTCGTGGTCGGCCGCGGGCAGGGTAAGCACCTCGACCACCGAGTCGACGAGCAGGCCAAAGCAGCCGGCGGGGCTTTCGAGGATGAGGGTATCCATGGGCTGGTCGACGCGCGGAAGCCCGAGCAACCGGCGCAGGCTGACGGTGGTGAGCACGTCGCCGCGGTAGTGCAGGAGACCGCCGACAAAGCCGGGCGCCAGAGGCACGGGGTGCGGCCGCGCCGAGCCGATGATCTCAACGATGTGGCGGATGGGCACGCCGAACAGTCCCGGACCGAGACGCACGGAGCAGATTTCCACCAGCGCCGATGCGGATTTTTCCCTGCGATGCAAAGCCGTTGCCTGTGCGCTCATCGGACTGTCTCCGCCATCTGGTTCCATTCGCCGGTTGTGTCTTGAGGTTCGTGCAGGGGGGCGACCGCGCCGAGATTCACCACGCCGGTGACGCGATTCGCCAGCAGGGTGACGCCGCTGCTGCGCTGCTGCGTGCCGGCGTCGAACAGATCGCTGCCTGCGGCCACGTCGAGCACGTGCGAAACCGCAATGCCCACATGGCGGCCGCCCTCGCGGCAGACGACCACGACAATCCTGGCCTGGGGGTTGCCCTGCACGGCTGCGAGCACGCCGCCGGTGTCATCGACGGGCAGGAGCTGCCCCTCGAAGTTGAGCACGGGGCGGTAGCCGATGTATTCGATGCGCGAGACGGGAAGCTGTTCGATGCGCAAGACGTCGGCAAGAGGCACGGCGGCCTGTCGACCGGCAGCGTCCACGAGCAGGTACTCGGCAGCGTTCGCGGAATCGCCGAAGACATCGCCACCGGTCTGGCGCGCGGTCTCCGCTTCACCGCCCATGGCCACACCGGCCCGCATGGCGATGGCGCCGGGATCGAGAATCAGCGCCAGATCGCCGTTGCCGAGGACGGTGGCGCCGGAGTAAAGTCCGATGTCCTTGAGCACGGCGCTGAGCGGCTTGACGACAATCTCCTCGGGGTCGGCGAGCCCGTCGACGACCAGGCCGAAGCGGCGGCCGTCGGCATCGAGAACGGCAATGAAGTGGTCGCGCCGGGCGGCCAGCTGGGGTTGCGCGCCGGGAACGAGAAGGCGGTCGAGAAAGACGAGCGGGAGCAGCTTGCCGCGCAGCCGGTAGAGGGGCGCATCCTCGATCCACTCGATGACGCCGGCGGCCTGCTCAGGCGGAACGTGCACCAGCTCCGACAGCGCGCCCTGGGGCAGCGCGAAGCTCTGGCCGACGCTGCGCACAATGAGCGCGGGAATAATGGCGAGCGTAAGCGGAATACGGAGGCGGAGCGTGGTTCCTTTGCCCACGCGCGCGTCGATTTCGACCTTGCCGCCGATCTTTTCCACGTTGGTGCGGACCACGTCCATGCCCACGCCGCGTCCGCTGACGCTGGTGATCTGGGCGGCGGTGGAAAAGCCGGGCAGGAAGATGAGTTGCAGCAGTTCGCGCTCCGACAGTTGCGCGGCGCGGACGGCGGTGATGAGGCCGCGCTCGATGGCCTTGCTGCGAATCTTGTCGACGGAGATGCCGGCGCCGTCGTCGGCGACTTCAACGATGACGTGGCTGCCCTCCTGCGCGGCGCGCAGCCTGAGCGTGCCTTCGGGGTCCTTGCCCGCGGCCTCGCGCACATGCGGCGGCTCGATGCCGTGATCGAGCGCGTTGCGCACGGCGTGCGTAAGAGGGTCCTTGATGGCTTCAAGCAGGCTCTTGTCGAGTTCGGTGTCCTGCCCCTCCAACTGCAGGCTGACGCGGCGGTGGAGCGTCTGCGAGAGGTCGCGGACGATGCGCGGCATTTTGGAGAAGATGTGGGACACGGGCTGCATGCGGGCCTTCATCACCGACTCGCGGAGATCGGCCGTGACCATGTCGAGGCGGCGGGAGAGCAGCGTCAGCTTGGGGTCGGCGGCAGTGGCCTGCAGAACCTGGTTGCGGGTTAGCACCAGCTCGCCGACCAGGTTCATCATGCGGTTGAGCAGTTTCACGTCCACGCGCAGGGTGCTTTCAGCGGCGGAATTCGCCTGGGCGCGGGGACGGCTGGCTCCTTCGTACTCCTCGGCCGCAGTGGAAGCGGCCGGCGGAGGCGGCGCGGCGATGGGAGGCGGCGCGGAGACCGAAGCCGAAGCGGTGGAAACGAGGGCGGGCTGCGCGCCGGCCGAAAGGACCGGGGCCTGCAACTCTTCCAGCCGGCAGATAAGTTCGGCGTCTTTGCCCTGGCCTTCGTGCCCCTCGGCCTCGATGGTCCTGAGGATGGAGCGCAGACCGTCGAGAAGCTGAAGCAGTCCGGTGATGATGGAAGCGCTGGCGCAGAGCCTGCCCTCACGGAGGAGGCCGAGCAGGTTCTCGCCGGCGTGGGCCAGCTTCTCAAGCCGCTTGAAGCCGAGAAAGCCGGTGGTTCCCTTGATGGTGTGCACGGAGCGGAAGATCTCCGCCAGGAGGCTGGTCTCTTCCGGCCGCTCCTCGAGGTCGGTGAGGCAGCGCTCCATGCGGTCCAGCCCTTCCTGGCTTTCTATCAGGAACTCCCTTGTCAGTTCATCCATTGCATCCAACCGTCCGCCCGTTGTTGATCGCGCCCCCAGGCGGGAAGCTCTCAAGTGGTTTATCGGATGGAGGGGGAGCAACTTGAGCGATGCACATGCTGGTGCAGGGTTCCCGGTTGTGAGTTATGAACGGCGGGGAATGTACAGCGGGGGCGGGAATGCATTAGCCTCAAGTTTCATGCAAACGGTGGAGAACAAACCGGAGAGCGGCGGCGGGCCGCTGGGCGCGGTTCTGGAAGAACTGCTGGGTCTGGCACGCGAGGCGGCGCGGCACTCGTACTCGCCTTATTCAGGATTCAAGGTGGGCGCGGCTCTGAAGCTGGGCAGCGGCGAGATCGTGACCGGAACCAACGTGGAGAATGCGAGCTATGGCCTCACGGTGTGCGCGGAGCGCGCGGCGCTGGTGAGGGCGGTGGCTATATTCGGACCGGAGATTCGTGTTGCGGCGGCGGCGGTGGCCAATCTGAATGATGCGCCGAGCCCGCCGTGCGGCGCGTGTCGCCAGGCGCTGGCCGAGTTCATGCTGCCGGAGGCTCCGGTGGCGTTTCCCGCCGAGGACGGGATGCGGGCGATGCCCTTCTCTGCCCTGCTGCCGATGGCGTTTGAGAAGAAGCGGAAGTGAGGGCGGCAAGGCCATGAGTGACGTGAGGCAGACTCCGGAGAGAAGCAGCTCCACTCCCCTGCACACCATCGACCTGATTCGCAGGAAGCGGGATGGCGGCGTGCTGAATGCGCGCGAGATGGCTTTTCTGGCGGCGGGCGCGGCGGACGGCTCGATTCCCGGGGAGCAGCTTGCGGCATGGCTGATGGCGGCGTGGCTGCGCGGACTTTCACAGGAGGAGACGCGCGCGCTGACGGTGGCCATGCGCGACTCGGGCGAGAAGTTTTCTCCGCGCGGGCTGGGCAAGGCGGCGGTGGACAAGCACTCGACGGGCGGCGTGGGCGACAAGACCAGCTTCCTGGTGGCTCCGATAGCGGCCGCGTGTGGGCTGGCGGTGCCGATGATCAGCGGGCGCGCGCTGGGGCACACGGGCGGGACGCTGGACAAACTGGAGTCCGTTCCCGGCTATCGGACGGCACTGACGCTGAAGGAATTCGAGGCAGTGCTGGCGCAATGCGGCGCGTCGATTGTGAGCCAGACGCCCGCGCTGGTTCCGGCGGATCGCGTGCTGTATGCCTTGCGGGACCTGACGGGGACGGTGGAGAGCCCGGGGCTGATCTGCGCGTCGATCCTGAGCAAGAAGCTGGCGGCAGGGCTGGATGCGCTGGTGCTGGACGTGAAGACGGGTTCGGGCGCGTTTCTGCGCAGGCGCGAGGACGCCGAATACCTGGCGGCGCTGATGGTGGCTACGGCGGAGGCCGCTGGAACGCGCACCGTGGCGCTGATGACCGACATGAGCCAGCCGCTGGGACGGATGGCAGGCAACTGGATTGAATTGATGGAGAGCGTGGAGCTGCTGCGCGGCAAACAGCCGAAGGGCAGCGAGGATTTGCGTGAGCTTTCGCTGCGGCTGGCGGGCTGGATGGTCCATCTGGGCGGCAAGGCAGATACGCTGGAGGAAAGTTGCGCGCTGGCCGAGACGGCGCTGACGGATGGCTCGGCGTTGCGGGTGTTTCTGCGGATGGTGGCGGCACAGGGCGGCGATGTATCAGTCTTCGACAATATGAAGGGGTTTCACAAGCCGGGCGCGACGCGGGTGCTGAAGGCGTGGGAGAGCGGCTACATCGCCAAGATGGATACGACCGGGCTGGGCTGGGCTGTGCAGCGGCTTGGCGCGGGCCGCGAGAAGGCCGGCGAGGCTGTCGATCCGCATGCGGGAGTTGAATTTCACGCACGGCGCGGGGACTGGGTGAACCACGGCCAGCCGCTGGCGACGCTGTATGCGACGACGCCGGAAAAGCTAGATGAGCCGGCGGCACTGATCAGGATGGCGATCCAGTTCTCCGCGACACCGCCGAGCGCCGTGCCGCTGGTGAGCCGGATCTTTGTGCGCGCGAAGGCGGAGGCGCATTTGCGGAGTGCGGTAAGGTAAGGAAAACGCAGGGGCCGTATCGCGCGGCGGCCTGCATGCGCGGCCAAGGATGGGACAGGGTTTTCTGAACCAGCGCGCGGCTCAGGACGGCAGCCTGAACTGGAACAAGGAGAGATTCATTTGGATCGATACACCGGGGTGCTGGGGATTCTTGCCGTGCTTGCCGCGGCGTGGCTGGGTTCGACAGACCGCAGGCATATCCGCTGGCGCACGGTAGCGTGGGGGCTGGGGCTGCAAGGCGTCTTTGCCTTCTTCGTGCTGCGCTTCGACTATGGACAGCGGGCGATGTCCTGGGCGGGCGACGTGGTGAATACCATGCTTGGCTCGACCGCCGCGGGGACCAAGGTGCTGTTTGGCGCGCTGGGCACTCCGTATACTTCGCTGGGCTCGATCTTCGCGTTCCAGGTGCTGCCGACCATCATCTTCATCTCCGCATTTTTCGCGGTGCTGTATCACATCGGGCTGATGCAGATCATCATTCGCGGACTGGCGTGGGTGATGCTGAAGACGATGCGCATCTCCGGCGCGGAAAGCATGAACGTGGCGGCTTCCATCTTCATGGGACAGACGGAAGCGCCGCTGACGATCCGGCCGTTTCTTTCCAAGGCCACGCGCAGCGAGCTGATGACGATTATGACCAGCGGGATGGCGCATGTTTCGGGCGGCATCATGGCCATGTACATTGCGCAGGGCGTGGCGGCGAAGCACCTGCTGGCCGCGGTGATTATGACGTCGCCGGGCACGATTCTGATTTCAAAGATGCTGGTGCCTGAAACGGATGTGCCTGCGACCGAGGGACGCGTAGTGATTCCGGAGGACGAGGCGCACAAGGAAGAAAACCTGATTGGCGCGATTGCGCGCGGCACCATCGACGGGGGCAAGCTGGCGATGAATGTGGCGATCATGCTGATCAGCTTTCTGGCGCTGGTGGCACTGCTGGACAGCCTGCTGGGCTGGATTCACATGCACGCGGGGCTGCACTGGGTTCCGGGGAGCCTGGGACAGATACTGGGCTTTCTGTTTGCGCCTGTGGCGTGGCTGATTGGCGTGCCATGGCACGACTGCGGCGTGATCGGCAACCTGCTGGGCACGCGCATGGCGCTGAATGAGGTGATTGCCTATATCTCGCTGGGCGCGCAGAAGGCGGTGCTGGCTCCGCGCTCGTTTACGATTGCAACGTTTGCGCTGTGCGGCTTCGCCAACCTGGGATCGATTGGTATGCAGATCGGCGGCATCGGCGCGCTAGTTCCCGAACGGCGCAACGACCTGGCGCGGCTGGGCGTGCGGGCGATGCTGGCGGGAACGATGGCCAACCTGATTTCCGCTTCGATTGCGGGGATGTTTCTGGGGTAGGAGCAGCGAGATGAAGACCTATCGAATCGCGATGATTCCGGGCGACGGGATTGGTAAGGAAGTGATTCCCGCCGGACAAAAGGTGCTGGAAACGCTGGCGCGCTCGGAGAGTTCCTTCCAATTCGAATTCGAGAACTTCGACTGGGGCGGGGACTATTTTCGCAGGCATGGTTCGATGATGCCCGCGAACGGGCTCGACGCGCTGTGCGGCAAGGACGCGATTCTGTTCGGATCGGCCGGAGATCCGGAGATTCCCGACCACATTACGCTCTGGGGCCTGCGTCTGAAGATCTGCCAGGGACTGGATCAGTACGCCAACGTGCGGCCGACACGCATTCTGCCGGGGATTGACGGGCCGCTGAAGCGCTGCAGGCCGGAAGACCTGAACTGGGTGATCGTGCGCGAGAACACCGAGGGTGAGTACTCAGGCGTTGGCGGGCGGATGCACCAGGGGCACCCGATCGAGGTGGCGACGGATCTCTCGTTGATGACGCGGGCAGGGGTAGAACGCATCCTGCGCTTTGCCTTTCGCCTGGCGCAATCGCGGCCGCGCAAGCTGCTGACGGTGATTACCAAGAGTAATGCGCAGCGCCACGCCATGGTGATGTGGGATGAGATTGCGGCGCAGGTCGCGAAAGAATTTCCCGACGTAACGTGGGATAAGGAGCTGGTGGATGCCGCCACCGCGCGCATGGTCAACCGGCCCGCGTCGCTGGACACGATTGTGGCGACGAATCTGCATGCCGACATACTCAGCGATCTTGCCGCCGCGCTGGCCGGAAGCCTGGGCATTGCGCCGACAGCCAACATCAACCCGGAACGCATCTACCCGTCCATGTTCGAACCCATCCACGGGTCGGCCTTCGACATCATGGGCAAGGGGCTGGCCAACCCGGTTGGCACGTTCTGGTCAGTCGTCCTGCTGCTGGATCACCTGGGTGAAACCGGCGCGGCGCAGCGCGTGATGAAGGCCATTGAACACGTGACGGCGAACCCGCTGCTGCACACGCGCGATCTTGGCGGCAATGCAACGACGGTCCAGGTGACCGAGGCCGTCTGCTCCGAAATTGCGGCCACGGCCAAGAGCCCCTTGACCACGGCATGAGCGGCCGCCTCAGCAGCGAGAACAGGCCTGCATGACTCCCGATCTCGAAACCCGCGTTGTGGGCAAGCTCAGGCGGCGCATTCTTCCGTTTGTGATGCTGCTCTATTTCGTGAGCTTTCTTGACCGCGTGAATGTGGGATTTGCCGCGTTCGGGATGAACAAGGCGATTGGCCTGACGTCTGCCATGTTCGGCCTGGGCGGCGGCATCTTTTTTATCAGTTACTTTCTGTTTGAGGTGCCCTCGAATCTCATCCTCTATCGCGTTGGCGCGCGGTTATGGATTGCGCGGCTCATGGTGAGCTGGGGCCTGGTTTCGGCAGCCTCGGCATTTGTAACCGGGCCGCACAGCTTTTACGCTCTGCGCTTTCTGCTGGGCGCGGCGGAGGCGGGATTCTTTCCGGGCATCATTCTCTACCTGAGCCTCTGGTTCCCTGCCCGGCACAGGGCCGTTGCTGCCGCCGCATTCATGGCTGCTGCACCCCTTTCGACTGCGATCGGCTCGCCTATTTCAGGAGCGATCATGGAGCTTCCGCCCTTTGCCGGCCTGAGCAACTGGCAGTGGCTTTATCTTCTTGAAGCGCTGCCGGCAATCGTGCTGGGGTTCCTTGTTCTGAAAGTTCTCACGGACCGTCCGGAAGAGGCGCGATGGCTTGCAGCGGACGAACGCGACTGGCTGGTGGCCACGCTGCAGGGCGAGCGTGCCGCCAGCGGCCCGCCCGCCGGACATGCCCGCGAAGCCTGGACTGCGCTCGGAAATCCGCGCGTGCTGGCGCTCTCGCTGATTTATCTGGGCACTTCCGCCGGACTGTATACGCTGGGTCTCTGGTCGCCGCTTCTGCTTGCGCAGTTTGGATTTTCGCCGTTCCAGACCGGCCTGCTCACCTCGCTGCCCAGCGTTGCGGCTATCGCAGCCATGATCGCCTGGGCGCGCCATTCAGACCGCACGCTGGAGCGGACCTGGCATGTGGTGATTCCCTGCGTTGCCGCCTGCCTGGGCTTTGCCTGGGCGGGGACGGCGCATACGGCGATGGGCATGATCCTTGCGCTGACGATTGCAAGCATTGGCGTGAGCGGAGCGAAGGCACCGCTATGGGCGATGCCGAGCATGTTCCTGTCAGGAGCGGGCGCTGCCGCGGGGATTGCCCTGATCAACTCCATCGGAAACCTTGGAGGATTCATCGGGCCGTTCATGCTTGGCTTGCTGAAGGACAAGCGTGGCAGCTACGCCGACGGGCTGTATGGGGTGGGCGCAATTCTCTCCCTGTCGGCAGTGGTCATGCTGGGGCTCAGCTATCAGACCGCGCGGCGGAGCGCATCCGCCGCACGCAGTAAAGAAGCGTGAGAAGGGTGACGGAGCCGCAGGTCAGCAGGCTTGCGGCCATCCCCAGGGTGAGCGAGGGGTCCTGCTGGAAAAGGCCGTGGACGATGCCGATGACCTGCAGTACGCTGAATCCGCCGAAGGTGATGAGCGAGATGCCCTCATCGCTCTTTTTGCGCCACACCGCCAGGGCCTGCGGCACAAAGAGCAGGGCATTGCCCAGGAGTCCAAGCCCAAAGAGGACGGCGACAAACTGCTTCATTGTTGAAAACTCCCATCTGCGGGTGGAGCGAATAGGTCTATGCTCTCACTACGAGCCTGTAGAATCTCGAGAAACGCACCAGCAAGATCAAAACGATGACCTACTTTGACCAGGTAAATGAAGCGGCCGCATATTTGCGGGGCAAACTCGGCGGGCTAGCGCCGCGCGTGGGCATGGTGCTGGGCTCCGGGCTGGGGGATGTGGCCGAGGTAGTCACGGAGACGATTGTCGTGCCATACGCCGAAATTCCCCACTTTCCTCATTCCACGGTGGAGGGTCACTCCGGGAGGCTGGTTGCAGGACGGCTGGGCGGGGCGGCTGTCGCGGTGATGCAGGGCCGGGTGCATTTCTACGAGGGCTATGCGCCGCGTCAGGTGACATTTCCCATGCGCGTGCTTGGAGCGCTTGGAATTGAAGCCGTGGTGCTGACCAACGCAGCGGGCGGCATCGACGACAGCTACCGGATCGGGCAGCTCGTGGTGATTACCGACCACATCAACATGATGGGGTGGAATCCGCTGGTGGGGCCGAATGAGCAGCGCTTCGCACGCAAGGCCGGCGCTGGGCTGCGTTTTTTTGACATGAGCGAAGCCTACGCGAAGTGGATGCGGAGACTGGCGCACGATGCGGCATCCACTGAGGGATTTGAGCTGGGCGAGGGAGTGTACCTGGCCGTAAGCGGGCCAAGCTTTGAGACGCCGGCGGAGATTCGCGCGTTTCGCGGCATGGGGGCCACGCTTGTGGGCATGTCCACGGTGCCGGAGACGATTGTGGCGCGGCACATGGGAATCCAGGTGCTGGGCATCTCCTGCGTGACGAACCTGGCGGCGGGGCTGAGCCCGACACCGCTGAGTCATGCGGAGGTATTTGAAACGGGGCGGCAGGTGCGCTGGCGGTTGGCGCGGCTGCTGGAGCAGCTGGGACCCGGCATCTCCACCCTGCTGGAAGCCGAACCTTGAGCGGAATCCCCGGCGGGCCGCCGCTGGCGCGGCTGCCGTTTCCGCCGGTGGTGCTGGGGATTGCGGGGGCTTCCGGATCGGGGAAGACCAGGCTGGCGGCCGAGCTGGCACGTGAGCTGAGCGGGGTGAACTTTCCGCTGGACAACTACTACCGCGACCTGGCGCACCTGGCACCGGCTGAGCGGGCAAGGCAGAACTTCGACGACCCGGCGCTGATTGAGATCCCCCTCCTGGCCGCGCACATGGCGGCGCTGGCGCGGGGCGAGACCATCGAGCGGCCGCTCTATGATTTCTCAACCTGCATCCGCAATCCGGACCGGACAGAAGCCGTACGCGCAGGCGCATTTCTGCTGGTGGAGGGGTTGTTTGCCCTGCACTACGCGGAGTTGCTGCCCCTCTACCATTTGCGCGTCTATGTCGATACGCCGGACGAGGTGTGCTTTGAGCGGCGGCTCAGGCGGGACATGGAGGAGCGGGGCCGCACGGCGGAGTCGTTGCGACAGCAATATGAGGCGACCGTAAGGGCGGCGATCGTCCAGTGGGTGCGGCCATCGGCGGCGCACGCCGACCTGACGCTGGATGGAACAGCGGCCCTGGACTGGAAAGTGGAGCAGGTGCTGGCGGCAATGCGCGGGCGGGGGCTGCTTCAGATGCAGGCGTGACGGGAAAAGTGCCTGGATTTCTATTATTTAAATAATCAACATCTCTTATCCCACCTTTGGTGGCGTTCCATGCGCCGAATGTGGGACAGCCAGATTCGAGAACCGGGACTATGCTGGGTTCGTATTAACGGAGATGTTTCCTCCGTTAAAGATTCACAAGAAATCCATCTGCAGTTTGCTTGCGTACAGGTAATGTGAGGGAAATGATGAGCAGGTGGTTCGCAGGACGAAAGAGACAAATCGAGGGATGGCTGCTGCAGGGCATTTCGCCGCGCAGGCTGGCTTTGACGCTGGCGCTGGGCTTTGCCATCGGCTGCATCCCCGTGGTGGGCGTTCCGACGCTTTTGTGCGCGGCGCTTGCCCTGGCGCTGAAGTTGAACCTGCCGGCGATTCAGGCGGCAAACTACCTGGCGATGCCGCTGCAGGTTCTGTTGATTTTGCCGTTTATGCGGCTGGGCGGGTGGATGTTTGCCTCAGGGCATCAGCCGGCGGGGACGCTGCTGCATGAGTCGCCGCTGAAGTTGCTTTGGGCCTCGGGCGGTCTGGCAGGCGAGGCTCTGGGGGCCTGGATGGTGATTGCAGGGCCTTCCGTGGTGCTGATGACGCTGGCGCTGACTCTCGTGTTGCGACGGGTTCCGGTGCTGGCGGCCGAGTCCGGGGACTGAAGGGTTCTTAAACACTAGAAAGAATCATAGATTAAGGGTCGATAGATACACCGCTCTGGCTGGAAAGACATGCGCAACCCTGAGGCTCCCGGATGGCTCTCAGGGTTGCGCACAATTGTTTTCCGGGGATGGGCGCAGGCTCAGCCGGCTTCGACGAGTCCGTAGCGGCGCTGCCAGGCTTCCTTGAGGCGGGACCAGACGCGGGCGCGCTCGGCTTCGCTACCTTCTGCTTTCACGTTCATGTCTTGCGCTGAAGGACTGGCAAAGCGGGCAGCCTCCTGCTTGGCAATCTCAAGCAACTTCCGGTCGCGCACCAGATTGGCGACGCGAAAGTCCGGCAGACCGGCCTGGCGGGTGCCGAAGAATTCCCCCGGGCCGCGCAAGGAGAGATCCAGTTCGGCGAGTTCGAAGCCATCCTGGGTGCGCACCATGGCGTTGAGGCGCTCCTCGCCGAGGGGCGAGATGCGCGGGCCGGTGATAAGGATGCAGTAGCTGCGGGCAGCTCCGCGGCCCACTCGCCCGCGCAACTGGTGCAGCTGCGCCAATCCGAAGCGCTCCGCATGCTCGACCACCATGACGGTGGCGTTGGGCACGTCGACACCGACCTCGATGACGGTGGTGGCGACGAGTACGTCGATTTCGCCGCGCTGGAAGCGGCGCATGATCACTTCCTTGTCGTCGGCGTCGAGGCGGCCGTGGAGCAGGCCCACGCGCAGGCCGGCGAGGGGGCCGTTGCGCAGCTTTTCATGCATCTCAACGGCGGACTTGAGGCCCGACTTTGCGGCGGGACTGGCCTCCTGCATCGCAGTGGGAAACAGTTCCGCTGTTTTGCCTTTGCGGGCTGTCTTGCGCCTGGGCTCGGGAGCGGGCGCGGCGCCGGCTTCGGCGGTGTCGTTGGCAAAATCCAGCTCAGGCTGATCGTCTTTCGTTCCTTCGATGACGGGATAGACGATGTAGGCCTGGCGGCCCAGCGCCACCTGCTTGCGGACAAATTCCCACACTTCATCGGCGCGCTCGCCGGGGACGCGACGGGTGACGATGGGCGTGCGGCCGGGCGGCAGCTCGTCGAGCACGCTGATATCCAGATCGCCGTAGAGCGAGAGCGCGAGCGTGCGCGGGATGGGCGTGGCGGTCATCACCAGCACGTCGGGCTCGGCCTGGGTGGGCTTCTTCATGAGCCGGAAGCGCTGCAAGACGCCGAAGCGGTGCTGCTCATCGACGACAACAAGGCCGAGGCGGTCGAACTCGACCTTCTCTTCAATGAGCGCGTGGGTGCCGATGACAAGCTGCGCCTCGCCGCGGTTGATGAGGCCGCGGTTGGCGCGTTTGCGGTCCTCATCGAGCGAGCCGGTGAGCAGGACGATGCGGTAGTTGCGCGAGGAGCGCTCCAGGAGCTTGCGCGCGGCCAGAAAATGCTGCGTGGCCAGAATCTCAGTGGGCGCCATGAGGGCGGCCTGGTAGCCGTTCTCCATGGCGACGAGCATGGCCTGCAAGGCGACAATGGTTTTGCCAGAGCCGACGTCGCCCTGCAGCAGGCGGCGCATGGGGCTGGGCTGGCGCATGTCGGCAACGATCTCAGCGAGCGTGCGTTTTTGCGCCGCGGTGGGATGAAACGGCAACACTTCACGGATGGCTTCGCGGACTTTGTCGCTGGTGGCAAAGCTGATGCCGGCGCGCTCACGCATGCGGCGACGTTTGAGTTCCAGGCCGAGTTCGAGGAAGAACAGCTCCTCGAAGATGAGGCGGCGATGCGCGGGCGTGGCCGAGCCCTGCAACTGCGTCATCGGCGTGCCTTCGGGTGGGAAATGCACCTCGCGGAGAGCTGTTTCGCGATCGGGCAGCGCGAGCCGCGCCAGCATGGCCTGCGGAAGGCACTCCGGCACCGCGCCGCGCATGTTTTCCAGCAGGTTGAAGATGACCTTGCGCTGCCAGCGCGAGGCGAGGCGGCTGCCGCCCAGCGACTCATAGACCGGGGTGATGCGGCCAACTTCAAGCAGGCGCGTTTCGGCGTCGTCGCTGGCGTCGGGCAGCAGCTCGAACTGCGGCTGGATCATCTTGAGGTTGCTGGTGGAGCGCGAGGGCTCGACCTTGCCGAAGAGGGCCACCGTCTGGCCGGTATGAAACCTGCCCTGGAGGTAGCTGCCGTTGAACCAGAGGCACTTGAGCGCCAGGCGGCCCTGTCCGACGGTGAGCTCGAAGAGCGGCATGTGGCGGGTGCGGAGCAGCATGGTTCCGCGCACTTCGGCGATGACACTGGCCATTTCTCCGGGCTTCAGCTCGTCGAGGCTGCGCGGATTCTGGCGATCTTCGTAGCGGAAGGGGAGATGGTAGAGCAGGTCTTCGGCGGTCTGGATGCCCTTGGCGGCGATCAGCTCCGCCACACGCGGCCCTACACCGCGCACAAATTTCACTGGATCATCGAGCCTGGGCACACTCCGGATGCTAACGCATTTGCGCGGCTGTTGAAACCCGGGCGCGGGCGATGCGGGCTACAACTCCGACAGGGCGAAGCGGGCGGTGCGCACCTCAGCGGCGAGCACGCGCAGCACACGAACGGACATGGCCGGCTCGGTCAGCATCAGGTTGGAGAAGTCATCGCGCTTGACGAAGCCGATCTTTGCGCCTTTGACGGCGCGCGCGGTAAGTGAATAGGGTTCGTTGCCGATGAGGCCGGGCAGGCCGAGCAGCGAACCCGCGGAAGCCGTACCCTGCATCACCACTTCACCGGCAAGCGACTCCATGGTGAGCGTGACGATTCCCTCGTGCAGGATATAAAGCCCGGCGGGCGACTCCCCTTGCCTGAAGAGGATGTGATCCTCCGCGCAGTCGATGGGCGTGGATCGCTTTTCAAGAGCTTCGATGAGTTCCTGATCGGCGACAAATGCAGACGAATCGATTTTCACTCCCGGTTCTCCATGCACTTGAGAATAAGAAAATTCAGATAAGAAAACAGCCTGCGGGCTGAACATACAACGTATCGTTTCACCGGTCAGCACTCTGAGAATGTGACGCGTGTCACATATTTGACAGGTGCAGCCGGGTTGCGGGGACGGCGACGCGGATTTGCTGTTTTCGCTTCATTGCCCCATTGTCAACATGTGCACCAATCCCGGCGCCGCGATGCGGGCACCGTGACAGAGGCCACCTAATCGCGCTAGGCTTGAGGATACACATGTAGTGCGCGATGAAGGAGCACTTTTACCCCCATGCCTATTCAAACCACTTCGAAGATCTGGCACAACGGCAACCTGATTCCCTGGGAGCAAGCCACCATCCACGTGATGAGCCACGTGGTTCACTACGGCTCCAGCGTGTTTGAGGGCATCCGCTGCTACGCGCAGCCGCAGGGATCGGCAGTATTCCGGCTGCCGGAGCACATGCAGCGCCTGCTGGATTCGGCCAAGATCTACCGGATGGAACTGCCTTATACGCTGGACGAGCTGTGCGCGGCTGTCGTGGAAACGATTGAAGCCAATGGTGTTGCGCCGTGCTACATCCGGCCCATCGTGCTGCGCGGCTACGGCGAAATCGGGGTGAGCCCGAAGGGTTCGCCGATCGAGGTTTATATCGCGAACTTCCCCTGGGGCAAGTATGTGACCGGCCACGGCGGGGCTGATGTGTGCATTTCCAGCTGGAACCGGCTGGCGCCGAACACGATGCCGGCACTGGCCAAGGCGGGCGCGAACTACATGAACTCGCAGCTGATCCGTATGGAGGCCGACACGAACGGCTACGCGGAAGGCATCGGCCTTGACGTGAATGGCCTGGTCAGCGAGGGCTCAGGCGAGAATATATTTGTGGTGCGCAACGGCGTTCTTTACACGCCGCCGCTGGCCAACTCGGCGCTGTCGGGCATTACCCGCGACAGCGTGCTGACCATTGCACGGCACCTGGGGCTGCCCGTGACCGAGCAGTCGATTCCGCGCGAGATGCTCTACATTGCCGACGAAGTCTTCTTCACCGGCACGGCAGCTGAGGTGTCGCCCATCCGCTCGATTGATCGCATTGTGATTGGCGACGGCAAGCCCGGCGAAATCACGCAGAAGATCTCGGACGAGTTCTTCGCCATCGCCAACGGGCTGAAGCCGGACCGCTTTGGATGGCTGACGCCGGTGAAGGTGAACGCAACCGAGACGGTGAGCGCCTGACTTACCGGAACTGTATAGCTCCATGGGTCATCCCCGCAGCGGGGATGGCCCATTGCTTTTGGCTCCAGATAAATTTATTTATGAGTCAATGACTATTCATGCAATATAACTTTCCGCTTGACCCAAGTTATATTCCGTCTTAGGCTCCTGCGTGTTGCAACATCCCCCGCAGGAGGTCAAGCCATGCCAGCAATCGATTGGGCCTCGGCCATTCACTATGCGCGGCTGGTGAAGATTGCCGAAGACGTTCAACCGGCAGCGGAGTATTCCGCGCAGAACAAGGCGGATATTCTGGCGCTGGGCTACACATTTCTTGAGACACTTTACGGCAATGAACTTGCCACGGAAGTCGACCCGCATTCGGGCGAAACCGTGACATATGGGTTTCTGGCAGTCTCCAGCGCGCAAGAACTGGTGGCCATTGTGCGCGGCACAGACACGGTTCTGGAATGGATGCATGACGCGGCGTTCCTGATGCTGCCCAATCCGATTCATGGCAGCGCGGGGATGACAGAGGATGGATTTACCGCCATCTACAAGTCGCTGCGCACGGATCGCAATCCGCAGTCGACATCGGCGATGGCCTCAATTGGCGCGTATGTGCACGCGGGGCAGGCGAAAACAGTGACCGTGGCGGGCCACAGCCTCGGCGGCGCGCTGGCGACGCTGCTGACGCTGGATGTGGCTCTGAATACGGAATGCCACCAGCCGGTGACATACACCTATGCGAGCCCGAGGACGGGGGATCACCTGTTTGCCGGCTCGTTCAATGCCACGATTCCCCAGAGCTATCGCATCTACAACCGGTCCGATCTGGTGCCCAACCTGCCGCCGTTCCTGCCGCTCCCGTATGAGCACACGAACACAGGCGTGGAAATGGTGGCGCCGATGAATGCAATCAAAGATGACATTGGCTGCGAGCATCATCTGACGACGTACCTCTGGCTGATGGACAAGCTGAGCGGCGGACAGACATTTCCAGTGAACCCGGAATGCCGGGGCAGCGCATATCCCGGACCTGCGAGCGGAGCCTGAGGTAAGAACGCCGGGGTAAAAAATGAGCGTGGCGGGCGGCTTGTGCCCTGCATCGCCGCTCAGGGCCTCCGCGATTTCCTATAATCGGTAGGATGCACTGCAAAGAGACTCTCCTTCGCTCCCCTTCATTGCGCGGCCTGGTCTTTGTCCTCGTCTTCCTTTTGCCGGCGCTCGCGCAGGCGCAGGTCTACGCAGGCCGGCCAAGGCTGATCGTCATCGTGGTCATCGACCAATTTCGCGGTGACTATTTGAACCGCGATTACGCGCAGTTCAAGGGGCGCGGGTTCCGGCTTTTCATGGACGAGGGCGCGTGGTTCACGGACTGCTACTACGACTACGCGAACACGAAGACTGCGCCGGGACACTCGACCATTGCCACGGGCGCGTACACGGACGGGCACGGCATCGAGTCGAACGAGTGGTGGGACGCCTCGCGCTCGGACACGCACAAGGTGACGTCGGTGGAGGATGAGCGCTATCGGCTTGTCGATTTGCCGGCATCTTCCATTCCCGCGAACCAGCCCGGCGCGCCCGCGGATGCGCCCCGCTACGTGATTGGCGCTTCTCCGCTGAACCTGCGGGCCACCACACTGGGCGACGAGCTGCGGCTGGCGACGCAGGGGCGGGCGCGGGTGTACGGCATCTCGCTCAAAGACCGCGCGGCGATTCTGACGGCGGGGCAGGCGGCAAACGGAGCGTTCTGGATTGATCCGGCAAGCGGGCAGTTCACCACCTCGACCTACTATATGGAGCATCTACCGGAGTGGACGCGGGCCTTTAACGCGAGCGGGCGCATTGCCCAGGCCGAGCGCGAGGCAAACGCCGTGGGTACCCGGAACTTCTTTGGCGCGGTAGGCAAGACGCCGGCGGCCAACCGCTATGAGCTGGACTTTGCCAAGGCGGTGATTACCAATGAAAAGCTGGGCGGGAACGGCGTCACGGACATGGTGACCATTTCGCTCTCAGCCAACGACATCGAGGGGCACCAGTACGGACCGGATTCCGAGCAGGAGCAGCAGATGATTCTGAGTCTGGACCGCGATCTGGACAGCTTCTTCACATGGCTCGACCGGACGGTGGGGCTCAAGAACACGTGGATTGCGCTGACGGCAGATCACGGTATCGCGCCGGTTGCGGCAGTGGCGGCCAGGCTCGGCATCCACTCCGCCACGGTGGATATGAAGGCCGTGTACGCAAGCCTGAATGCGGGACTGAATGCGCGCTACTCGCCCGGGGCGCAGGTGAACTACCTGATGCCGGGGCCGGAGCTGCCTTACATCGTGCTGGACAAGCGCGCATTTGAAAAGGCGCACGTGGATGAGAAGGATGCGGAGGCCGGAGTGGCTGCGCTGCTGCCTGATGCAGTGGCAAGCCAGGCTCCCAAGGCCGACGGACCACTGCCTCTGCAGCATCGTCTTCCGCCCTCGCCGCAGGTGGTGGGGGTTTATTCGCGGCTGGCGCTGGCCAATGGCGAGCTGCCGCCGAGCGAGTGGGGACGCGAACTGGCGCACAGCTACACGTACCACGGCAACTGGTATGTGATGCTGGTTCTGGGCGGCTACCAGATGGAGGGCATTCCCAACATGACCGGCACGAATCACTTCAGCCCGTGGTCTTATGACCGGCACGTGCCGCTGGCTTTCTATGGGACGCCGTTTGTGCCCGGCGCGTATCATGGACGTGTGGCCCCGGTGGACCTGGCGGTCACGTTCGCTTCGCTTGCGGGCGTCAATCAGCCATCGGCGGCGGTGGGCCGGGTGCTTACCGAAGCGCTGAAGCCGAATCACCCTGCGAGCCAGTAGGAATCCAATGGTCAAGGAAGACTGCCGCGCGTGAAACCCGACATGAAAGTGCAGTTTGCCGGGCTGGAACTGACGAACCCGGTGATCGCCGCCAGCGGCACCTTTGGCTACGGCATCGAATTTGAGGAAATCGTCGCGCTGGAGCGGATCGGCGGCTTCTCGACGAAGGGCATCTCGCTGGAGCCGATGGCCGGCCACCCGCCTCCGCGCATTCTGCAGACAGCGGCAGGAATGCTGAATGCAATCGGGCTGCAGAACGTGGGCGTGGAGGAGTTCATCGCACACAAGCTGCCGCCGCTGGCGCGGTATCCCCAGTGCAAGGTGATTGTCAACGTCTTCGGATACACGGTAGGCGAGTACCTTGCGGTGATCAGGCGGCTCAATGATGCCGCGGGCATTGCGGCGTATGAGTTGAATGTCTCCTGCCCCAATGTGCATGCGGGGGGAATGGCCTTTGGCGCGGACGCGGGCTCCCTGGAATATCTGGTGCGGGAGGCGAAGACAGCCGCGACTCGGCCTCTGATCGTCAAGCTCTCTCCGAATGTGACGTCCATTGCGCACATGGCGCGGGTAGTGGCCGGCGCGGGCGCCGACGCGCTGAGCCTGGTGAATACGTTCCTTGCCATGTCCATCGACGTGGAGACGCGCAAGCCGCGGCTGAGCAATGTAACAGGCGGGCTGTCAGGCCCGGCCATCAAGCCCATTGCGCTTCGCATGGTCTACGAAACGGCGCGTGCTGTCCAGATTCCCATTCTTGGCATGGGAGGTATCGTGACGCCAGAGGATGCCGTCGAGTTTCTGCTGGCTGGGGCAACGGCGGTGCAGGTAGGCACGGCCAGTTACGCCGATCCCCGCGCCGTGGAACGCCTGGCAGCAGGACTGGAATCCTGGTGCCGCAGCCATCATGTGGAAAAGGTGAGCAGCCTCACCGGCGCGCTGGATGTTCCGCGCGCAAGCCTTTAGTTCTAAAGGCGCAGAAAAGTTGCGCCCGCGAAACAGCGGCGGAGCGGGACTCGGCAAATTGTTGCAGGGGAAAATTTGGCTCCTCAGGTAGGACTCGAACCAACGAGTGAACTTATTTTCAACAATATGCAGGTCAGCCAATGACGTCTTACACCATGCAAAGCAGCCTAAATACGATAAACAGAGCGCGATCGGACCGCGTGTTGGCCCCCTCTGTGCTGTAGTTTTCCTGCCTAATTTCTTCCCCACATCTCCGTCCAAAAGCCGAGGATTCAGCCTCATCCCTAAAATGGCCAGCCAGGCTCATCATAACGTTGCAGGCATCGTCGCGATGTGTTGCGCTATGATCCTGCGCGCTCCTTTGCCTCATCAGCAGCCAGTTCCCTCCCTCGAAATTGCGCCCGGAGTCGCTCTTGCGCAAGATGGTGTCGCTCGATCTGGAGTAGGCCGAACCTGTTTGCAAAGCATCGAGCTACTGATCTTTGGTTAAGAGCCGGAGGATAAATGCTGGAGTACATGTGTTTCCAACGGAGTAAGTATCCCCCGGCAAAGCCGGAGGCCTTATTGTGTGAGCCGCTCAGAGCGGCTTGAGCGGGGTCGCTAACGCGGCCCCGGTTAATTTGGGCCACCTGAACGGTGGCGGGTCACTTCCACGGGTTGAGCTGGTCCAGCCGCTTGTCTTCCTGTTCCTGGTTGCGGATGTACTCGCGGATCACTGTTTCGTCGCGGCCCACTGTCGGAATACCCCGCCCAAGTGCGGCCGCAGACTCCCGTACAGCGTCTTGCGGCGACACTTCGGAATGACGATTACGTGGTATTTGCACTCCCACTTGCTGTGGCTTAAACTCTCATACTCGTCCATCCGGAAACTCCTCCTCGTGTGCTTGGCGGCTCACGTTCTGGAGTTTCTTGGATGGACTCCCGCAAATGTCAAACTTCTACTGCCACCCCGGCAAGGCGGGGGTGCGCTCCCATGCTTAGCTTGTAGAGGAGCCGACAGCACGCTTTGACTTTTATCACAGGCACACCAACAAATTTAGCGCCAACAATCAATCTCTCGCGATGCGGCTAAGGCAAAAACAAAGTCATCTGAGTCCTCAGATTTGGGATCGAGGACAGTCCGTACCGTGCTTTGGGTTTACGAAGGCGTCTGCGTTGTCTGCGTCACTGCCGTCCAAACAGGCAAAATCCTTTTCGACCAGGACTACCAATAGTTCACCACCGATGGCATACTCCCGATGCAATCCGACTTGCTTGCCTTCCAACCATCTGTGCGCATCTTCGGTAGAGAGCGTGACCGTTACCTCCTGCAGCCGGTAGCGGACGGACATCTCCGCTTGGGCGGCGGAGTGCTCCAAGGCATAGGTCAGCTTCGCGTCATCCTCTATTGCAAAGCGGATGGTTCCCTCGATTCGGCCGACCTGCATCAAACGGGCCATCTCTGAGGGCGAGACCCGTAGGCGCAATGAGTTTCCTTTGATGCGCAGCTTCATATCATTTCTTCGGACTCGCTACCGGCGAAAACGGTAGTGGGAAAAACTACAAATACAAGGGCGGCCCTTCCGCCAATGCAATCGTTCACTCACGGCGATGTCTTGGTTCGTCAATACACATCGCGGTGGTACCGGTGCTGCTCTTTCAAAGCATGCACATATTCTTCGGCTGCCTGCGTCGACATTCCGCCTTGGGTCTCAACGATTCGATGCAACGCAGAATGCACATCCTTCGCCATGCGAGTCGCATCGCCGCACACATATACACTGGCGCCGTCCTGCAACCAACTCCAGAATAGCGTTGCATGTTCAAGCATTCTGTCCTGTACATAGACTTTATCGTCCTGGTCGCGAGAGAAAGCGGTGTCCAGCCGCGTCAGATGGCCATCCGCGTGCATTGTCTCAAGCTCTTCCCGGTAGAGGTAGTCAGTCGCCGCGCTGCGCTCGCCGAAAAAGAGCCAATTGCGCCCACTGGCGCCCAGCGCGCGGCGCTCATGCAGAAATCCTCGAAAGGGTGCAATGCCCGTGCCGGGGCCAATCATGATAATCGGAGCAGCAGAATCTTTTGGCAGCTTGAATTTCTTATTGGCCTGGATATAAATCGGGAGGCGGTCGGATACGGTGGCGCGATCTGCAAAGAGCGTCGAACAGACGCCGCCGCGCTCGCGATTGTGTGAGCTGTAGCGAACGACTGCCACAGTTGTATGTATCTGGCCCAGGTGAGCGATCGGACTGGATGAGATGGAGTAGAGCCTTGGCGTGAGCCTTGGAAGCATGGGCACGAGTTCTACTGGATCTTCGATCACGCCAGGATACTCGATGAGCAGATCGATGATGCCGCGATCATAGATGTATCGGTCAAGGTGCTCCTGTTGCTCCGGAACAAGCAGATTGAGAAGTGTCGTGCACCTGCCACGTGTCGCGTATTCCTTCACAGTCTTACGGTTCAGCCGCGTGATCTGCAGATGGTGGGTCAACGCGTCATGGAGTGTCGTCGCGCCTGTCTTGCCGCACGGCACCATCTCATTGCCGTTAAACCGCAAGTTTTGGAGAATCTCGGCAACCAGATTCAAATCGTTCTGCGGAATCACGCCGCAGGCGTCGCCTGCCTCATAACAAAGGCCTGCTCCCTCGATCGAAAATGCGAGATGAAGCGTCGACTTGCTGGAACCGTTACGTGTCAGATCTCTTTTATCAACCAATGGCGCAAGCAGCGGATTGTCGCGTGAAAAAGCTGCAGTTGGTGTCCTCTTTGCCGTAACCAATGCCGACTCGTCCGCGGCCCGCTTTGTTTCACCTGCCCCGGATGCAGGGGTAAGTGTCCCGGTCTTGTGACCGCATGCAACTTCATTCAGGCGAGGGATCAGCACAGACTTCCACCGCTCAAATGGCTCGTCCACATCCACATCGCAATCAACTCGTGGGCAGAGCGGGTTCGCCCCCAGCGCAGCGAGCTTCGTGTCCAGGTCGTTGCCAAACTTGCAGAAATGCTCGTAGTGCCTGTCGCCGAGCGCGAAGATAGCGTAGGAGAGATTCTCGAAACGAGGGAAGTGTTCCAGGCAGAGTTGCTCATAGAAGGGCTGAACGCCTTCGGGCGCATCCCCGTCTCCATAGGTACTTGCGAGGATAAGCGCGTACTTCTCCGCTGCCAGCGCTGCCGGAGTGTAGCCCACCAGCGTAGAGACGGCCGGCACATGGCCTCGAGCTTTCAACTCCTTGGCCAGCTTGCGCGCCAGTCCTTCCGACGTGCCTGACTGCGAGGCATAGAGCACAGCAATCCGATGCGATGGCTTGGCTGGAGTCAATCCGAGCTGAGGGGCGGTTGAGAATATGCCCGCCAGCACACCGTTGAGCCAGGCTCGCTGCTCAGCCGTAAATGGAGCATTGTCCGGAATGAAAGGAACGGTTTCGACCATGGCTATACATGCTCCTTGACTTCGCAGAACGATCGCAGATCCTGGATGCTGTGCCTGCGGCTGAATTCGAGAAATGATTCGTTTGATTTGCGACGCGCAGTGTACGCGTCGAAAAGTTGCTCGATCAGCGGTGCCAGTTCGCTGAAACGAATCGCCGGAGTCAGTTCGCGCGCCAGACCGCGGTCCTGATCTGAGCCGCCCCCGATGACAACCTGATAACCCTCCGCGCCTGCGACCTTCGTGCCTAACAGGCCAATGTCACCGATGTAATGTTGGGCGCAGGAGTGCGGGCAGCCGGTGACGTGCAGATTGACGGGCTGCTCAATTTTGAACTTTGAGTCCAGCAGATTGGCGAGAGCGACCGCGTGGGACTTCGTATCGGTGGCCGAATACCGGCACCCGCGATTCCCAGTGCAGGCAACTGTTCCGCTCAGCACCGTGCC
>JAGWRX010000111.1 GCA_028876395.1 Acidobacteriota bacterium
CGAGGCCGCCTCCGCCGCCAGCCTGCAGAAGCTGGTGACGTACTTCCTCGCCTTCCTGCTCATCGACTTCGTCACCTCGACGGTGGCCTTCAGCCTGGAGCGCCGCCACCCCGCCAACAAGGGCGACGGATGGCTGCTCTTCCACATCTGGCTGCAGCGCTTCGCCTACCGCCAGGTCTTCTCCATCGTCCTGTTCAAGACGCTCAAGCGCGCCATCGACGGCAAGCCCTTCAACTGGGACAAGCTCGAACGCACCGCCAAAATGAGCAAAGCCACCGAAGCCCTGACCGAAACGCGGTAAAGGCGCTGACCGTTCGCCCGCTTCTGGTCATTTCCGAATCTGCCACTCAAACTGGGTGCCCCTTATCCCGCTTTTGGGATAGTGGAAACCACGAACCTCGCCCCGCCGCCCTCAAAAATTTCGCTCGCCCATTTTGCAGATAATTTCCCATAAATCCCGCACAATGGAGTTGCAGCAGCAGAAACTACACCACAGCTCTCGCTCCGTACCGGATTCCGTCCAGTCATCACCCTTGGCCGGGAGCTAGAGGCTGGAAGCTGAAAGCTAAAGGACACCCCCCTACCCCCCTTTTTTATTTGCAGTTTTCCACAGATCGCTTACAGAAAATTACGCAGCTCGCTTTGACGAGCCTTCGCCTCCCGCCGCCACGATGCTCCGCCAGCTCCACATCCGCATGGCCCCCCACTTTTCGCCACCCGGTCACAACCCGCCCGCGCCGCTCTGGTCTACAATAATTGGGCTATGGCTACTGTTACGCTTCCGACCGCAATTCAGCCGCGCTCGCCCAGGGGCGGGTTTGTGAACGAGTCATTTTTCGACTTCAAACATCATGAGAATGTCCGCAGGATGGAGACTGCCCTGGAGCACGTGCGCGGACAACTGGGCCGCGAGTACGATCTGGTCATCGGCGGCCATCGCATCAAGACCGAGGGCAAGATCCGCTCGCTCAATCCGGCACGCCCCGCGCAGATTGTCGGCATCCACCAGAAGGCCGGCGCGGAGCACGCCGAGCAGGCCATGCAGGCCGCTCTCGCCGCCTTCGAGACCTGGAGCCGCACGGATGTCGAAACCCGCGTCTCGCTCCTGCTCAATGCAGGCGAAATCCTCCGCCAGCGCAAGATGGAATTCATGGCATGGCTCACCTTCGAGGTCGGCAAGAACTGGGCCGAAGCCGACGCCGATGTAAGCGAGACCATCGATTTCTGCGAGTTTTATGCGCGCGAGGCTCTGCGCCTGGCCAGGGCGGAGACGCCCATTCAGATGCCCGGCGAGCGCAACGAGCTGCTCTACATTCCGCTCGGCGTCGGCGCGGTCATTCCTCCGTGGAACTTCCCGCTGGCCATCATGGCGGGCATGACGCTGGCCTCCATCGTCACCGGCAACACCGTCGTCCTCAAGCCTTCCAGCGACTCGCCGACCATCGCCGCGAAGTTTATCGAGGTGCTTGAAGAAGCGGGCATGCCCGGCGGCGTGGTCAACTTCTGCCCCGGCTCAGGCGCCACCTTCGGCAACGCCATCGTGGAGCATCCCAGAACGCGCTTCGTCGCCTTCACCGGCTCAAAGGCCGTGGGGCTTGAGATTCACGAGCGCGCCGCCAGAACGCAGCCCGGCCAGATCTGGATCAAGCGCACGGTGCTTGAAATGGGCGGCAAAGACTCGATGCTGATCTGCGCGGACGCCGACGTGGACGCAGCCGTCGAGGGTGTCGCGGCCGCCGCCTTCGGCTTCAGCGGACAGAAGTGCTCGGCCTGCTCACGCGCCATGATTGAGGCGCCCATTTACGACGTGTTTCTGGAGCGCCTGCGCGCGCGCGTGGCGCAGCTCACCGTGGGCGACCCGGCAGAAAACAAGAACATGGGCCCCGTCATCAACAAGGCCGCGATGGAGTCGATCCTGGGCTACATCGAGAAGGGCAGGAAGGAAGGCCGCCTGATTGCCGGCGGTCATGCTATCGAAAACGCCGACGGCGGCTACCTGATCGAGCCCACCGTCATTGCCGACGTGGCTCCCGATGCGGTGATTGCCCAGGAAGAGATCTTCGGTCCGGTGCTCGCCGTCATCAAGGTGGAGAGCTTTGAGGAAGGCATAAAGGTCGCCAACAACACCGAGTACGGCCTGACCGGTGCGATTTACACAAACGACCGCGAGCGCCTGAACCACGCCCGCCGCGAGTTCCATGTGGGCAATCTCTATCTGAATCGCAAGTGCACGGGCGCCATGGTGGGCGCGCACCCCTTTGGCGGATTCAACATGAGCGGCACGGATTCAAAGGGCGGTGGCCCGGATTATCTGCTGCTGTTCACGCAGGCCAAGAGCGTGGCGGAGAAGCTGTAAAGTCTGACAAATTTTCAGGCTGCGCCTTCCTGCTCCTCACGTGTTCAGAGCCGACAGGAGGGCGCATCCGGAAGATTGCGACGGCGTCTTCCCCTTTGCGCAGACAGGTGAGGCCTGTCGCCATCTGGAATTGAATCAGCAGGTGGGGAAGGTCGTGATTACGGCGCCGCGGCGCCTGAGGCCAGGACGGTGGCCGCGGACCGCTCCTCGGCTTCCAGCTTGTTGCCGACTTCGGCGGCGGCCTGCGCCAGTACCCTGTGGTGGATGGTAAAGAGCGCAAGCTCCAGCCGGTCGCTGACTCCGGTCTTGTCGTAAATGGAGCGGAGATAATTCTTGATCACCTGCTCGGTGGTCTTCAGCCGCGTGGCAATCTCGCGGTTCTTGCAGCCCTGGACGATGAGGGCCACAATCCGCATCTCCTTGGGGGTGAGCCGGTCGCGGACGCGCGCCCCCACCATGTCCTCTTCCGGTGAGTCGGGCAGCACGGCCTGGGTGGGCGACCAGATGCTGCCCGCAGCCACGCGCCGCACGCATTCGGTCAGGGCTGTTCCGGTGACGCTGCGAAAAACCACCCCGCGAAAACCCATCTGCAGATAGTCGCTTGCGGCCTCGCTGTTTTCCGCAATCACGATGGCGCGGCTGCCGGCGGACTCGAGCACCGCGCAGAGGCGCGTCATGTCAGGCCGCAGCGAAGAGGCAAACAGAACAATGGCGCCGGGAAACGTTGTGATGGCGTGCATCATCCGCTCAACATCCGTGCACTGGGCAATGATGCGCAGATCCTCATCCATGGCGAGCACCTTGGCAGTGCCTGCCCGAAAGATTGCCTGCGAATCGGCCAGGATAATCTTGTTCATGCTTTAGGCCCTATCCAACACATTCCCCCGGAATCTGACCGAAACCGGCCCCAAATTACCCCCCGGCCGGGTGCCGCGACTCAAGCTCAGGTGAATTCCCCCACCTTGTGAATCTATATCGGCAAAAGGACATCACTTCCCTTTAGCATTTCTTATTTTCCGGCAGTGAGCGAGAGTTCGTGTGCCCTTCATGCTTGATTCAGCCCGGGAAGTACCCCCCCAGAGGTAACCTTACCGTCTCAATCAGCTTACAGCGCAATCGCATCAAGCGCTACGAGAATCGCGCGAACAAAGCAGGGGGTATCTTCTTTGCAGACAGGGGTGGTTTGCTTTTTCTCAGAACCTGTTTACGCTGAAGAAACCCCGACTACGCGCGGGCAAGGGACTGGGAGTATATGGCAAGACCGATCCTGCTGGCAGTGGATGACGACGTAAGCGTGCTGGAAGCCGTGGTGCAGGATCTGCGCAGGCAGTACGGCGCCACGTACCGGGTGATGCGCGCGGCCAGCGGGCAGGCAGCTCTCGACATGCTGGCCCAGTTGAAGACGCGCCAGGAGCCCGTGGCGCTGCTCTTGAGCGATCAGCGGATGCCGGGGATGACCGGGGTGGACTTTCTGGAGCGGGCGTACGCGCTTTATCCCGAGGCGCGGCGGGTGCTGCTGACGGCCTACGCCGACACGGACGCGGCCATACGCGCCATCAACACGGCCCGCATCCACTACTACCTGAACAAGCCGTGGGATCCGCCGGAGGAGCGGCTCTATCCCGTCCTGACCGACCTGCTGGAGGACTGGCGCGCAGGCTACCGGCCGCCCTTCGAGGGGCTGCGCGTGATTGGCAACCGCTGGTCGCTGAAGGATCACAGGCTGCGCAATTTTCTTTCGCGCAACCACGTGCCCTACCGCTGGCTGGACATTGCCGGCAATGAAGACGCGCGCACGCTGCTGGCAGAGCGGGGCCTGAGGCCGGAGCAGCTTCCCGCGGTGCTGTTCCCCGACGGCAGCACGCTGCCGGAGGCCGACCCGGACACGCTGGCTGCGCGGGTCGGACTCAGCACGCAGGCCGCGCAGGAGTTCTATGACATGGTGGTGGTGGGCGCGGGCCCGGCGGGGCTGGCGGCCGCCGTGTACGGGGCCAGCGAGGGACTGCGCACGCTGGTGATTGAGCCCGATGCGCCCGGCGGGCAGGCCGGCTCCACGTCGCGCATTGAAAACTACCTGGGCTTTCCCACGGGCATCACCGGCGCGGACCTGGGGCGGCGCGCACACATCCAGGCATCGCGGTTCGGCGCGGAGTTCCTTACCCAGCGCGCCACCGGCCTGCGTATCGACGGACAGTACCGCTTTGTGCAACTGGGCGACGGGCGCGAAGTGGCAAGCCACGTGGTGCTGCTGGCCCTGGGCGTGCAATACCGCAAGCTGGGGATTCCCGGCGCCGAGCGGCTCACAGGCAGAGGCATTTATTACGGAGCAGCCCTGGTGGAGGCGGCTGCCTGCAAGGATGAAGAGGTCTACGTGGTGGGCGGAGCCAACTCCGCCGGGCAGGCTGCGCTGCACTTTGCCAAATATGCCTGCAAGGTGACGATGCTGGTGCGCGGACCCGGATTATCGGCCACCATGTCGAAATACTTAATCGATGAGATAGAACGCACATCCAATATTGTGTTGGAGACGCATACGCAGGTGGTGGAAGCCGAAGGCGAGGAGCGGCTGGAGGCCTTGCGGCTGAGTGGCCCCCAGGGCGAAATACGGGTTCCCGCCACGTCGCTGTTCGTGTTTATTGGGGCGGAGCCGGGCACCGAATGGCTGCCGGCCAGCATTCTGCGCGACGAGAAAGGCTTTGTGCTGGCAGGACCGGACCTGCGTTGCGATGGCAAGCTGCCGGATGGATGGCAGGAACCGCGCGAGCCGTTTCTGCTGGAGACCAGCGTGCCGGGGGTCCTGGTGGCTGGCGATGTGCGGCACGGCTCAGTGAAGCGCGTGGCGTCGGCCGTGGGCGAGGGTTCCATCGCCGTGCAGTTTGCGCATCAGTATCTTGCGGGGTTCTAGATGGCGGATGGGAAGAGGGAGATGAGCGAGGGAGAAAAACGCGTCGTGGTCGAATCGATCCCCATGCCGGACGCAGCCGAGGCGCTGCGCCGGACCCTCCCTTTTGCGGAAGCGGATTTTGAAGCGCTGCACGATCTGGCGCCTGTGGAGCGCATCCACTCGCCCGCAGGCGCGGTGCTGGCGGAACCGGGACAGCCCCTGCGTTCCTATTGGGTGGTACTCGAGGGCGAGATGCGCGCCGAGCGACCCGAACAGGATGGCTCGCGCACCGTGGCCGGCATTGCGGCGGCTGGCGAAGGCTTTGGCGAAGCGCCGATTCTGACGGGCAAATCCTACTCTCCCTTCTTCATCATCGCGGCACTGGATTCCGTGCTGGTGCGCTTCACCGAGGACCAGTTCTGGGCCGTTCTGGCCCGCTGCGCGGCGGTGCGCAAGGTGGTGCTGGCCAACATGGCGCAGCGCCTGCGGACCTATCAGGAAGAGGCGCTGCACCGGGAAAAGCTCGTGTCCCTGGGCACGATGGCGGCAGGGCTGATGCACGAACTGCACAACCCC
>JAGWRX010000112.1 GCA_028876395.1 Acidobacteriota bacterium
GCGGACGTTCCCCGGCCAGTTGTGACACCGCAGGAGTTCCAGGGCCTCCTCGCTGATCTGCTTGTTCGAGCCGAACCGCTCGTTGAGCTTCGCAACGAACTGCTTCGCAAGCAGATCAACGTCGGAACCGCGCGATCGCAGCGGAGGGACCTCCACCGTGATCGTGCTCAGCCGGTAGAACAGATCCTCCCGGAAGAGGCCCTGCCGCACCATGGCCGGAATATCGCGGTTGGTCGCGGTCAGAATCCGGACATCCACGTGAATTTCCCGCGTGCCACCCAGATGCCGGAAAGTGGAGGTGTCCAGCACGCGCAGCAATGTGGTCTGAGTCGTCGGGCTGATTTCGCCGATCTCGTCCAGAAAAATGGTTCCTCCTTCCGCCACTTCAAACAGTCCCGGCTTGGCGCGCTCCGCTCCGGTGAACGCTCCACGCTCATGTCCGAACAGTTCACTCTGGAGCAGGTTCTCCTGCAATGCCCCGCATTCCACAACCACGAACGGCCGTGAACTCCGCGGACTGCGCGCATGAATCAGCTTGGCCACGCGCTCCTTGCCCGACCCCGTCTCGCCCATGATCAGAACGGCGGCGTCGCTCGGAGCCACCTTGTGGATGACGTCGAGCAGGCGGCGAAATTCAGGGCTCTCGCCGATGAAGGAGCTTTCGAGATTGGGAGGCGTCAGCCCGCGCTCCAGGAGACTCGCCCGCTGCCGCAGCGCCCGCCGTTCCAGGGCTCTTTGAATGCGAATATCGATCTCATCCAGCGGACAGGGCTTGACCACGTAATCGAACGCGCCGATGCGGATCGACTCGATGGCGGTATCGATGGAGCCGTGCCCGGTCAGCATGATGACTTCGATAGCAGGCGCATTGGCGGTGATGGCCCTCAGAGTCTCCAGGCCGCCGATGCCGGGCAGGCGCAGGTCAAGCAGCATAACTTCCGGTTCGCTGGCCGCAACGCGTTGTATGGCTTCCTCGCCCGAGCCCGCGGTGGTGACTTCATAGCCGAGCCGGTTCAGTTCGCCCGCCATCACATGCCGGAAGGCCGCATCATCGTCGACCAGAAGAATCGAGGAGGGCTTCAAGGTTGAACCTCCGGTTCCGGGCAGGCATGGATTGCCGGTAACACCACCTCGAACATGGACCCTTTTCCGGGTACGCTCTCGACCAGAATATCGCCACCCCAGTTCCTGACAGCATTCAAAGACAGGAACAGACCCAGGCCTGTGCCGCCCTCGCGCAAGCTGAAGAACGGCTCAAAGATCTTCTGCAGGCACTCCGGGGCTATCCCGCAACCCTCGTCGCTCACGCGAACACGAACGTCGCTGCCGCATCTGGCTTCGACCACGACTTTACTGCCCGGCTTCGACGCCTGAATGGCGTTGAGCAAAAGATTGATCAGCAGATCCTGCAGTTCCGCCTCGCCGGCACGCACGTGCACGCTTGCCGCAAGCGGCCGCACCACGATCTGCACTGAGTGAGCCCGCGCCGTGGGGCCGACAAGCCGTTGCGCGGCCTCGATCGCCTCGCGCAAATCGACGATCCCTCCGTCATGGCGCTGTCCTCGCGAAAGGCGCAGAAATTGCTGCGTTATGCCGCGGCAGCGCAGCAGCTGCTCGCGCGCAATGGAGGCATTCTCGCGAATTCGCGCGCTCTCCAACTGCCCTTCTTGATGGGCTGGAGTTGCGCGGAGAATGCCTTCGATGCATGTGAGCACGGTGCCCAGAGGCGTGTTCAACTCGTGTGAAAAGCCGGATGCCAGCACGCCCAGCGATGCCAGGCGATGGGACTCGGCCAGGTTTGCCTCGGCGGCCCGCCGCTCTGAGATGTCGCGCCACACCTCCACCACGTGGGTCAGGCGGCCGTTCGCATCCAGGATCGGCGATACGTGAATCTCCTCCCATGCCACCGCGCCGTTGCCGTTGCGATGTTCGCATATCCGCACCTGGTGTGTTCCCGACTTCAGATATTCGAGCGTAGGGCAGTCCGGCAGGTTGCAGGAGCCCATCCCAAGTTGATAGCAGTAGTGATCCAGAACCTGATTGCGGCTGCTGCCCGTGCGCCGCAGAAACGCATCATTGGCTGCGATAATCTTTCGTTCCGGATCAAGGACAACGATGCCGTCGTCAATGCTGTTGATCACGGTCTCAAGCCTTTCGCGCTGGGCGCTGACTTCGCCCACCAGCCCGGCCACAGAGTCGGCCATGATGTTGAACTCCCGGCCCAGCCATGCCAGCGTATCCGAGCCCTCCACCGGGGCGCGCCGCTTCAGGTCGCCCTGGGAGACGAGGCGCGCCGTGGCCTCCAGACGCCGCAGTCGGCGCAAAACCGAGATGCGGATCACCACAAAGATGGCCCCCACGATGACGAAAGTCAGAGTGCCCGCGCCGGCGACCATCCAGCGCAAGTCGCGCGTCATGCCGGCTCGAACTTCGCCGGCATCGTAATCCAGAATCAGAACCCCGTTGATCTTCTGCGCCGCATCGTGGCACGCGTAACACTCCTCGTGGTTTCGAATCGGGATCACGGTTCGTAGAACGGATCCACCCCTGGTTTCAATCACGCGGCTTGATACCCTGCGCTCCGGCGGATCGCGATGGCAGGCCTGGCAGGTGGGGGAAGAAAGGCGGAAGTCCTCGCCGTTGTTCAACGGTGTGCTCGAGTAGCGCGGCACCCCGTTGCGGTTCAATAACACGAGTTGTTCCACACGCGCCTGCTTGCCGAATCCCTCAATCATCTGCGCTATCAGGGGCTGGTCGTTTCTCAGCATCGCATGATCGAGCGCGGTGTGGATCAGCTCGCCTTCAGCAAGAGCGTTCGCACGCGCCATGTTGAGAATGCTCTTGAAGTGATGAACCGAATAGAAATAGGCAGCCACACCGCAAGCCACGACCACGGCCGCCGTAACTCCAAGCGTGAGGCCAACCGTCATGCTGGCAAAGCGCAACTTCATGTCGATCCGATAACTGGTTGCGGATTGTGGCACACCGCTTCGCCGCCGTCAACAGCTGCCGAATTGTCAGAGATGACATGACAGATTGGCAGGGCAGCTCTCAACAGCCCCGTGCCTCGACTGAAACAAAAGAAGTTAGACACTCCCTGCCGCTGGCACGCAACGTGCTTCATTACGTCGTCAAGAAGGAGGATCGATTGCCATGTACATGCTGCTGATGGGATTGTGCATTAGTTTCTTCTGCCTCGCCGTCACGGTTGCGGCGTTCGCCGCTGCAACGCGTCCCGAGTCCCCCGCTCCAACGGCTCAACCCGAACTTCCCGCAGTGAAGGCCGCTCCAGCCCGCTTCTTCTCTGACCGCGCGACGCCTCACATTCCGGTGCAGCCGCAGGTGCCGATTGAAGTTCTGCTGCTGCAGATCGAAAACCACGTGCGTCTGGAACAGGCCGCTGCGGAATCCTTCGTCGCGTTTCCCACCCAGGCCCTGCTGCACGGCAAGACGACTTCGCCGTTTGTGAACTGAGGGAGGTCGCTCATGGCGCATGAACTGCTCAACGGTCTTTCCTCCGCAGAAGCCGGTCAGATTCTGGCGCTTGGCACGCGGATGACGGTGCCCAGCGGAGGCTCGCTCTTCCGGCTGGGCGATGCGGCCGATCGCCTCTTCCTCATCGAGCGCGGACGCATCCGGCTGACGTTTCCGATGCTGGTTCGGGGCCGCGAAGAAGAAGTTCTCATGGAAGAAAAGCTGCCCGGCGAAACGGTGGGCTGGTCGGCGCTGGTTCCTCCGTACCGCTTCACCCTTTCCGCGACCGCACCGCTGGAAACGGAAGTGATCGCGCTGCCGCGGGAGAAGCTTTGCGCTTATTGCGAAAGCTCGCCTGCCGTCGGCTTCAGAATCGGCATGAATCTGGCCATCCTTGTCGGACAGCGCCTGCAACTTGTCCAGGCGATGTGGATGCGGGAAATCGAACGCACCGTGGAACTGAAATCGGCCGCTGTCGGCGAGGCCCGATGACTCCCGCCAACCCGCGGGCAGGGAAATGGAATCGGCGCCGCCGGCGCCCGTCCTGAGCAAGAGTCCGCGGCCGCTGATGCCGCGGCCTGCACGCGAGTAGCACATCGGAGAGACGAATATGGCAACCAGTGACCCGGGGATCGTAAATTCAGGCGCCCAGCCTAGCGCATCGATGCCCCGTCGTGGGTTTGTGGAATTGTTGCTGGGCGGCGGCTTTCTTGCCACCGCCGTGGCATTCATTTATCCCGTTTTGCGCTATTTTGTTCCTCCCAGAACGGTGGACCTCGGTGGGGATTCCGTGGTGGCCGGCAAAGTGGGCGAGCTGCAACTGAACAGCGGCAAGATCTTCCGCTTCGGCAACCGGCCCGGCCTTCTGATCCGCACTGCCAGCGGGGAATACCGCGCCCTGTCTGCGGTCTGCACGCATCTCTCCTGCACTGTTCAATATCGGCCTGATCTGCGCGAGGTATGGTGCGCCTGCCACAACGGCATGTACAGCCTCGACGGCCGCAACATTTCAGGTCCGCCTCCGCGCCCGCTGGAAACCTTCGATGTCCAGGTACGCGGGGAGGAGATTTTCGTAACCCGCCGCCGGGAGGGATGAAATGACCGTCCTCCGCAACATGCGCAACTGGCTCTACGAGCGCCTGGAGTGGGATGACCTCATTGCTCCCTTGCGCAAGAAGACCGTTCCTCTCCACCGCCTGTCTTACTGGTATTTTCTCGGCGGCATCACGCTCTTCCTGTTCGTGATTCAGGTGCTCACCGGGATTCTGCTGCTGCTCTATTACCGGCCCGGAGCCAACGAGGCGTTCGAGAGCGTGCAGTACATCATGACGCAGGTGCAGTTTGGATGGCTGATCCGCTCCATCCATTCCTGGTCGGCCAATCTGATGATCTTTACCGCCTTCGCGCACATGTTCAGCGTGCTGTTCCTCAAGGCCTATCGCAAACCGCGCGAATTGACGTGGATCAGCGGCGTCATCCTCCTTGTGCTGGCCATGGGCTTCGGCTTCAGCGGATATCTGCTGCCCTGGAACACGCTGGCCTTTTTCGCCACCAAGGTTGGCACCGATATTGCAGGGCAGGTCCCCTTCATCGGCCACCCAATCATGATCTTTCTTCGCGGCGGCGAAGAGGTGACCGGGGCCACGCTGACACGCTTCTTCGGATTTCATGTGGCCGTTCTACCCGGCCTGGTCACCGTGCTCATCGCATTCCATCTGCTTCTCGTGCAGCGCCAGGGAATGAGCGTGCCGCCGAAAGTGGAAAGGGATTGGAGCGCCAATCCTTCCGCAAAGCGCGAGCTGAAATTCTTTCCCAACTTCGTGCTGCGCGAGTTGATGGCCTGGTACGCGGGTCTGGGAGTTCTGGGCGCACTGGCAGCGATCTTTCCCTGGGACCTCGGCGTCAAGGCCGATCTCTTCGCCTCGGCCCCCGCGGGAATCAAGCCGGAGTGGTATTTCCTCTTCATGTTCCAGACGCTCAAGGTGATCCCGTCCAAAGTGTTGTTCATCGATGGCGACGTTCTCGGCATCCTCGCCTTTGGGCTGGTCGGACTGCTCTGGCTGCTTCTGCCTTTTCTTGAGAATGGCCGCGTTGCGCTCTCCAAACAATGGATCACGGGACTGTCGGTTTTTGCGCTGGCCTACGTGATCGCGATGAGTGTCTATGGCTATGTTACGAATTAAATTCCGGCGGTCCGGCATGGCCCGCGGCGCGGTGGCGTTGAGCCTTCTTGCTCTCACAGCATCCCTCGGCTACGGGCAAAGGCAAACCAAAAACTCCTGCCTTGACTGCCATTCCGTGCTGCCCGAGCCGCTGGGCGTCACCCAGGAAACCTTCAGTCACGATATCCATGCGCAGAAAGGCCTCACCTGTGTCAGTTGCCACGGTGGCGACGCGGTCACCGACGACCCTACGCAGTCCATGAGCCGCAAGGCCGGCTGGAAGGGCAAGATCGATCGTCGCCAGATCCCGGCGCTATGCGGGAGCTGTCACTCCAATCCCAACTACATGCGCCAGTACGATCCCAGCCTGCGCACCGATCAGCTGTCCCAATTCCACACCAGCATCCACGGCCAGCGCCTTGCCGCCGGCGACACCAAAGTTGCGGTGTGCACCGATTGCCATGGCGTCCACGATCTCAGAGCGCCCAACGATCCAATGTCCATGGTCTATCCCGTCAACATTGCGAATACGTGTGCGCACTGCCATGCCGACGCGCAATACATGAAGGGCTATTCCATCCCCACTGACCAGTTCGCGAAGTACGGCAAAAGCGTTCACCGTGAGGATCTCATGGTGCGGGGCGACTTGAGCGCGCCAACTTGCACAACCTGTCATGGCAATCATGGCGCAGCGCCTCCAGGCGTGGATAAGGTCCAGAACGTATGCTCCACGTGCCACGTTTTCCAGGCCCAGATGTACGACAAAAGCTCGCACAAGGCGGCGTTTGATGCGGCTTCTCTTCCCGGCTGCGTGGTGTGCCACGGCAATCACGACATTGCCCATCCCACCGACGCAAAGCTTGGCACGGGGGCTGGAGCCGTCTGCATGCAGTGTCATACCCCCGGAGACGCCTGCGATCAGGCCAGGGCGGAAATGCTCAGCCAACTCACGCGATTGGATGCAGCCGTCACGAATGCGGATCAGGCTCTCGCCATAGCGGAGTCAGCCGGCATGGAGGTCAGCGAGGCCCGGCTGGGACAGAGCGAGGCGAGAGACTCGCTCACCAAGGCGCGCGTCGCCATCCATAGCTTCAGGAAAGACCTCGTAGACCAGTACGTGCAAACAGGCTTGAAGATTGCCGGCAAGGACCTGCAGGCTGGGCAGAAGGCCATGGTCGAACGGAACCGCCGTCGCGCAGGTCTGGGCATATCCCTCATCGCGATTGGCATGGTGCTCGCCGGACTCTGGCTGTACATCAGGAAGATTGAGCATTAGAGCATTTTCATCATAGCTGTACCCGGTAGAGGGTCAGTCTGAACCGTGCTTGTGCGTTGTCTGCAGATATTTGCTGAAGGGCTTCTGTGATTGCCTGTCGAGAGCTCGTTCCGTCCGGGCTTTGGCGGAGCGGAGCAGTTGTTTGAGCTTGGACCAGACCTTTTCGATGGGGTTCAGGTCTGGCGAGTAAGGCGGCAGATAAAGCAACTGCGCACCTGCGGCCTCGATCCGCTGCCGCACGCCTTTTGCCCTGTCGCAGCCTGCTGCCGGCGCAGCTTGCGCACATACTCCCAACTGACGCGAAAGCGCTTGGCGAGCACAGGGCAACTGTCCTCGCCGTGCTCCTCGGCTTCCAATATCCTCACCCGCAGATCGTCCGAATAGGCTTGTCCCATCCTCGTCATCGCGGTCACTTCGCCAGAGAAACCCAGGATGACTCGTCGAATCGCGCCTGGGTATAGCTACCTTGATCTTGCTCTAGTGCATTGCTGATTTTGTGTTCATCGACCTTGCCGGGGAAACTCAGTCGCCGTCAAGGTCGCATTCTGGAATAGTGGTTCGGCGCACCGGGCGTGGGAACGTTGTCGGATACCTGTGCGCCGACGGCGTGCGCCCGTTTCAAAGCAGCGGTAAGGGTGATGCCTGTGCCGGAAACCTGCGCGCCTGCCGTGTGCGCATGCGTGAGCGGCGCGGCGACGGTGATTGCGGTCCCGCCGAATCTCCTGATGGAGGCGACAACCGCCGTCTCAGAGTTCGCGCCATGGTCAATCGTGATGGTCTGGCCGTCGCGAAAGCCTATTGCGCCGGCGACAGGGATAACGGTCGCGCCCACGCCGGTGGCGGTGCCCACCGTAGTGGCGCCTGCCGTGCCAACCGTCGCGATGAAGGCGGTCTCGATGTTCGCGCCCGTATCAATCCGAATCGACTGGCCTGCGTCAAAGCCTTCCACGCTGGCGACTTTGATATTGGTTGCGCCGGCGGCTGAAGCGGCTGACAGGGTGGCGGCGGCCTGCGTCGCAAAGTCAGTGCAGTTGCTGTCGGTGTCAGCGCCGTCCGGGAAGCGCCCCGCGCTCGAATTCGTGGCGCCGGCGGCCGCACCGAACGGCCCGGAACGACCGGACATGCCGGGCGCAGTCACATAGCAGCCACTCTGCTCTGCTCCTGAGGTAGCCTGGTAGCCTTCGGCCGCCCATGGGTCCACGAGGCCGCCGTAGTTGAGGCTGTCGACAACCAGGCCGGAGGCGTCACGCAGCACCATGCTTCCCTCTCGGAGCGTGAGGTTGAATCTGCCAAAGAGAGTTATGTCGGTGGTGAGTTCCGGGCCGCCGAACCACTGGTTCGGTGCCGGCGCCCCCTGGTAGCCCGCGGTCGTGACCGCGGCGTCGCGCACAACCGCCTGCATCTCGTGATGGCTGGCCAGTGGGCTTTCGAGCGTGATGCCGGTGCCGAGCGCCTGGACGGGCTCGTTGCTCGAGTGGGCAAAAGCCGTCGCCGGCTGAAAGCTGATCCCCGTTCCCCGATCGCTGAAGGGGAGGTTGGCCGCATGGTTGAACTTGAGCGGTGCGGCGAGATCGAGGCCCGTACCCGGAACCACCACCTCCTCGGCGTCGGTATGCGCCTCGGCCAGGGCGGGCGTAAAGTCCAGGCTGCCCGCCGGACCCGAGGCTCCGACGGCGGTGATGGTAACCGTTTGCCGGCTCGCGGGCGTGCCGATGGTCAACTTGTCGCCCACAGCGAATCCGTGCCCATTGCGGACTTGGATATGGGTAGCCCCGGCGCTCGCATTGGCTGAGAGATTCGTGCGGCTCGCCTGCATGCCGAGGCGCGTGACGGTGACGGTCTCGATCCCATGGCCGGCACTGTCGATGTCCAACCTGATCTTGTCGCCGACCGAGATGTCGTCAACGGATGTCACCTTGATGTTGGTCGCGCCGGCGGGCGCGTCCACCGCCAGGTAGGCCTGCGTGCCCGGCTTGCCGACTGCGGTAACCGTGGCCACCTCGTACCGCTCCAGGGTTCTTGCAACGGCGGGATAGGTGGCCCCGTAGCCGAGGGCGATCTTCTCGCCCACCTTGAAACCGGCCGTGCTCATCACAGGCACGTTGGTCGAGCCAACGGGAATCGTGATCACCGGGCCATCGGGGAGAGGCTGCCACAGTGTCGTATGGTTGCTGGCCGCCGTGCCGATGCTTGCGATCTTGCGCGTTTCCGCGTTCGAGCCGGTGTCGATGCGGATCGTGTCGCCGGCCGACATGCCGGTCGTGCTTCGGACGTGGACGGTGGTGTCGCCCGCGCGCGCGGGGACGGCGAGCCCGGAGTTGGAGAGACCGAGCAGGTAGAAGCCGCCAGATGCGAGCTTCGTCCCGGCAGGGATCTTCACTGTCGAGAAGATGGCCTGTTGGGTCGGGTGCTCGGTCAGGGTCCAGTTGGAGACGTCGACGCTTCGGGAGCCGGAGTTGTACAGCTCGATGAACGAGTCTGTCGAGTTGGTGGGGCTGGATCCAATGCGAATCTCATTGATCTTGATCGGGCTCGCGTTCCGCACCTTCTCAGCCGCTGTTTCAGATTGTGTCCTGCCGCTCGGGTTGGTCCAGCGGGCGTTGCCGACCAGGTCGCCGTTGAACGCTGCCGGCCCTGAAGTGACCTTGAACGTCGCGCTCACGCTCGCGCCCGGCGCAACCGGGTCGGCGAACGTCTTCGACATCTTCGTGGTGCCTGCAACGAAGGAGGTCCACTGCTTGCCGGGCACGGAAATGCTCAACTCGACGTCCATCGCGGGCGCCCCCGTCGTATTCGTGAACGTCACGGTGGTGTCCTGTGAGGACCCCGGTGAGAACGTCTGGAGTCCCGGCGGAGTGGCAGTTGCCGACGCAGGCGCCAGCGTCACACGCGGCACGTCGTACCGGGCGGCCACCACGTTGGCCTGCACCTGTTGGTCGGTGGCATCCGTCGGGAAGGTGCCCGCGGCCGTCATTGCGCCCTCATAGAAGGTTCCCTGCGAGCCGTTGCTGTTATCGCCGCCATTGCCCAGCAGAATGGCCCCCTGCTTGCGCATCGGGTTATAGGTGGAGTTGACGCGCGGTCCATCGAACATCACTGCAAGAGAGCCCTTTTGCGCATCGCCGCCCATGGAGGTCCAGTGGTGCGGTTCACCCTTGGCCATCGCTGTCACGAATCGCCACGTGATGTTCGGCAGGTTTGGGCAGCCCTTGGATCCATCCAGGTTGACGCAACCGACCAGATTGTTTTCCTGATCGGTCATGATCCACGGGCCGGAGCCGCTGCCGCGATACCACGCACCGGCATTGCCGTAGTAGGCGGTTTCCATCGTGCCGTTCTCGTCGTCGCGGCTGTCGATCTCGGCGTTGCCGTAATCAAAGCAGCAGCCGTTGTTGAAGTGATGGCCGTTAATCACCCAGTACTGCCCCTCCGCCTGGTCATCGACCGCGGTGCCTTTCACGTCGTTCTGGCGAAGACCCATGCCCGGCGCGATGAAGACGCCGTAGACCTTGTGGCCCATGATGGTCACCGGCGCCATGTCGGCGATCGGCAAGTTGTTAAATCCACCCATGGCCGGGCCGTGGAATCCGCCGCGGGGCGCCTGTGTCAGGTCGTTGTGCTTGGGGGACTGGTCGTAGACGGTGGCGATCCAGCAGTATGTGTTGGCGCAGAACCTATCCTGAGCGGCCGCGGCGGCGTATCCGCCCGCATCGGGAACCGGCGACGCAACGGGCTGGACGACGCCGATGTCCAGAGTCTTGCCGTCCGACTGGCGCAGAACCTGATAGAGCGGGCCGTTATACGAGGCGTACAGCGCGCGCGTCGTGCTGTGGGCGGCCACGCACGGGTCGCCGGCAGCGGCGTAGATGTCACATGGGCCTTTCGGCCTGGGCGGAGGAACATTGGATCCCGTCCCGCTCTGCTGCGCCAGCGTCAACGTGGCGCCAATCAAAGTGAGCGCCAGTGCGACCATAAGTCCAACATTGATTCTCGTTTTCATGCGCATCCTGTCTGCCTTGCCGAATTGATTCCGGCATCTGGATTTCTCACTGTTCCGGAAAGCAATGCAAGTAAAACAAAGCGCAAAGGCCATGTCAAAGCCAGGACCGCAGGCGCGGCTCCCCATGCAGTTCCGCAGCCGGATGCCCCTGTGCATGAAACCGGCCGAACCCCGTAAGGCGATGAATCATCCCCGGTCCGCCGCCCGCCGCGGAAAAGCATTGAATTAAGAAAACACACACCAGAACACGCACCAGAAGAAAACGGCCTCCCGCGAAAGGGAGGCCATCTTGTCCCGCAAAATTTGTTGTTGGTGCCGGGAGGGGGGGTCGAACCCCCATGACCGCAAGGGTCGGCGGATTTTGAGTCCGCTGCGTCTGCCAGTTCCGCCATCCCGGCACATCGGTGGGCAGATTCAGTGTACCCGATTCAGCGAAGCGGGCAAGGGAAGCGCGGCCCTCATCCCTTCAGCAGCCGTTCCACCTCGTCGTGGAGCCGCGCCGTAATCGCCGCCTCGCTCTCCTCGGGCGCAAACCGCACCGGCCTGCCCACTCGAATTGTGATGGTCCTCGCGCGGAACCAGTGCTTCTCGCCTCTCTTCAGCGCGCCGAGTCCCGCAATCGCAACCGGCAGCACCGCCGTTCTCGACTGCTTCGTCAGCAGCCCGATCCCTTGGCGAAACTGCGCCAGTTCGCCCGTCGCCGAGCGCGTCCCCTCGGGAAACACCAGCACGTGATACCCGCGGTCCAGCGCCTCGCCCGCATGCTGAAAGCTCCGCTGGAACTGCCTTCTCCGCGGCAGCGGAAACACGTTATACAGCGCCGTCAGCAGCACGTACGCCACCGGCCCCAGCGGCTGAAACCGTCTTGCGCCCGGCTCCCAGTTCGTATTGCGAAAATGCCGGTAGTCATCCAGCATCTCCCCGGACATGGCCGCCGCAATCCACCGCCGCACCGGCCCCGGCAGCGCATACTCCACCAGAGGCCCATCCATCGTCGTCACGTGATTGCAGATAATCAGCATTGGCTCGTCAATCACCAGCCCCTCGGCCAGCTCCACCTTCGGATGCGCCATCAGCCACACCAGCGGCCTCGCCACGCATTCCTGAAAGGCCATACGCACCCATGCCACCGGCTTCCACCACGGCCAGTGCGGATAAATGTGTTTCGCCTGCGCCGGTTCCGCCGCCGTGCCTGCTTCCATCTCAGCGCGCACCGGCGGTTGCTCCGACCTCTCCGTTCTTTCCCGCGCACGCGGTTCAAGCCCAGGCCGCTCCTCAAGCGCCTCCGCAGTCCTGAGCTCTTCCGCAGGCGCGGCGGTCCGCTCCAGAGCCTCGCCGGAAACGAGTTTGCGCAAATCGCCTAGCGTCTGCGCGCCTTCCAGAAGCCCGTTCTCCGGCGCGCTTCCCAGCCTGGCTTCAATCGCCGCTGCCAGCTGCACGCGCCCCAGGCTGTCCAGGTGCAAATCCTCTGCCAGCCGCAGCGCGTCGCCGGTTCCCGCAGGCGCTTCTTCCGTAATCTCCGCAATCAGCGCCGTCAGCCAGTCCTGGCTCGTTGCCACATATTCTGCCCCGCCCGCGCGTTTTGCGGCCTCAGTTTGGGCCACCCATTCTGCGACCACCTTGCGCCGCACCTTGCCTGTCGAAGTCCGCGGCAAATCCGGTTCCGGCCACAGCGCCCATCGCCGCACCCTCTGGAACTCCGCCAGGCGAGCGTTCGCCCGCTCAAGCACCGCCGAGGCCTGTGTCTCTGCGCCGCGCAGCGCCAGCACCGCAAATGGTTCCGGCCCGCCTGCCGTTTCCACCGCCACCACCGCGCAGGCCGCCACCTCCGGCTCCTGCTCCAGCGCCGCCTCCACGTCTTCAGGGTGAATGTTCACCCCCGCCGCCGTCACAATCGTCTCGCTCTTGCGGCCCAGAAAGCGAAGTTCGCCCGTCGCCTGAGCCTCAGCCAGATCGCCCGTTGCCAGCCACTCGTCTTCGCGCTGCCGCAGCTCGCCGCCCTGCCAGGTCGCGCCGCTGATCATCGGCCCGCGCACCAGTACCTCGCCGTCCGGCCCCAGCTTTACCTCGCGTCCCGCCAGCGGTTTGCCCAGCGTTCCCCGCGCCACGTGGAAGGGATGGTTCAGCGTAATCAGCGCCGTCGTCTCCGTCATCCCGTAGCCCTGCACCACCACAAACCCCAGCGCGTTCCAGAACTGTTCCAGCGGCCCCGACAGCGCGCCGCCGCCCGAAACCAGCGCCCAGAACTTCAGTCCGAATGCCCGATGCACGTCGCGAAAGCGCCACCACCGCTGCCATGCGCTCCACCCCTGCGACGCAGCCACCCGCTCCGCCAGCCCCGGCAGGCTCGTCTCCAGGTGTGTCTTCAAAAGCGCCATGACGCGCGGCACAGCCGCCAGCACGCTGATGCGTTCCCGCCGAATCGTCTCCATCAGACGCGGCGCCACCAGCTGGCTCTCAAAGTGGACCTCCGCCGCAAAAATCGGCGGAACCCACAGACCCATCGTCTGCCCGAACACATGGCTCAGCGGCAGCGTATGCAAAAACCGCAGCGGATGCACCAGCCGCTCATAGCGCAGGTAGGGCTGCGCTCCCTGTTCGATCGGCCCCACGCTCGCCAGCACGTTCCCGTGTGTATGCACAATGCCCTTGGGCTCGCCCGTCGTCCCCGACGTGAAGAGGATCTGCAACTGCGTCTCGCGCGAAAGCCCCGCCACGGGCCCCGCCTCTTCCGCGGGCAGGGCAGTGGCCCAATCCTCAAACGCCAGTTCCGGCCAGCCAGTGTGTGGGTGCCCCAAGTCTCGATTCTCAGACCTGGGAACGGAACTCTCACTCGCCTCTGAGGTGGGTGCCCCATCCGTTCCGCGGTCTTGTGCCGAAAGGGTGGGATTCAAAGCACGCAATCGCCTGATCAGCAGCGCATCCCCCACCACCAGCCTCGGACGCACGTCCGCCGCAACCCGCGCTGCAAACTCCGCGCTCCCATACGCGTCCAGCGGAACCACCAGCACCCCGCGCAGCATGCAGCCATAAAACGCGCCAATCCACTCCGCGCTATTTTCGGCCCACAGCAGCACCCGGTCGCCCGGCCCAATGCCGCGCCCCGCCAGCAGAGCCGCAAACCGCCCCGCCAGCCGCGCCAGTTCAGCGTAGGTCGTCGCCCGTCGCCGGTTGCCCACCATGCGTACCACCGCAACCCCGCGCCCGAACCGGCGAAAGTCGTCCAGCAGTGTGGCCAGATGTTCCCGCATCGCATCCCCATGGTACAGCGAGACTTGCCTCAACGTCCGCTCAGGGCCGGGCGAGTCGTCCTTGCCTTCGCTTCCTATTCGCCAGTCTCCGCGTTATGCTCATCCTCAGGCATGTCCCCGCTCCCGCCCAATTCGGACCCCGCTTCGGATCGCCTCGCCTGCTTCCATCCCGTCACGGCCGAGTGGTTCCGCGCCGTCTTTGACGCGCCCACCGCCCCGCAGCGCATGGGATGGCCGGTCATCGCGCGCGGCGAGAGCGCCCTCATCCTCGCCCCCACCGGCACCGGCAAAACCCTCACAGCTTTCCTCTGGTGCCTCGACCGCCTCATGCTCCACAACCTGCCCGGCGACCGGGTGCCCCATATCGACGGGCGCTCTCGGCCCGGAGATGTGGGAGACCACGCGCCTTCAACCCCCAGACCCGGCTGCCGCATCGTCTACGTCTCGCCCCTCAAGGCTCTGGCCGTTGACGTCGAGCGCAACCTCCGCTCGCCCCTCGCCGGCATCGCCAACATGGCTCGTCGCCATGGCGTCCCCTTCCACGATCCGCTCATCAGCGTCCGCACCGGCGACACCCCCCAGCGCGAGCGCGCCCGCTTCCGCCGCCAGCCCGCCGACATCCTCATCACCACCCCCGAGTCCCTCTACCTCCTGCTCACCTCCCAGGCCGCCGACGTCCTCCGCACCGTCGACACCGTCATCATCGACGAGATTCACGCCCTCGTCCCCACCAAGCGCGGTGCCCACCTCGCCCTTTCGCTTGAGCGCCTTGAAGCCCTCACCGGCAGGCCCATCCAGCGCATCGGCCTCTCCGCCACCCAGCGGCCATTAGAAGAAGTAGCCCGCTTCCTCGGCGGTGTGGAAATCTCTGGGGAACCGGCCGAAGGAAAGAACGATGTCATCTTTCATAGCAATTCAAAATCAACAGGTTCCAGAACAAACCTTCAAGCTGAACTGGAAGAATCTGCGTCGCCATCTGCAACGCCTGGCCCGCACTCTCAGGACGCCGCACCCGATGCCTCTCTTGCTCCCGATCTTTCCCCGTGGTCTTCCGATACCCCCGAATTCCAGCCTGTGCACTACCGCCATGTCACTATCGTCAACGCCAGTTTGTCCAAACAGTTAAAGCTGAGAATTGAAGTTCCAGTTGAAGATATGGCGCGCCTCACCGCCATGGAAGAACTACCCAGCGGTCCGGCCTCGCAAACGCCCCGCCGCGTCTCCCTCTGGAACGCCATCCATCCCCGCCTGCTCGAACTGATCCGCGAGCGCAACTCGACCATCCTCTTCGTCAACAGCCGCCAGGTGGCCGAGCGCCTCGCCGGCGCGCTCAACGATCTGGCTGGGGAACCCATCGCCCGAGCCCACCACGGCTCCCTCGCCGCCCATCAGCGCTCCGTCATTGAGGAGCAGCTCAAGGCCGGCCAGATTAAAGCCCTTTGCGCCACCTCTACCCTCGAACTCGGCATCGACATGGGAGCCGTCGATCTCGTCATTCAGATCGAGGCCCCGCCCTCCGTCGCCAGCGGCATGCAGCGCATCGGCCGCGCCGGTCACAGCGTTGACGCCGTCAGCGAAGGCATCCTCTTTCCCAAGTACCGCGCCGACCTCGTCGCCTGCGCCGCCGTCACCCGCGCCATGCACGAGGGCCACATTGAGTCCACCCGCTACCCGCGCAACCCCCTCGACGTCCTCGCCCAGCAGCTCGTAGCCATCGTGGGGTCTGCGCGCCCGGCGAACGCACCCGTGCACAAGCGAAGAATCAAAACCCTGGGTGCCCCATCCTTGCGGCGTTTTTCAGCAGCAAGGGTGAGAAACCACGAACCGGGTGCCCCAGAGCCTGCCCTGAGCTTGTCGAAGGGTCTCGCTTTTGAGACCTGGGAAAGCGCCGCCAACCCCGCTAGCGCCGCCAACCCCGCCGAGGCCCCCAAGCCCGAGGTCTCCGTCGACTTCCTCTATGGCCTCGTCCGCAGCGCCGCGCCCTTCGCGTCGCTCACCCGCGCCTCATTCGAGGGCGTGCTCGACCTGCTCAGCGGCCGCTACCCCTCCGATGAGTTTGCCGAGCTGCGTCCGCGCCTCACCTGGGACCGCGTCCGCAACGTCGTCAGCGCCCGCGACGGCGCCGCCCGCCTCGCTATCCTCAACGCAGGCACCATCCCAGACCGCGGACTCTACGGCGTCTTCCTCGCCCACACCGAGGGCAAATCCGTGCGCGTCGGCGAACTTGACGAGGAGATGGTCTTCGAATCCCACCCCAACGAAACCTTCATCCTCGGCGCCTCCACCTGGCGCATTGAGGACATCACCCACGACCGCGTCCTCGTTACGCCCGCCCCCGGCGAGCCCGGCAAAATGCCTTTCTGGAAGGGCGATGGTCCCGGCCGCCCGCTCGAGTTCGGTCACCGCATCGGCGCATTGGTCCGCGAGTTGCGCGCCCTGCCAAAGCCTGCCGCCCTCACCCGCCTCGTTGCCGAGCACGACCTCGACCCAAACGCCGCCGAGAATCTCCTTCAGTTCCTCGCGGACCAAGCCGAAGCAACAGGCGTGGTGCCCGACGACCGCACCATCGTCATCGAGCGCTGCCGCGACGAGCTGGGCGACTGGCGTGTCTGCGTGCTCACGCCCTTCGGCAGCCGCATCCACATTCCCTGGGCCATGGCGGTCAGCGCCCGCATCCGCGCCGCCGGCGGCCCGGAGGTGGAAACCCTCTGGAGCGACGACGGCTTCGTCCTCCGCTTTCCTGACACCGACGAGCCGCCCGACCCCGACTGGTTCCAGATTGACCCCGCCGAAGCCACGGCGCTGGTCCTCCGCCAGCTCGGGTCGTCTGCCCTCTTCGCCGGGCGCTTTCGCGAGGCCGCGGGCCGCGCGCTGCTTTTGCCGCGCCGCCGTGCCGATCAGCGCTCGCCCCTCTGGCAGCTCCGCAAGCGCTCTTACGACCTGCTCAGCGTGGCCTCCCGCTATCCGTCTTTCCCGCTGCTGCTCGAGGCCTACCGCGAGTGCCTGCGCGACGTTTTTGACATGCCCGCCCTGCTTGAAACGCTGCGCGCCATTCAGCAGCGCCGCCTGCGCGTCCACGTGGTCGAAACGCAGAAACCCTCGCCCTTCGCCGCCTCGCTCCTGTTCAGCTATGTCGCCAACTTTCTTTACGACGGTGACGCGCCTCTGGCCGAGCGCCGCGCGCAGGCCCTCACCGTCGATCAGGATCAGCTCCGCGAACTGCTTGGCGAAGCCGACCTCCGCGAGCTGCTCGATGCCGATGCCATAGCGGAAGTCGAGGAAGCCGCGCAATGCCTGGCCGAATCCCATCGCGCCCGCTCCGCCGACGGCATCCATGATCTTTGCCTGCGCCTCGGCGACCTGTCGCGCGCCGAAATCGCCCTCCGCGTCACCAATCCGTCGCTGCTCGAATCCGTGGACCGCCACATCCGCTCGCGCCGCCTCGTCGAGCTCCGCATCGCCGGTGAAAAGCGCCTCATCGCTGCAGAAGACGGCGCCCGCTACCGCGACGGGCTTGGTATCCCGCTGCCGCCCGGCCTGCCCACGGCGCTGCTGGAGCCGGTGCCGCATCCGGTCCTCGAACTCGTCCGCCGCTACGCCCGCACCCACGGCCCCTTCACGCTGCAGGAAGCCACCGACCGCTTCGCACTCGACGCCACGGTGGTCGAAGCCACGCTCCACCGCCTCGCCCAGGAAGGCCGCATCCTCGAGGGCGGCTTCCGTCCCGGCGGTCTTCATCGCGAGTGGTGCGATGCGGAGATTCTTCGCCAGATTCGCCGCAAGTCCCTCGCCCGTCTGCGCCGTGAAGTGGAGCCGGTCGAGCAGCGCACGCTGGCCCGCTTCCTCACCCACTGGCAGGGGCTGCTCGCTCCGCGCCGCAGCGCTCATGCGCATCTCGATGCTCTTCTCGATGCCATCGAAATGCTCCAGGGCGCGCCGCTGCCCGCATCGCTGCTGGAGACCGCCATCCTCCCCGCGCGCGTTGCCGAATACGCGCCCGGCGATCTCGACACGCTCATCGCCGCCGGCGAAGTCGCATGGGCCGGCGTTGAGCCGCTCGGCGAGCGCGATGGCCGTATCGCACTCTACCTCGCCGACAAGCTTCCTCTACTCGCCCGGCAGCGTCCCCAGCCCGAGCCGCTCACCGAGCGCGAGGAAAAGCTCCTCTCCGTGCTCGAATCCACTGGCGCCAGCTTCTTCGATCCGCTCCATCAGGCCGTGGGCGGCGGCTACCCCGGCGAGTCCATCGACGCGCTCTGGAGCCTGGTCTGGCGCGGACTCATCACCAACGACTCGCTGCACGCTCTGCGCGCCTGCATCGCCAAACCCGACAGCGCCCGCGCACCGCGCCGGTTGCAAACTGGAACGGTGTTCCGCTCCCGCCGAACGACCCCGCCCACTGCCCAGGGCCGCTGGTCCCTGCTGCCGCTGCGCTCACAGCAGGGAAGCGCCGCCCCTTCAACCACCGAGGCCAGCCACGCCCTCGCGCTCCAGTTGCTCAACCGCTACGGCGTGCTCATGCGCGAGCACGCATCCGCTGAAAACATCCCCGGCGGCTTCAGCGCCGTGTATGACGTGCTGAAGGCTCTCGAAGAGAGCGGGCGCATCCGTCGCGGCTACTTCGTCGCCGGCCTCGGCGCCGCGCAGTTTGCGCTGCCCGCAGCCGTTGACCTGCTGCGCCAGTTGCGCACCGAGCCGTCCGACGAGAAGCCCGAGTTCGTGCAGTTTTCGGCCGCCGACCCGGCCAATCCCTACGGCTCGGTGCTGCGCTGGCCCGAGCTTCCACCCATGGACGATGACGCCGAGTCAGCGCCGCGCATCCTCACCCGCGCCGTATATGCCGAGGTCATTCTGCGCAACGGTCAACTCGTAGCCTGGCTGCGCCGCAACAATCCCAACCTCCTCGTCTTCCTTCCCGCCGACGAACCCGAGCGCTCGCAGGCCGCCGCCGGCCTGGCGCATTTCCTGTGTGCCCGCGGCCAGCAGAAGATGCGCCTTAGCAGCCATCAGGGCGTGCTCATCACCACCATCAACGGACAGCCCGTGGCGGCGCATCCCATGGCGCGCTTCCTTATGGATGCAGGCTTCCATCCCGGCCCGCTGGGCATGCATCTGCGCCGCATTCCGCTTGCGCTCACGCATCGCGATCCGCAGGCAGAGGAGCTGCAATAAGCCATGCCTGAAGGCGATACGCTCTTTCGCACCGCACGCGCACTGGGACGTGCGCTCATCGGCAAACCCATCACCGGCTTCCGCTCCACCTACCCGCTGCTCACACGCTTCGACGACGACACACCGCTAACTGGCCAGCTTGTGGAGCGGGTCGAATCGCGCGGCAAGTGGCTGCTGATTCACTTTTCCGGTGGCGCCACCCTCGCTACTCATTTGCTTATGAGCGGCAGTTGGCACATCTACCGCCCCGGCGAACGATGGCAGCAGCCGCGCATCAACATGCGCATCCTCCTCGAGAACAGCGACTATCTCGCCGTGGGCTTCCGCGTTCCCATGGCGCAGATGCACACCGCTCAATCGCTGGCCCGCGACCGCCGCATCCCGCGCGCCGAGCTTGATGTCCTCTGCGCGGACTTCGATGCGCCCGCCGCCGCGCACCGCCTGCTCGCCTGCGCCCATGAGGAAGTCGGCGACGTGCTCCTGCATCAGGAAGTGCTCGCCGGCGTGGGTAATGTCTTCAAGTCGGAGATCTGCTTCGTCACCGGAATCAATCCCTTCTGCCGTGTGGCGGATCTCACGCCCGCGCAGGCCGCCGCGCTCATCGCCACCGCGCAAAAGCTCATCGAGGCCAATGTGCAGGAAGATTCCGGCGACACCATCGTGACCTATCGCGGCAACCACCGCCGCACCACGCACCAGTCCGACCCCAGCGAGAGCCTGTGGGTCTATGGCCGCAAGGGCCAGCCCTGCCGCCGCTGCGGCGAGCCCGTGCGCAGCCGCATGCAGGGGCCGAACGTGCGCGTCACCTTCTGGTGCCAGCGTTGCCAGCCCATGCCCGACGGCAGTCGAGTGGATGGTTAGTTGCTCTTGCCCAGCCCGAAAATCTTCTGCAGTAGATTGCGATGATCGGCGGGGTGATCGCAGGTCTCCGTCGGCGCAGTGCCCATCAGGAAAGCCGCGTCGTACGAGTCAGGGCATGAGGTGTCGCTCAGCAGATTTGTCGCCTTGTCCAGGCTCACAACCTGCACGCCATCCGGCGGCGTGAAGTCGTGCGCGTCAGAGTACTGCGGCAGCGCGACGGCCTTCTTCATGAACTCCGCCCAGATCGGAGCCGCAGCCTGCGCGCCTTCCAGCTTGATGTCGGTGTAGTCGTCGTTGCCCACCCACACAATGCACAGCAGGTTGGTGGTGAAGCCCGCGAACCACGCATCGTGGCTGGTGCCCGTCTTGCCCGCGGCCGGAGCATAGAACCCCATGTTGCGCACGCCGGCGCCTGTTCCCTGGCCGCGCAAAACGTTCTCCATCATGGCTGTCGAAAGGAACGCAGCGCGCGGGTCCAGCACCTGGTTAGAGGTCGGCGTAAAGTCCGTAACGATGTCGCCCGTTGACGTGCGAATGCTGGCCAGCATCCACGGTTCAATGTGCAGTCCGTTGTTGGCAAACACGGTATATGCACCCGCCATCTCCAGCGGCGTCGCATCATAGGACCCGATGGCCACCGCGGGCGTTCCGCGCGCGCTCTTGATGCCCGCGTCGCGCGCCAGCGCGGCCACGCGATCAAAGCCCACCATGGCCGCCAGGCCGATGGTCGCATTGTTCAGTGACCGCATCAGCGCATACTGCGCCGTCACCTGGTCGTGATACTCGCCCTGGTAGTTGCGTGGCGTGTACTCCTGGTCGCCCACGTTGTACGTCGTCTGCTGATCGCTCAGCATCGTGAGAGGTGAAAACGGCTTGTCCTGCCCCGGCAACAGCGTGCCTTCCACGGCCGCCTGGAACGCCGTCGCATAGACGAATGGCTTGAAGATCGATCCCGTCGGCCGGTGTGCCACTGCATGGTTCAGCTGCGATGCCCCGTAGCTGCGGCCACCCACCAGTGCCAGCACCTGCCCCGTGTGAGGGTTCACCGCCACCAGCGCCACCTGCGGGTAGATATACGACTTGCCCAGCTTCCGGTCCCGCGCATGGCGCCGATCCACGAGCTGGTCGATCGTATGAACCGTAGAGTCCACAGCAATTGTTGCAAGCCCCTGCAAATCGGGATCCAGCGACGTGTAGATGCGCAACCCTTCGCGGTTATAGTCGCGATCGCCCAGCTTCTGCACCAGCTGGTCACGCACCAGGTCGACGAAGTAGGGTGCCTCGCTCGCGTCCACACTTGCCGGAACAATGTGCAGCGGCTCTGCCTTGGCGCGCTCGGCCTGTTCCTTGGTAATTGCGCCCGTCTCCACCATTGAGTCCAGCACCAGGTTGCGCCGCTCCATCGCGCGCTCCGCATGCCGGAATGGACTCAGCCGGTTTGGGCTCTGGATAATACCCGCCAGCAGCGCGCACTCGGACAGGTCCAGCTGGCGCATGTCCTTGCCAAAATAGGCCTGCGAGGCTTCGCCAAACCCGTCAATCGAGAAGCTGCCCCGCTGCCCCAGATTGATTTCGTTGGCGTACATCTCAAAAATCTGCTTCTTGCTGAAGCGATGCTCAAGCTGAAACGTGATGATAATCTCAATCACCTTGCGCTTGATGCGCCGCTCCGGCGTCAGAAAGAAGTTCTTCGCCAGCTGCATCGTCAGCGTTGAGCCGCCTTCCACGAACCGGTGCCCCGGCGTCAGATCATTGCGCAGCGCGCCCAGCAGCCGGATGTAGTCCACGCCCCCGTGATCGAAAAAGCGCCGGTCCTCGATTGCCACCACTGCATTCACAAGATTCGGGGGAATCTCGTCATACGTAATCAGCCGCCGCTTCGTGCGGTTCGCATCCTCGCTCAGACCGGTGATGAGCAGCGGCTCCAACTCGTAGCTTGCCAGCGCCTGCCCATGGTCGTCCGTGATCGAGTCCACTACGCCGCTCTTGATGTGAACCGTCGCCGGGTCCGGCGCATGATATGACTGCGGCCCCGGCCGCACCGTGATGTCGTCTGCACTCGCGCTGAACGTGCCCAGCTGCGACGTCTGCGACGCGCCATCGGCCGTGTATCCTGCCTCGCGCAGTTCGTTGGCGATCAGCTGCACGCTCAGCTTTTGCCCCGGGCGAATCTCACTCGCAGCGGCATAAATCTTCGCGGTCTCGGCAAACAGCGGCTGCTTCAGCCGGGCATTCACAATGCCCTGGTACTTGAAGTAGTAGAATCCGCCCACGCAAAGCACCACCAGGCCAACCACGGCGATGCCCGCCAGCGCGATGCGCAACGCCATCGTTCGCAACGGATGCTTCCCGGTGGGGATTGCCAGTTTGACCTTCAACGCCATCGCCGCTCCCTATCGCCTCGCCGCATTCGCTCGTGTGCCCCGCTCTTGCCGCATTTTTGTCGTTGCTGCAAGAGTGGAATCACGAACCTCCGTTGCGGGCCCTACGCTCCAACCGCCGTCAGCAGCGCATCTTCCTCGACGCGCGTCTTCACAAGCGCCACCACTTCGCTCAGCGCCACATCCACGCTGCTCGCCCTGGCGCGCGTCACCAGCTCCACCTGCCCGCTCGCCACCTTCTTGCCCACGTTGATGCGGTAGGGAATTCCCACCAGATCCGCGTCTTTGAATTTGACGCCCGCGCGCTCGTCTCTGTCATCCAGCAGCACGTCCAGCCCCGCTGCTTCCAGTTCCGCGGCCAGCTTCTCGCCCGCCTCGCGCAGCGCGGCATCCGCCACATTCGTCACCGTCACCACCACGGTGAAGGGCGCAATCGATGCAGGCAGCCAGAAGCCGTTCTGGTCGTTCGACTGTTCAATCGCCGCCGTCAGAATCCGCTCAATCCCAATGCCATAGCTGCCCATGATCGGCGTCACTTCCTTGCCGTTCACGTCCAGCACTCGCGCGCCCATGGACTCCGAATACTTGTAGCCGAGCTTGAAGATGTGGCCCACCTCCACCGCTTTGCCCACCACCAGCCTGCCTTCGCAGTTACGCATCGGGCAGCCCTCGCCCTCATTCACGCTGCGAATGTCCTCGCACAGCGTCCAGGTAAAGTCCCGCCCCGGCGTCACATTGCGCAGGTGATAGTCCAGCTTGTTCGCGCCGGCCACCAGGTTCCTGCGATTCTCAAGCAGCCTGTCCACCACCACCGTCAGTCCGTCTTCCAGCGGCTCGCCGGTGTGCTTCAGTCCCACCGGCCCCAGAAAGCCCGCCGGTCCCTTGAAAAACTGCTCCAGCTCTTCGGCCTGCATGGTGCGCAACTCCGCCGCGCCCACCGCGCCGATCAGCTTCGTCTCGTTCACCTGGTGGTCGCCGCGCAGAAAGGCCGCAACGCCATGCCATGTGTCGGGCGCGCCATTCTTGCCGCGCTTTAGCGCCATGTACGCCACGCATTTGATGTCGCTCGCCGGCGAAATCTTGAAGAACTCCGCCACATCTGCAATCGCCGCACAGCCCGGCGTATGCACCAGCTCCGGCATGCCGTTGCCCGTCGGCCCCATCTCCGTCACCGGCTCCAGTCGCGAAACCGCCTTCTCCAGATTCGCTGCATAGCCGCACACCGGGCAGCTTGCAATCAGGTCCTCGCCCGCCTCGGTGTACACCATGAACTCCTGCGACTGCGAGCCGCCCATCGACCCCGAGTCCGCCTCCACGGCCACAAACTTCAGCCCGCAGCGCGTGAAAATCCGCCGGTACACCGCATCGTGCAGGTCAAAGCTCCTGTCCAGCCCCTCCTTGTCGATGTCAAATGAATAGCTGTCCTTCATCGTGAACTGCCGCACGCGCAGCAGCCCCGACTTGGGCCGAGGCTCGTCGCGAAACTTCGCCTGAATCTGGTACCAGATCTGCGGCAACTGTTTGTAGCTGCGCAGTTCGTTGCGCGCAATCCCCGTCATAATCTCTTCATGCGTCATGCCCAGGCACAGGTCCGCGCCTTTGCGGTCCTTCAGCCGGAACATATTGTCGCCCATGGCGGACCAGCGCCCGCTCTGCTCCCACACCTCGCGCGGATGAATCGCTGGCAGATAAAACTCCTGCGCAATCTGGTCCATTTCCTCGCGCACAATGCCGATGATCTTGTTCAGCGACCGCTGCCCGAGAAAGAGGTAGTTGTAGAGGCCCGCCCCGAGCTGGCGAATGTAGCCCGCACGGACCAGGAACCTGTGGCTGGCCACTTCGGCATCCGCCGGGGCCTCGCGAAGTGTAGGGACAAAAAGCTTCGACCAACGATGCATAAAAAGAGTGTGCAAACTTTCCCGTCCGCTCAGGCGGACGCAAGGCAGATTGGAGCAGTCTTCATTCTAAATGTTCACTACAAAGAAGTGCTCATCAAGACGAGTCAATTAGGCAACGCGGGTGTAGAATCCCTCGAGAAGCGGAGGAGGTTCATGCGAATCACCGAAATGATTCCCGGCGCCAGGAGACTTGGGCAACGGCTGATTCGATGGGGTGTAAGGCTTTTCATCCTTAGCATCGGAATCAGCCTACTCATTCTCATTGCCGCGTTGTTTGGCGGAACCTTCGGGGTCGGGTGGCAGCTTGCAATACAACTTGGAATAGCAATATCCATGTCTTTCGGTTTTACACCCTTGCTCTTGGGTTGCACTCTTTTGATCGTTGCATCGGTTCTCGAAGACATTTTTGATATAAAAGATTCTCGAAATCGGGTTAATTAGATTTTTTTGGCTGCACATTTCTGTGCCGGGTGTCCCAGGTCTCGATTCTGAGACCTGGGAAAGCACAAACCTCAACCCGCGAGCCGTTCTGTTCCCTATCCCCTATCCCCTATCCCCTATCCCCTATCCCCTATCCCCTATCCCCTATCCCCTATCCCCTGTCTTTTAAATCATCTCCACGCCCCACAAATCATGCAGATGCACCACGCCTTCTACGCGCTCCTCCGCATCCACCACAATCAGCGAAGTAATCTTCCGCTCCTCTAAGATGGCCAGGGCTTTTGCCGCAAGTTCGCTCGAAGCAATCGTCCGCGGATGCGCATTCATCGCCTCGCCCGCCGTTCGGCTCAGCGCTGCACCGCCTTCGCGCTCCAGCAATCTGCGCAAATCTCCGTCGGAAATCACCCCACGTAAGTGGCCGTCTTCCTGCACCGTCGTCATGCCCAGCTTTTTACTCGACATCTCATAAATCACATCCGTCATCGGCGTCGTCGGCGCAACCACCGGCACATCCTCGCCCGCGTGCATCAGGTCGCGCACCTTGGCCAGCCGCTTGCCCAGCTTGCCGCCGGGGTGCAACTCGGCGAAATCCTCTGCCTTGAAGCCCTTGCGCAAGCTCACCGCAATCGCCAGCGCATCGCCCAGCGCCAGCATGGTTGTTGTGCTGGCAGTCGGCGCCAGGTTGAGCCCGCATGCTTCGCGCTCCACGCCGCAATCCAGCGCCACATCGCTCGCAAGCGCAAGCGTCGAATTCAAATTGCAGCAGAAGCTCACCAGTCCATCGCCTTTGCGCTTCAGCGTCGCCAGCAGCCGCAGAATCTCCTCCGTCTCGCCGCTGGCTGAGAGAGCAATCACCACATCGCCCGCCATCAGCACGCCCAGGTCGCCGTGCACCGCCTCCGCCGGATGCAGAAACAGCGCCGCCGACCCCGTCGAGCTCAGCGTGGCGGCAATCTTCTGCGCGATGATGCCGCTCTTGCCCATGCCGGTCACGACCACGCGGCCGTTGTTTTCGCCGCAGCGCACGACCAGGTCCACGGCGCGGTCAAAGTCCGCGGCCATCGGCCCTTCCAGCCGCGCCGCCAGCGCCTCCAGCGCCGCTGCTTCCGTGCGCACCAACTCTGCCGGTTTCACGCCTGCCTCATCGCCTTTGCCATTCATCGGTTTCTGATGGTATCAGCTTCGGGTCACCCGGTAGTCCGCGCATGCTCGTACAATGGAGTGGAGAGGTCAACTTCCCGTGAAGCGCAACACCATCATTCTCTTCGCCGTTCTCTTCATCCTCGCCGCCTTCGGCTGGGCGGGCTGGGCCAACTGGGAGTACCGCAGGCAGGCCGCCGAACGCCGCCTCGCCCTTGCCGCTCAGGGCGAACTCGTCGCCAACCCCGCCGGAGACGCTCCCCAATACATCTCGCCTCTCATGAACAAACCCGCGCCCGCCTTCACGCTCGAAGACCTCAGCGGCAAAAAAGTCTCGCTCTCCAGCTACAAGGGCAAGGCAGTGCTCATCAACTTCTGGGCCACCTGGTGCGCTCCCTGCAAGATTGAAACCCCGTGGCTGGTGGAACTGCGCAATCAGTATGCGCCCCAA
>JAGWRX010000113.1 GCA_028876395.1 Acidobacteriota bacterium
TAGCTCCACAAGTCCACCATGCGCAGGCGGTCCTGCTCGCCCTGCAGCAGGTCTGTGAGTTTGGCTGAGGCGTCGCGCCATCGCGCGTGGGCCTCGGCCACAGCGTCCGTTGAGAGACTGCCGAATCTGTCGAGCAGGATGCGCTGCTGGGCCTGGTCGAAGCTGGAAAGGGTCTCAGACTGCGCGTGAACGAGGGCCAGTTCCGGCGCGAGCTGGCGCAGAACGGCGACCGTGGCGGGCTGGTTGTTGACGAAAACGCGCCCCTTGCCGTTGGCGAGAATCTCGCGGCGCAGGATGATGTCGTGGCCTTCGGCGTCAATGCCGTTCTCTTCAAGGATGGCTTCCGCGCCGGGCGTGGCCTCGAAAACGCAGGCAACGACGGCTTTGTCTGCGCCGTGGCGGACCACGTCGGCCGAGGCCTTGCCGCCCATCAGCAGCGCGAGAGCGTCGACGAGGATCGACTTGCCCGCGCCGGTTTCGCCCGTGAGCAGGTTGAGGCCAGGGCCGAATGTAGCGATGGCGTGATCGATGACAGCGTAGTTTTCAGCGCGCAGTTCGACGAGCATCCGAGGGTTACCTTATCCCGCCTGTATCTGGTTCTTGCGCAACGAAAAACGCAGCGGGAATACGAGCGCAGCATAGCATGAACGGCGTGACCTTCGGCTTGCCTGTTGGGCCCGGGATTACGCACGTGGGACCATATCGATAACTTGGAAGGCCGTATCGCGTCTGATACCGTGAATACTGAGGTGAATCCCGATTCTGACCGCTGCATTCGTCCCCCCATTGCAGGCTGATGGCGGCGCCGCGCACGCGAGCGCTTTGCTGATTCAGGGCCCCGGCGCGCTCATGGACATGATGAACAACATCGGTCCGATTGCGCTGTTTGTGCTGGCGCTGCTGCTGTTTGCCAGCCTCTACTCGTGGACCGTGATTCTGGGCAAGATCTCAACCTTTGGCAAGGCGACCAGGGAGAGCAGGAACTTCATCCGCTCGTTCCGCAAGGCCACGCGCCTCCAGGAGATCTCGGCCATCGCGGACAACTACAAGAACAGTCCGCTGGCGCAGGTCTTCATGGAAGTGTATGAGACCTATAAGCGACAGACCGGCGGTGCGGGACCGCCGCGGAACCTGACGCCGCTGGAGCGCTCGGCGCAGACGGCGGCCAGCGAGTCCATTACGAGCCTGGAGCGCCGCATGACCTGGCTGGCGACGATCGCCGCCACCAGCCCGTTTGTGGGATTGTTCGGCACGGTGATGGGCGTGGTGGATGCGTTTCACGGCCTGGGCACGGCGGGAGCGGCCACGCTGCGCGCAGTGGCGCCCGGCATCAGCGAAGCGTTGATTACCACGGCTGCCGGTCTCTTTGTCGCCGTGCCTGCCGTGGTGGCTTACAACCAGTTCACGGCGCGCATCCGGGTCTTTGCCTCGGCCACCGACGACTTCTGCCGGGAACTGCTCAATTCGCTTGAAGAAATCCCTGCGCGCGCGCCTGTTCCGCCGCGCGGCTCCGCTCCGGAAGCTCCGGGAGAGGTTGAACGTGGCCTTTACAAGTAGCACCGGCCAAACCCGCAGTTCGCTGGCAGACATCAACATTACGCCGCTGGTGGACGTGGTGCTGGTGCTGCTGGTGATCTTCATGATTACCGCGCCGGTGCTGCAGTCTGGCATTGAAGTCAACGTTCCCAAGACGCGCACGGTAAAGGAAATCACCGAGCAGCGGCAGGTGTTGACGATCGATCGCGACCAGCAGGTCTTCCTTGGCGATAAGCCGGTGAACATCCACGATCTGCCGCAGTTGCTGCTTCAACCGGGTGCAGATCCGTCAAAGAAAGTGATCTACCTCCGCGCCGATGAGCGGGTGCCGTTTGGCGCGTTTGCCAGCGTGATGGACGCGGTAAAGCAGGCGGGCATCACCAACATTTCCATCGTGACGCAGCCGCTGGACACCAAGGGGCGCGCGTCGCGTGGGAACTAGAGTCCGGCTCTTGAAGAGAAGGCCCAGGGCAAAGCGATGAGCGGTGTGCTGGAAGGCAGCGAGCGACTGGAAGGCGAACTGACGCCGGAGCCGTGGAAGGCGCCAGCGGCAGGAGCCGTTGTGCTCCACGTCGCGCTGGCCGCAGGCGTTGTGCTGTACGGCATTATCGGCGGCTTTTTTCATCACAACTTCTGGGGCGGCGCCGGAGTGGGCGGGGCCATTCAAGTGAACCTGGTGAGCAGCGCGATTCCCCTGCCCTCTGACCAGCCGCCCAACCAGAACGTGCTGGCCACGGAGACCCCCAGCCCCGCCCCCGCGCCGCCCGAACCCAAGGCAAAACAGGCGGTGGACGAGACGGCGATTCCCATTGCCGGCAAACAGAAGAAGCCGCAGCAGAAGACGACTCCCAGATCGCCCCAGCGCCAGCAGCAGCCCGTGCAGGACAATCGCGCCGCTTACGGCGAGCAGGCAGGGTCATCGATGCCGCACACGGCGCAGCAGGGTTTTACCAGTGGACAGACGACTGTGAGCGACAGCAGCTTCGGCAGCCTCTTCGCGTATTACGTGGAGGGCATCAACCGCAAGATGGGCACCAACTGGTACAAGCCGGAGGTGGACCCGCATACGCCGCGAGGGGCGCGCGCCTTCATCTTCTTCAAGATTTACCGCGACGGCTCGGTGGGAGACGTGCGCATGGACCGCACCAGCGGGAGTCCGACGCTGGACAGCTCGTGCGTGCGCGCGGCGCAGCGCGTGGACACATTCGGCAATCTGCCGTCGGGGTATCGCGGAAGCTACCTGCAGATTTCCTTCTATTGTGAGTACTAGATGGTGATTGTGCAGTCAAAGTAAGATGGGTGTTGAGATTCACGATGCGCCATGCCAGCCGGACGGCACCTGCATGGCAATAAGCCAGGTTATCCGCGGAACGCTCCACGATCCGCAAGACTCCACCGAGGAAGGATTGCGCACCGCATGAAGTTTCATTCCCGGCTGCTCCCCCCCACGCTTCTTGTTCTGGCAAGCCTGCTTTCTGTTCCATCGATGGCACAGGATTGGGTGCGCACCGGCTCGAACCTTGGCAACGAGCGCATCCGCATTGCCGTTGCGGACTTCAAGCCTGCCAGTGTCGATCCGCAAACCCCAGCGCTGAAGGCGGTGTTTGACGCGACGCTCTACAGCGACCTGGGAAACGCCGGCATATTTGACCTGGTCTCAAAGAGTTTTGCGCCGCAGGCCACGCCCGGTTCGCCGCAGGAGATCAACCTGGCGCAGTGGTCCGCCGACCCGGTGAATGCGGCCATGGTGGCGTTTGGCTCGCTTTCGACGGCCAATGGACGGCTGGCGGTCTACGGGTGGCTGTTTGACACGCGCAACACCGCCAATCCGCAGGTGCTGGGCAAGCAGTACAACGAGGCAGCCACCCAGGACATGGCCCGCACCGTTGCCCATCGCTTCGCCGATGAGATCATCTACCGTCTGGGCGGCGGCATCAACGGTATTGCCGAGACGAAGATTTACTTCATCAGTTCGCGCACCGGCTCGAAGGAAATCTGGGCGATGGATTACGACGGCGAGAATCAGCATCCCGTCACCCATCTGGGCAGCATTTCCCTTTCGCCGCGCGTCTCGCCGGATAATTCGCGGATCGCCTTCGCATCGCTTGGCCGCGAGGGCTGGTCCATCCGCATGTATTCGTTGGAACTCGGCCGCATGGTGGGCTTTCCAGGGGGCTCGGCGGGCGGCGCCAATCAGTCTCCGGCCTGGACCGCCGACGGAAACAGGATTGCGTTTTCTTCCTCGCGATCCGGCGACCCGGAGATATGGATTGCGGATGCAAATGGATCCAATCCGCATCGCATCACGTTCTTCAAGGGACCTGACGTCTCTCCGACATGGAACCCCAAGACCAACGCGCAACTGGCCTGGGTCAGCGGACGCACGGGCCTGCCGCAGATCTACATCATGGATCAGGACGGCTCGAATGTGCATCGGATGACAGACGGCGGCTACGCGGTTTCGCCGTCATGGTCGCCAAACGGGCAGTTTCTTACGTTCAGCTGGAATCGTAAATATGGCCCGGGCGCGCCCGGCGGGCAGGACATTTACGTGATGGACATTGCCACCATGCGCTGGCTGCAACTAACCCACGACGCCGGGAGCAACGATTTTCCGTCCTGGGCTCCGGATGGACGCCACATCGTGTTTGAGCGCCAGATCGGCAAGGGCACGGAGATATGGTCCATGCTTGCCGACGGCACGGAACAGCATCAGCTGACGCACTCAGGAAACAACACCATGCCCAACTGGAGCTGGAAGTGAACCTTGGAAGTTAACAGGATGATTCCGCAGCCAACGCGGACAGATCGGCGCAGACCCGAAATGGCGCGCGCGATGGCTGGATTGAGGGATAAAATGGTTACGTTACCCGGAATCCGTTTTTGAGTCTGCTGAAGGAGTCATGCATTGAATCGACGTTCTCGAATTCTCGTCCCCGCCGTTGTGTTGATCGCGCTGGTTGCCGTTGCAGGTTGCAAGAAGAAGCAGCCACCGCCGCCGCCACCCGCAGCAACCGCCCCCGCGGCGACCGCTCCAACCGCTGAAATCACCGCGACACCCTCCTCCATCTCAGCCGGGGACCAGGTGGTGCTGAGCTGGAAGACAACGGATGCCGCAGACGTATCCATTGAAGGTCTTGGCGCAGTGCCCACTACCGGCGTTAAGACCGTAACGCCTTCCGTGTCGACCACGTACCACCTGGTCGCGCGGGGTGAGGGCGGGACGGCCGATGCCACGGCACGCGTGGTGGTCAGCGCGCCGCCAGCCGTCGCGGTGCCTACAAACACCATGTCGGCAGAGGAAGAGTTCAAGGCCAACGTCCAGGACATCTTTTTCGATTACGACGCCTACGATATTCGCAGCGATGCCGAGGGCACGCTCTCGCACGACGCCTCTTATCTTGCGAGCCATCCGAACATCAAGGTCGTGATCGGCGGCTACTGCGACGAGCGCGGCTCAAGCGAGTACAACCTGGCGCTGGGCCAGAACCGCGCGGACGCCGCGAAGAATGCCCTGGTGAACGCAGGCGTTGCGGCCAGCCGCATCCGCGTAATCAGCTACGGCAAGGAAAAGCCCTTCTGCACGGAGTCGACCGAGTCGTGCTGGCAGCAGAACCGCCGCGCCGGATTCTCCATGGACCAGTAGCAGGCAGCCGTGCGGACATGGCCTGCGCGGCATGCCCGCACGGCACAACCAGATTTAAGAATCGCTGCAGCGCGCACTGACAAGCCGGCTGCAGCGCCTTTCTTTTGTCACAGGTGAATGATGCAGACAGCACGCACACTTCGCAATCGTCTCTTCGCGGCGGCAGCGCTGGCCGCGATGCTCGGCGTGATGCCGGTTCGCGCACACGCAGCGTCCAAGGAAATCATCCAGCTGCAAACCCAGGTGCAGCAACTTCTGGACATGGTGCAGCGGCTTCAATCCACGCTGGACACGCGCTTCGCGGTGCTGCAGAACCTGGCCCAGCAGACATCCGACCAGGCCGTCCAGATGGGCGCGACCGTGAATGCGCTGCAGCAAAAAATGAATGCCGAGAATGAGGCCATTAACGGCAAGCTCGACACGGGTTCGGGCCAGGTGCAGTCGCTCAACGACTCAGTGGATGAGTTGAAGACGCGCATCGCCAAGCTGGAAAAGTCCATCCAGGACATGCAGAGCCAGTTGCAGAACATCCAGAACCCGCCGCCGGGCAGCACCGCCTCACCCGCAGGTGCAGCGCAGCCTCCGGATGCGGGCGCCGCAGGACCCACCGGCCCCGCAGGCATGCCGGCGATGGCTGCCCCGGCGGTGAGCCAGACGCCTCCGCTTGAGCAGACTTTCCAGTCGGCCATGCGCGACTACAACGCAGCCAAGTACAAGCTGGCGGCCAGCGAGTTTCAGGACGTGATTCACTACTACCCGCTGGACAACATGGCGGGCACAGCCCAGTATTACCTGGGCGAGATTGCCTACCGCGGAAAGAACTACGACGACGCAGTGAAGGCATACAACGCCGTTCTGGAGGGCTTCAGCGGCAACTCAAAGGCTCCCGCAGCGCAACTGCACAAGGGGTTTTCCCTGCTGCAGATGAACCGGCGCGAGGCGGGCATCCACGAGTTGCGCTCGCTCATCCAGCGCTATCCGCAGACCCCAGAGGCAGCACAGGCAAGAACAAAACTGAACGGCATGGGCGTACGCATCAACCCGCGCTGAAGCTTATTGCA
>JAGWRX010000114.1 GCA_028876395.1 Acidobacteriota bacterium
CGAAGCTCTGGTATCCGGCCGGCTACGGCGACCAGCCGCTCTATGACTTCACCGCGCAGGCCGGCGCCGGCTCCGCGGTGAGCGACGAGCGCAAGACACGCACCGGCCTGCGTTCCATCGTCCTGCGCCGCGAGCTGGACAAGTGGGGCCGCTCCTTCGAGTTCATCGTCAACGGCATCCCCGTCTTCGCCAAAGGCGCGGACGTCATACCCTTCGACAGTTTTCCCAACCGCGTCACCACCGCCAACTACCGCCGTATTCTCGAGTCCGCGCGCGACGCCAACATGAACATGATCCGCCACTGGGGCGGCGGCTACTACGAGACCGACGAGTTCTACCAGATCTGCGACGAACTCGGCATCATGGTCTGGCAGGACTTCATGTTCGGCAACGACTGGCAGCCCGGCACCTACGCCTTCAAGCAGAACATCGAAGCCGAGGCCGAGGACCAGGTACGCCGTCTGCGCAATCATCCCAGCATCGTCCTCTGGTGCGGCAACAACGAGACCGAAGTTGCGCTCAACTGGGGCGACCGCGGCGCTCTGCCCCTCAGCACCAAATTCCAGATGTGGCAGGACTACCTCACCGAATTCAGCGGCATCCTTCCCCGCGTCGTGGCCCATCTTGAGCCCGAGATACCCTACTGGCCCAGTTCGCCCAGCTCTGACTACGAGGCCACCAGCGCTACGTTTGAAAGCGGCGATATGCATGACTGGAGCGTCTGGCACGGCCGCGTGCCTTTCACTGACTATGAAAAGCACCACTGGCGCTTCGTCTCCGAGTACGGCTTCCAGTCTTTCCCTGAAATGCGCACGGTGGAGAGCTTCACGCAGCCTGAAGACCGCACCAGCATCTTCACGCCCGTCATGCTCGCGCACCAGAAGAACAAGGAAGGCAACTCGATCATCCACGACTACATCGAGCGCGACTATCCCGAGCCGAAGGACTTCGCCAGTTTTCTTTATGTGAGCCAGGTGCTGCAGGCCGAGGGCATCAAGATTGGCGCCGAGCACTTCCGTCGCAGCCGCCCGGAGACGATGGGCTCCATCTTCTGGCAGTTGAACGATTGCTGGCCCGTCGCTTCCTGGTCAAGCATCGACTACGACGGTCGCTGGAAGGCTCTGCAATACTACGCGCGCCGCTTCTACGCGCCTGTTCTTGTTTCGCCGCATATCGAAGAGGGCGCAGTCAAGGTCTACATTGTTTCCGACAAGGCCGTGGCGAGCCCAGCCTCGCTCCGCCTGCGCCTCATGAACTTCGACGGCAAGGTGATGCTCGAAGAGAAACACGATGTCACCGTCGAGCCGCTCGCGAGCAAGGTCTATCTCGACTGGCCGCTGGAAAAGCTCACGGCAGCGGGAGCCTCCGATACGTCGCGCGTCTTTGTCGTTGCCGATCTCAGCAGCGGCAGCACGGAGATTTCCCGCAACCTCATCTATCTCGCGCCCGTGAAGGCTGTCCAGCTGAAGCCCGCTCACCTGCAGGTTGACGTCACGGGAGGCAGCGGGAAATACACCATTCGCATCACCTCGCCCGTACTTGCGCGCAGCGTGTATTTATCCTTCGGCAATCTTGACGCGCAAATCTCGGATAACTACTTCGACCTGCTGCCCGGGGAGAGCCGCAAGATTGCAGCCAGCAGTGCAGCCTCGCTGGATGCGCTCAAAGCGCAGTTGCACGTCATCTCGCTCACGGACGCCTTTGCGACCGGCTTTCAGCCCGCCACCGTGACCGCCGCGCACTGAAGAAAACGCGCCCTCATCCTCCCGCGTTTTCTGTGGAGAGGATGAGGGCGCATTGTTTTAGAACGAGAAGATTGCCTGTACGAAGATGCGCCGTGACGCCGGCCCCTGCGAGAAGATCCGCCCCGCAAGGCCCCTGGACCGGTTGAAGAAGCTCGGCGGCCCGTAGCCGGTCACGTTGCCCGACGTATCGAAGATGGCCGTCGGCGTAATCGTGCCCGTCGGCGTTCCATAATTCACGTTGTTGAACAGGTTCAACGCCTGCGCGGTGAATGTCAGATTGTATTTGCGGCTCGCGCCCTGGGGGCCGAACATACCGGGGGGCCTGCCGCCACCGCCAAGACCGCCCGGCCCAAGTCCGCCGCCGGGTCCCCCTCCGCCCGGGCCACGACCGCCACGGGGTCCGCCACCGCCAAAGGGGGGCCCGCCGTTCTGGCCGGTTCCCTCCACCTTCGGCCCGATGCCGATCGCGCGGCTGATGCGCAGGTTCACGGCAATGGACGAAGGACTGTTCCCGTAGTTCATCGGCAGCAGTGTTTCGCCCTGCACAGGCTGCAGATCAAAGCAGCCGAATTGCGTCTGGATGTAGCGCCGGTTCGTGGGGCTCGGCGCGCAAAGGGAACTGTCCGCGATGCCGGGCCGGTCGTTGATGAAATTGTCTCCCGTCAAATCCTGACCCGAAACCATATTGAACGGCCTGCCAGAAGCCACGATCATGAACGGGTTGAACCGCAGGCCCCATGGTCCCTGATAATTGCCCATGATAAAGGCCATGTTGCGCGAGACAAACTGCGCCCGGCCGTAATCCTGGCTCAGATTGTAGGAGTTTGACACTGTACCGCCCGCGCCGTCCGTATTCGCAAACGAGAGATTGTAGAAGCCGAAGATGCTGAAGTTCGGGCTGATGCGCGCATTGAAGTTGGCGATCATCTGGTTCTGTTTGTAGACCGCCTCGGGGTAATACTCCTGCACGATGCCCAGCGAAGGGTTCGGCCGCACGCCGGTCAGCGTCGAGCTGCCGTACAGATACGTTCCTGGCAGATAGGCATTGGCGTTGCGCGTCACCAGCTGATGCACGCCAAACGAACGCAGATATGTGACCGTGAGCGTCGTAGTCTTGGTCAGTTGCCGCTCGATGCTGGTCCCGAACTGGTGCGTGTAAGGCGAGTGGTAATCCGGTGCAATCTGCACAATCGTGCTCTCCGGCGTTGCCGTATAGGGCGCAGCCGGCAAACACGCGGAGAAATCGATATTGGTGAAACTCGTTCCATTCAGGCAGGAGGCCGAAGGCGTGGTAATCTGCACCTGGCCTGAGTCAACGCTCTGCTGGGTCGCATTCATAAAGTGATTGATCCCCAGTCGGTCATAGAACGTGCCGTAACCTGCGCGCAACACTGTCTTTGTCGGCTTGCCCTTCTTCGCGTCCAGCGCGTAGGCCAGCGCCACGCGCGGAGCCCAGTCGTTGTGATCGGCAATGTGGTTCTGCGTCTCCCAGCGCAAGCCTCCTGAGAGCGTCAGCCGCGGGCTCACCCTCCAGTCGTCCTGAACAAACAGCGAGCCGTCAAACACGTTGGCCGTGTAAGCCGCTCGGCCTGCCGTGATGCTCAGGTTCACCAGGTCCGTGCCCAGTGTGTTCAGATTCTGCCCGTTTGCCAGCTTGAGCAAAGCGTCGTTGTATCCGTTCTGCGTAAAGACAAGCGTGCCATTGCGGTTCGCAAACGACGATATAGCTTCCCGGTTATCCCTGAGCCACGTGCCGAACTTCAGCGCATGCGCGCCCAGGCTCATGGTGGTGAAATTCTGCAGTTCCAGGTGGTCGCTGTGCGTGTTTGACGACTGGCTCGATGCGCCTCCGCCCGTGAAGTTGCCGCTCACGATAATCGTGGGATCGGTACTGACCGGTGAAACGGATTCAAGGCCGCGGCGGTACTCGATGCGCGTCTCGTTGACCGTGCGGTCGTTGATGATGTGCGAATCGCTCAGCTGAAACGTGTGCTCCGTGGAGCTGTTCTTCACCGACTGCGTTGGCAGTTGCGTATTGCTTATGTCTCCCGACTCTGAGTCGTAATAAAACTGGTAGCGCAGCGTCAGCGTGTCATTCTTCCCCAGTTGCAGGTCAATCCGCGGTGAGACATTGATGTGGTTGTGAGGATTGGCCAGCGCGCCCGCCGTCAATGCGCTCGCGGTCTCGTAGAGTCCCGTTGCCGTATTCAGCACCGAAGGGTAGTAGTTATACACCTGCTGGTTTTGAATATCGCGCTGCTCCATGCTCATGAAGAACGAGGCCTTCTTGCCGAGCGATCCGCTTACCGACCCGTTGTATTGGAGCCGGTAGTACGCTGGCACATTCGGCGTAAACGGATTGCCGGTGTTGAAGGAACTCTGGTTGCCCTGGATGAAGACCTGCCCGTGCAGCTTGTCCGTGCCCGGCTTGGTCAGAATCTCAATGCGCCCATAGCCCAGCCTGTCGAATTCGGCTGAAAACGGATTCTGGTTGATGCGAATTTCGCGAATCGCCGACTTGGGCGGAAGTTGCCCGCCGGTGAAGCCGTCAATATAAATCTGCCCGCCGTTCGGCCCGGCAGAGGGGCCGGCCAGCGCCGAAAGCTCATTCGACAGCTCGTCCGGATCATCCGACAGCGCGTCCAGATCCTTGCCCTTGATGATCACCGTGTTGGCGTTCCCGCCCGCTTCGATGTTCACGGTCGGCGTCTCGTCCGTCACCACCACGTTCTGCTGTGCCGTCTCAATGGCCATCGACACATCCACGCGCTTCACCTGGCCGGCTGCAACCTCGATGGTCTGCGACTGGAATGGAGAAAAGCCTGCAAACTCAACCCGCACGATGTAGCCGCCCGGAGCCAGCCCGCGCACTTCATACGCGCCGCTTGCATCGGCCTTTACAGTCTTCGCGGCTGTACCTGTCGCTGTGGTCACAATCACGTCAGCGCCCGGAATCAGCGCGCCTGTCTGATCCGTCACGTGCCCGTGCAGAGTGGCAGTCGCGGCAGGCGCCGGAGCAGCCGTCTGTGCATGCGCGCCGACCAGTGAAGCAAACGCAAGGACAAGGGCAATCAGAAAATGAATGAAGAAATGCAGTCTTAGAGACACGGATCCCTCGCTAGTTTCAGATGATGTTTCGTGCATGCCTATTGGGCCGCTGATTCTTCCGCGCCGCCTGAACCCATGCTCCAGTTTGAGAGCAGGTTCTGGCTCGCAGCGGGGGCTTCGAGCAAAGGTTCAACACCGGAAAGAAGTGTGATGGCAGTAACGTCGGCGGTTCCCTCGGTTGAGACCAGCATGACCGCCGCGCCTTTTTTCAAATCCCCAAACTGAATGGCCGGCGCGCGGTTGAGCATCTGCCGCAACTCGTCGCCGCCTTGCGCATGTCCCTGTCCGGCCCATGCTCTGCCGCCGCCGCTCTGGCTGTTCCAGCGCCCGCCGGCCTGCTGGGCGCCGCCCTCGGCCCCCGGTCGCGCCGCCGCGCCTGCGGCCGGTGCTCCCGCTGCCGGTGTCGCACCCTTCAGCCGCGCTGCAATCATGCGCGCCATCGTCTCCGGCAGCGCATGCATCTGCGCATCAGGCGTAATGTGAACCGTGACCTGCTTCTTCGTGGCCAGGTCCTTCACAACCATCGTTGAAGCCGCCGCATCCAGTGACGTGATCGTGCCGGCGATATTCCGGAAGCTGCCCGACACCACTTCCTCCGCATCGATCTCAGTGCCCGCGGCATTTTTTGCGCCGCGCGCCCGCAGCTGGTCGCCCGCGTGAATGGCGTCAATCGGGGCCGGCTGTGCCAGGTCGAAGCGAACGGACGCCGGCGCATACCGCTTGAGCACTGTGGTCTTGTTCACGCGCACCGTGACCGTCTTCGCCGTGGGCCCTGCGCCGCTGGTCAGCACGATTGCTCCACCCGCCGCGTCCACGCTCTTCACCAGCCCGCCCGCACCGCGCAGTTGCCAGTCTTCGCGCTCCTTCTGTTCCTTCAGCGCCACGTCTGCGCGCTTGATGGTGATAATCTGCGCTGCCTGCGGCGTCGTCCCCGTCGCCTCCGGGTCCAGCTTCACCAGCACGCGGTCGCCGGTCGCCAGATCGCTCAGCTGGATCGTCACCGCCGCGCTCAGGTCCTTTTGTCCCGGCTCAACGCGCTTCAGGTCCGCCGCCGCCGGAACCTGCACCTGCCGCATGTCTCCGGCATCGGTCTTCACGGTAAGCGTGTCGCCGCTGACTGCCGTGATGGTGCCCACAAACCGCCCCGCGGGCTGTGCGCCAAGCTGCAACCCAGCCAGGGCCAGGACAGTCACCATGGCCATTCGCGCAAGTCCTGCCGGAGCGTACTTCGATTTCCTGCTGCTCATAAGTCGATTCTCCAGGGCCCCGCGGGCATCCGGAATGTGAACTCGTTTCATTCGGTAGACGAGTCAGTTGCGCAAAAGGTTGAGGGGACGTACCAAAGTGCGGACGGAATCGTGAAAATATTTCCGTTCTTGCTCTAAAAGCCTGTCTTTCTGGCATTTCCGGGGTCCGATCCTTAAGAAATGCTGAAGACCGCTGCGCATCAGCGCGCCAGGTCCGCCGTCTCCAGGAACGTGTAGCTCCCCGAAGGGGCCGGCGTCACGTGAAGCAGCCGCCTGTTGTGCACCACCACCGTGTCCAGGTACCAGAGATTCACGGCCGGCAGTTCGCGCGCCAGGATCTGCTGCGCTTCCACGTAGTCGGCCCGCCGCCGTGCCTCGTCGTTGCTCGCCTCCACGTCGTCCAGCAGCGCATCCAGCCGCGCATTCGAGTAGTGCCCGCGGTTGGCTCCCATCGGCGAAAAGTTCTTCGTCGCGAAGACATAGCTGAAAATGTCCGGCTGCTCGTTGCCGCCAATCCAGCGCAGCGAATACATCTGGAACGCTCCGCGTGTGACGTCGGAATAGAACGTGGCAAACTCGTAGCTGCGCAGGTCCAGCGCGATCCCCACCCCCGCCAATTGCTGCTGCAGCACCGCGGCCAGCAGCCGCACGTCCTCCGCGTTGCTCGTCTTCATCGTCAGGTGGAACCGCACGCCGCCTGTGCCCCGCGGATGTCCGGCCTCATCCAGCAGGTGCTCCGCCTGGGCAGGGTTAAAGTTGTAGCTCGCCACATTACCCGTCCAGGCCCAGTGGCTGGTCGGCAGCAAGCTCACCGCACGCCGCGCATGACCGCGCAGCAACGTGCGGATCATGAGCCGCCGGTCGATGGCGAAGGCGATGGCTTGCCGCACGCGCACGTCGCTGAGCAACGGGTCGCGCACGTTGAACGCCAGATACTGAATCTCCGTGCCCGGCCCGTCCTCCACCTGCAGGTTTGGCCGCGAGCTTAGCACCGGTAGCGCGTCCATGGGCAGGGAATTGACGGCTACGTCGCCCGAGCCCTTCTCCAGCTCAAGAGCCTCCGTAATCGCATCCGGCACTACGGCAAAGCGCACCCGTTCAAGCTTGGGAACCGCGGCCCAACACGACGGATTGCGCTGGATCACCACATCCTGATCGATCTGCTGGCTCACAAACCGAAACGGCCCCGTGCCCACCGGATGCCGCCAGAACTCGCGCCCGCTTCCCTCCGGAACAATGCCGATCGCCCCCGTCGACAGATTCGTCAGCAGAAAATTGTCCGCGTGTTTCAGGTGAAGCACCACGGTCCGCGCATCGCGCGCTTCCACCGTGTTCACCGATGCGTATGCGGCCGCCTTGGGCGAGATCACTGTGCCGTTGCGCATTGACTCAAGCGTCCACACTACGTCGCGCGCCGTCAGCATGCGCCCGTCATGGAAGCGCACTCCATCGCGCAGATGAAACACGAGCGTCAACGGGTCCGGCTGCTCCCAGCTCTCGGCCAGCGCCGGCGTGAAATGAAAGCTCGCATCCCGTGCCACAAGCCCGTCAAAGAGCAGCTCGTCAATGTGCTCCGACTGCCCGTCGGTCCCCACGCGCGGATCAAGATTCGTCGGGCTGTTCTCAATCAGAAACACCACGGTGTGCGGATCGCGCGGCGCGGAGCGGCAACCCGCCAGCAGCAGGAGCGCCGCCAGCGCCAGCACTTTACGCATATGTCACCTGGCCCAGGATCACTGCTCTCCTCGCGCCGGTCGCAGCAGGCACATTCCCCGGCAACCGATGCCAGGTCTGCCACGCCAGCAGCGCAAAAGCCGCGGCCTCCTTGGCCTCTGACGGCAGCCCGAATTCCTCGCTCGCCGCCAGTTCGCAGCCCAGCGGTTCCAGCCTCTGCGCCAGCATCGCCATCAGCGTGGCATTGCGCGCGCCTCCGCCGGAAACGATATAGTCCACGCCGCGGCTCTTCATCCTCGGGTGAACGTATTTCTTGTAGCTCCGCGCGATCGTCTCCGCAGTCAGTGCCGTCGCCGTGGCCAGCGCATCCTCAGGCCTGTTGCTGTGGCGTTTGCACTCCCTCAGAAACTCCGCTGCGTACTCGCGTCCAAACTGCTCGCGTCCCGCCGTACGCGGCGGCTTCAATTTGAAATAAGGATGGCGCAGCGCCCATGCCAGCACCGGCTCCAGCACAACACCGCGCGCGGCGATAGCTCCGTTACGGTCATATTGTTTGTTGAAAAGCTCCAGCGCCAACGCATCCATCACCATGTTGCCCGGCCCTGTATCAAAGGCGATAAGGTGTTGGGGGCTGCCGCCCGCAGGGCTTGCTGTGAGATTGGCGATGCCGCCAATGTTCTGCAGCACGCGCCCGCGCCTTGTATCAGCAAACAGCACATAATCCAGCAGCGGAACCAGCGGCGCGCCCTGCCCACCTGCCAGCATATCTGCCGGCCGAAAATTCGAAACCACGGGAACCCCTGTCGCGGCCGCAATGGCGGCAGCCTCGCCCGCCTGCCATGTGCACGCAAAGCTCCGGCCCGCATATTTCACCGCGCGCGGCTGATGATACAGCGTCTGTCCGTGGCATCCGATCAGGTCGAGCTTCACCTTGTGCCGCTTGAGCGTTGCGCTCACGGCCTCCGCGTAAGCCAGCCCCAGGCGCCAGTTCAACCGCGCCAGTTCAGCCGTTGAAGTCTTCGGCGCATTCATCGCATCCAGCACGGCGCGCCGCAGTGCAGCAGGGTAGGGAAACGCCTCATGCGCCAGCAGCGTGATTTGCGGCCGCAGCCTGCCCGGCGCAATCCGCACAACGGCCACATCAATGCCATCGGCCGAAGTCCCGCTCATCACGCCGGCCACAGTCATGGTCTTCGCGCTCATGCCGTCTCCACTGGAGCGGCCTGCCTGTGAGCTTGCGCAAAAACGCTCGCGTCAGCTTTGGCGCTCTTCGCAATCGTCTCCTGAAAGCGCACAATGCGCGCGCGCAATGCCTCAAATTGCCGCGCCGTCAGCGCGCGCGGAACACCACCCGCAAACAGCTTCGCCCGCTTGCGTGCCGTCTCGCGCGATCGCGCCAGCAGCAGCTTGCGAAATGCCGCCGACCGCTCGCCCTCCGCAATCAGCGACTCATACGCGCGCAAAATCGACTCCGCGCTGTGGCAGATTTCCAACAAATCCATCCCCGCACGAACCGCCGCGACCACCGCCTCTTCCATCGGCAGGAATTTCAGAATGCCGCCCATTTCCAGATCGTCCGAGAAGATGATGCCTCGATACCCTATCCGCTTGCGCAGCACCGTTGAAATCCAAAATCGCGACGCGCTCGCCGGACGTTCCTTGCCGGGCGTATCGGGATACGCTGCATGATTCACCATTACCATGGGCAACTCAGCGCGCAGTTCGCGATACGGTTTGATGTCTTCGCTCCAAAGCTCCCACCATCCGCGTCGAATCTCCGGCGTCTCAAAGTGCGAATCGCGCGTCCCTCCGCCCAGCCCCGGAAAATGCTTGCCGCATCCTGCCACCCCGTGCGCCGCCAGTCCCGCCAGAAATTCCCGCGCGTACTCCACAACATCCTCGGCAGTAGCGGCCACAGATCGCGTGCCCATTACCTCGGATGAATCCGCCAGCGCGAGGTCCAGCACCGGAGCCAGCGTCGCGTTGAAGCCGAACGCCTGCACGCCCAACGCAATCAACTCGCCCTGCTCGCAAATCAGGGCAGGCTTGCCCGTCTTCCGCGCCGCGCTAGCCACTGCCTGTGCTGAAGGCATCGCCGCCAGCGCATCCCGCAGCCGGTCCACCGTGCCGCCCTCTACGTCCACGCAGCGAAAGCTGTTCGGCGCGCACAGCGCGGTCGTCTCGCTCAGCAGCGCACGCGCCTGCTTCGCGTCGCTGATGTTGCGCCGGAAAAGTATGATGCCCGCTGGCCGAACCAGGCGCAGCCACGCGCGTTCCAGCCCGGTCAGCTCCGTGCCAGCCAATCCCACCACCAGCAAACTGCCCGCGGCCTGCCGCAGTGTCGTCATCCCTTCTCCTTCAGTTCCTGCTGCAACTCCTCCAGCAGATTCAGCGCCTGCAGCGGTGTCAGCGCATTCACATCCACAGCTTCGATGCGGTCCACAATTCGCTGCGACAGCGGCGTAAACATTGTCAGCTGCATCGGCTCCGGCGCCGTTTCCACCTGCACGCTCTGGCGCTCCTGCTTCTCATGCTGCCGCAGCACGTGCCTCGCACGCTCGATCACCGCAGCCGGAAGCCCCGCCAGCCGCGCCACTTCAATTCCGTAGCTTTTGCTCGCCGCGCCCGGCTCAATGCTGTGCAGAAACACAATGCCACCCGCCGCTTCCTTCACGCCCACGCGCAGATTCCGCACCCGCTTCAGCTTCTCCGCCAGCATGGTCAGCTCATGGTAGTGCGTGGCAAACAGCGTCCGCGCGCCCGTCTCCGCATGCAGATACTCCACTGTCGCCCACGCCAGGCTCAGCCCGTCGAACGTCGCCGTTCCGCGCCCCATCTCATCCAGCAGAATCAGCGACCTTCGCGTCGCCGTATTCAGAATTGTCGCCGTCTCCGTCATCTCCACCATGAACGTCGACCGCCCGCGCGCCACGTTGTCGCTCGCCCCGATGCGCGTGTAGATGCGGTCCACCAGCCCCAGCCGCAAACTCTCCGCCGGAACAAAGCTGCCCATCTGCGCCATCAGCGCCAGCATCGCCGCCTGTCTTAGATAGGTGCTCTTGCCGCCCATGTTCGGCCCGGTAATCAGCAGCAGGGCAGGCCCCTCGTCCGCCGCATTCAAATACACGTCATTCGGGATATACCGTCCTTCACGCGTTTCTTCCATCCACTGCTCAATCACCGGATGCCGCGCCGACACAGCCTCCAGCACCGGTTCATCCGTCAGTCGTGGCCGCGCATACCGCCGTCCCGCTGCCAGATGGGCAAAGTTCGCCAGCAGGTCCGCCTCCGCCACCACCGCGGACGAGCGCCGAATCCGCCCCGCCGCGGCAAGCACCGCCTGGCGCAGCTCCGCGAAGATTCGCTTCTCAATTTCAATGGACCGATCGTGCGCCGTCAGGATCTTGCGCTCGTACTCCTTCAGCTCCGGCGTCGTAAATCGCTCGGCATTCACCAGCGTTTGCTTGCGCTCATAGTCCGCCGGGGCCAGCGCCAGATTCGCCTTTGTAATCTCGATGTAGTAGCCAAACACCGAGTTGTAGCGCACCTTCAGCGAGCCAATCCCCGTCCGCGCCCGCTCGCGCTCCTCGATTGCCGCTATCTGCTGCCGTCCCGTCGTCGAGATCGTGCGCAGCTCATCCAGCTCCGCATCCACTCCCGCGGCAATCACTCCGCCATCGGCCATCGTCAGCGGAGGCTCTTCCACCAGCGTCTTCGCAATCAGCAGCGTGATGTCGTCCAGCACATCCAGTCGCGCCGTCATCCCGCGCCACAGAGGAGCAGCCATCGCCTCCAGCGCCGTCTTCAATCCCGGCAGCCGCGCCAGGCTTGCCGCCAGCGCGCGCACATCGCGCGGCCCGGCCGAGTCCAGTGAAAGGCGCGCCAGCAGGCGCTCCAGGTCCAGAATTCCAGAAAACGCGCGCCGCGCTTCCTCGCGCTTGAGCAGGTCTCCGTGCGCCTCGGCCACTGCTTCATAGCGCGCTTCCAGCGCCACCGCGTCCACCAGCGGACGCAGAATCGTGGCCCGCAGCAGCCGCTTGCCCATCGGCGTCTGGCACGCATCCAGCGTGTGGAACAGCGTCGCGCGCTGATCCTGACCCGCGAACAGGGGCTCCACCAGTTCCAGATTCCGCACCGTCACCTGGTCCAGTTCCAGCGCCGTCGAGTGCTCCTGAAACTTCAGGCTGTCAATGTGCAGCGCATCGTTCTTCTGCGTCGTGCGCACATAGTGCAGCACCGCGCCCGCCGCAATCGCCGCTGCCGGATGCCCGTTCAGCCCATATCCCTCCAGCGAACGCACGTTCAGTTGCCGCTCCACCAGCGGCACGGCAAAGTCGCGCATCCACACCCAGTCCTCCACGCGCGTCCGCGCCGCAATCCGCTCCAGTTGCACAGGCATCTCCGCGCTGGCCGCCAGCAGCACCTCGCTCGGCGCCGCCATTAGCAGCTCATCCACCGCCTGCTGCCGCGCCGCCGGTCCCGCAAACTCCGCCGTGCGAAACTCCCCCGTCGAAACGTCCAACAGCGCAATCGCACATACCGGCCCGTCCAATCGGCTCGCAGCCGTCAGGCCGGGGCTGACAGGTCCGGGCTTTAGCCCGGACAAAACACGACCAGAGGCATCCGGGGCTTTAGCCCCTGGGGCATGCTTCTCGCCCTGCCTTGCACCCTCCGGCCAGAACTCGAAATACGTCGCCAGAAAATTGTTCTGCTCCTGCCCCAGCGCCGTGTCCAGCGCCGTCCCCGGCGAAAGCACCCGCGTCACCTCGCGCCGCACAATCTTCTTGGTGAGCTTCGGGTCCTCCATCTGGTCGCAGATGGCGATGCGATAGCCCTTGCGCAACAGCCGCGTCAGGTAGCCCTCCACCGAGTGATACGGCACCCCACACATCGGCTGGCTGCGCTCCCGGTCGCGCGCCGTCAGCGTCAGTTGCAACTCCCGGCTCACCACCACCGCATCGTCATAGAACAGCTCGTAGAAATCCCCCATGCGAAAGAACAGCAGCGCATCGGGATTCTCCCGCTTCGCCGCTGTCCACTGGCGCATAAACGGCGTCAGTTCCGCCGCAGCCTTGTCTGAAGTGGAAGCCGGTGAAGCCGTTGATTGGAGGTGGTCTTGGGTCACGCTGGCTTCAAGACTATCGTGGCAGGTTGGCAGAAGGGTAGCCGCAACCGCGGGAGGCTTCACATCACGCTCGAATTCGACTCCGCCCCATCCGGTATGATGGTCGCGTCCCAAAGGAAAAGGCATCCATGAAGAGACAACTGCTTGCAATCGGCATCCTGATCGCCGCGTGCCTCGCGCTCAGCGCACTACCCGCCCACGCGGCCCACGCCCCCAAGCCACCCAGCCCAAAGAAATTCGACCAACTCGCCAACGCCGCCTTCGCCGCCATGCAGAAGCGCGCCGCAGAGCTCAACGTCACCGGAGTCGCCGTCGTGTCCTATGCCCAGGGAGACACCATCCACGGCTGGACGTCCAGGATGCTCGTCGTCGGCCGCATCAAGGATGACCCCTCCGCCACCAGCAAAGGCAACAACCTCCTTGCCATTGCCTATGCCAAGGCCAGCGAAATGGCCTTGACCCTGCAGGACAGCGGCACCGTCAAACGCCCGCCCATGACCGGCGAATTCGGCTGGCAGGGCGGTGCCATCGCCCACGGCAAAACCGGCTACATCATCGTGGCCTTCAGCGGCGGCAAATCCGAGGACGACGTACAGGTCTCCCGCGCGGGCCTCGCCATTCTCCAGCCCGCGCTTTGACCGCTGCCCTTATTCCTGAAAGAGCTTCAGATCGATGCCTGCCCCCATCGCCTTATAGCCCGCATCGCTCGGATGCAGATGATCGCCCGAGTCATACTCCGGGTTGAAGCGGGTGGGGTTCGCGGGGTCGCGTGTAATCTGGTCGAAATCGATCACTCCGTCAAACGTCCCGCTGGTGCGGATCCAGTTGTTCACGGCTTCCCGCACCTGCTCTCCTTTGTCTGAGAAATATCCCGCTCCTCCATAGGGCGTGAGCGTCGCGCCATAGGCCTTCATTCCATGCTCGTGCGCTGTGTCGGCAATCTGCTTCAGCCCCTGTTCAAGCTGCTGCGCGGTTATCTCGTCCTCCGGTCCCTGCGGCCGCTGGTAACGCCCGATGTCGTTGATGCTCTCCAGCACAATCACATACCGGGCGCCGTTCTGCGCCAGAACATCGCGGTTCAACCGCGCCAGTGCGTTCGGTCCGTACCCGTCGTTCAGCACCCGGTTGCCCCCGATGCCCTCATTCAGCACCGCCACATGTTCCAGCCCGTGCGCCTGCTGCAGACGTGCCGCCAGCACATCCGGCCAGCGCAGATTCGCATTCTTTGTCGAGTGCGCTCCATCCGTAATCGAGTCGCCCAGGGTGACCACCGCACGCGCCCCATCCATCGCGGGCACATCCACACCATCCAGAAAGTACCAGGAATCCAGCGTCGTGGCTCCAGCCAGCGTCGGCGCTGCGGCCTCATTGCCGCTCACCATGTAATTGTCCTGATTCGCGAAGGCGTGAAAGGTCTCCGCGCGCATTACCTGCGAGGGCACAAAGAAGCTCACCGCGACATCCGAGAGCGGCTCCGTTGCCAGCGCCACCGGGTCGGAGTAGGCCACCGCGCCCGGCGGGATCCGCACCGCCGTCTCGCCGCCAAAGGTCAGCGCGTGGTCCGTTCCCGCCTTGATCGCCCCGCCACCCGCGCTCAACGCCACATGCGCGTCGCTCAGCGTCAGGGGATCTTTGCCAAATTCATTGGTGAACCGCACCCGCAGTTGCTGCCCGCCTGCGGAGAGATGGACAATCTCACGCAGAGTCGTCGCACTGAAGGGGTGAACGCGAAATCCGCCCTCTGCCAGCACGGGCGAAGTTGCCCAGGTCCCCACCCATTGCGGCTGCTTTGCGGCCTGAGCATTCGCCCCCACACCCATCGTAGAAAACAGAATCAACACAGCAACATACGCACTCCAGCGCCTGAACATCATCCGCCAACCCTCCATGGGAATCCGCCCGCACTCAAAAGCCTGCCGGGCAGCTACCAGCATAGATCAGCGTACCCGCCGCGGTCGTTGCCTCCAATCCGAGTCCGGGGCATCGGAGCCCCGTCCCTGATCGCGGCACAAACTCGCCGCCTGGTGATTTACATCACAGTAAACCCATGATTTACCCTTTAAGGTAGAGATCGAGATGCACCTCCTCTGGCTACGAGTTGCGGCTATCCTCTACGCGGCGGCAAGCGTCGCCGTCTTTCCCGCCGTGCTCATCAATAAGGAGCGCTGGCGCAGCATCTGCGTGCACCTCGGCGGAATGGCCTTTTTCTTCCACTTTGTCTCCGTCGTGGAAATGCTCGCCCTTGCCCATCGCTGGGTTCCCGTCGGCGTGCGCGAAGCCGAGTCGCTCATGGCCCTGCTCGTCGTCGGCCTGTTCTTCCTCGTCTGGTGGATCTACGGCGCCATCTCCCTGGGAATCTTTGCCTTACCCGTCACCTTCTTCCTCGTCTTCGTCCCCGCGCTTGGTCAGGAACGCTACACATTCCCGTCAGAAGGCGTACGCACAAGCTGGCTCGTCGCCCACATCGCCGCGCTGCTGGCCGCCTATGCCGCCCTCGGCTTCAGCATGCTGGCCTCGGTCCTCTACCTCGTGCAGGAGCGCCGCCTCAAGTCCAAGATGACCGCCCGCCAGGACTCCTGGTGGGCGCCGCTCGACTGGCTGCCTCCGCTCGACACGCTCGAGCGCATCGCCCACGCCACCCTGCTCTTCGGCTTTCCCTGCATGACCGTTGGCCTCGTCATCGGCTCGGTTCTCGTGCAGGAGACGCCCCTCGGCGCGGCCTACTTCCTCGATCCCAAGGTGCTTGCCTCCTTTGGCATGTGGCTCGTCTACGTGCTGCTGCTCTTCGTCCGCCGCAGCGCAGGCCTGCGCGGCCGCAAAGCCGCCTACCTCTCAGGCGCGGTACTGGTCGTCATGCTCGCGGTCTGGGCCGCCAACATGGTCAGCCACGTACACAGGTTCGGTGCCCAATGACACTGACCCTCATCGGCGTCAACCACAAAACCGCTCCCATCGAACTGCGCGAGCGCATTGCTATCTCCCGCGAGGATCTGCCTGAGACCACCCGCGCCCTTGCCGCCGTGCCCGGCGTGGCCGAGTGCATGATCGTCTCCACCTGCAACCGCGTTGAGATTGTGGCATCCATTGAGTCGCCCGATGCCGACCTGACCGCATTCCTCCATCGCCACTTCGGCCTTGACCCCGCGCTGCTTGCCCCGCACGTCTACGAGCACCGCGACCAGGAAGCCGTGCGTCACCTCTTCCGCGTCGCCGCCAGCCTTGACTCCATGGTGGTCGGCGAGCCGCAGATTCTGGGCCAGGTGAAAGATGCTTTTGCGGCCGCACGGGCAACCGGAACAGTGTCGGGCCAGCTCGAGCATCTTCTGCAATCGGCCTTTGCCGCCGCCAAGCGTGTGCGTTCTGAAACACAAATAGGCTCCAACTCCGTCTCCATCGCCTCGGTCGCTGTTGAACTGGCGCGCAAAATCTTCGGCTCATTGCAAGGACGTACCGTCTTTCTTGTTGGCGCAGGAAAAATGTCAGAACTCGCCGCTCGCCATCTAGTTCAACAGGGGGCTGGCGCAATCCTCGTCACCAACCGCACAGCCGCTCGCGCCCATCAGCTTGCCGAGCCCTTTGGCGGTCGAGTCATTCCGTTTGAGCAACTCCACGATGTCGCTACCGATGCCGACATTGTCATCACCTCCACAGGCGCGCCGCACCCCATCTTCCGCCGCGAACACGGTGAGAGCTATCTCAAACGTCGCCGAAATCGGCCCATGTTCTTCATCGATATAGCTGTGCCACGCGACGTGGACCCGGCAATGAATAGGCTCGACGGCCTCTTCGTCTACGACATTGACGATCTGCAACAGGTGGCCGCGGCGCACATTGCTGAACGCGGACGCCAGGCCTCAGACGCTGAGACCATCGTCGCCGAAGAAGTAGAACGGTTCCATCAACGCCGCCGCTCAGTCAACGCCGCCCCAGCCATCGTCGCCCTGCAGAAGCAGGCCGAGGACCTCCGTCAGGCTGAGATTAAACGCCTGCACGCGCGTCTTGGCTCCCTCTCAGCTGAGCAACTCGCCGTTGTTGATGCCCTCACCCGAGGCATTGTGAACAAGTTCCTTCATCCCCCCATGCAGGCGCTCAAGCATGCAGCGCGCGAAAACGACCGTGCCCGCATGGAAACCCTCTGCGAAACCTGGTCGCTCCCCTCCGTTGAGCCTGATCAGCACACGGAACCAGCCACCGAATCCGCCAACGATTCACGCGAACTAGACAAGAAAGCAATGGCAGGTGGCGAATGAATCTCCGCATCGGCAGCCGCGGTTCCCAGTTAGCTCTTTGGCAGGCAAATCACATTGCGGCACTTCTGCGTCAGGCTGGACATGCCGTCGAAATCGAGATTATTAAGACCACCGGCGACC
>JAGWRX010000115.1 GCA_028876395.1 Acidobacteriota bacterium
CATTCCCGGCGCGCTGTACATGATTTTTCAACCCGACGGCATTGCCCATCCCGACCGCTGGAGCTATGGTCCCTGGCTGCAGGCCCTCAAATATACCCCGCTTCCGCACCTGGCCAGCTTCGTCTTTGGCGTCCTGCTGGCGGAGCTCGACGAGCTTGTGCCGCGCAGCAGCCGCCTGCGCCTCATCCTCGGCGTCGCGGGCTTCGCCATCGCCTTTGGAGTGCTTTCGCTCGGGTCGGTGATGCCCTACCCCATGCTCCATGACGGCCTGCTGATGCCCCTGTTCGGCTGCATCGTTCTCGGGCTGGCCGGCAACAACGTGCTCGCCTACGCGCTCGGGGCCCGCCCCCTGGTCTTTGTGGGCGAGGCCAGTTACTGCCTCTATCTGCTCCACTTCAACCTCTGGAATCTGATTCACGACAGCCATATCCTCAACCGGGTTGGCCTCAACGGGCTAGATCCGTGGATCAGCTACGTACTGCTGATTGCCCTCGCGCTCCTGGCGCTCCATTTCGTGGAGAAGCCCGCGCAGCGCCAGTTGCGCCGGTGGATGGCGGCGTAAGAGACGCGGCGTGGTGCCGGGCGCTTTGCTATCCAGCCAGCAGAAAGCCCAGCCTGTTGCGGCTGGGCTTTGGCTTTTGTGCGGAGTGGCCTGCGCGCCGCTACGGCGTGACCGACTGCGAGGAGTGGTTGCCGTGAGGCACGATAGCCAGCGCGGTGGGGTGGGACCCCGAGGGGTAGGGCGTTGCCTGTGTGGGCTTCAACGTGCCCGCATTGGGATCCAGTTGGAAACCGGAGATCGAGTTGCCCAGGTAGTTGGCGGTATACACAAACCGGCCCAGAGCCGGATCGACGGCGATCGAGACCGGCTGGGTATCCGAGAAGTTGGAGGAGGCGCCCGTCGGGTTGATCGCCGACGACGGCGTGCCGGTCTTCAGGTCGATGTCGTAAGCGGAAACTGTCGAATCCAGCGCGTTCGAGACGTACATGTAAAGGCCGCGCGGGTCGATGGCCACCGAAGTCGGCTGGCTCCCGGTCCTGAACGGGCCGTTGATCAGGTAGCTCAGGATGCTGCCCGACTGGATGCCATAGCCAATTAGCTGGTTGGACGCGAAGTCGGTCACGTACACAAAGCGGTTGGTCGGGTCGGCTGCCAGGGCGCTCGGCTTTACGCCGGCCTGGTAAGGGCTCGCGGTCGCGGGCGTCAGCGCGCCGCCGCTGCCGACAACGTAGCCGAAGACCCAGCCGGGGTGCGCGTTGCTGGTGACCGTGCCGCCGGGGTTGTAGGCGGACTGGTCATACACCGTGGCATACACCGCGTTGTTGTTGGCCAGCACCGTCACGGCGGTGGGGACGATCGTATCGCCCGCGAAGCCCGGCACAACCAGGCTCTGCTGCGCCGTAACCGACCCGATGGTGCCCGAGGACAGCGCATATTCTGTCAGCGTGGCCGAGGAGGAGCCGGAAACCACGTACAGGTAAGTCCCTGCCGTGTTTACGGCCAATGAGACCGGGGCATCGTTCAGCGTGACCGTGTCCTTGGCCGTGATGTCGCCGTTCGCGGCAATGGTGAAGTGGACCACGGTTCTGTCGCCCTGGTTGGCGGCATAGAGGTTGTTGTGGTCAGAGGAGACGGCCAGCGCCACCGGATTCACGCCGCCGGAGGAAACGGCCTTGGCGCCGGTGCGCAGCGCGCCGGACTGGGAATCGACCGCGAACGTCTCGATCTGGCCGTCGCTGCCGGTTCCCGTACCGGCTGTGGCCAGAAACACATAGTCAATGGTAACGAGCTGGCAGGCAGTCAAAAATGTGGCCACTAGAAGGCCGATGGCAGAGACCAGAAAAAGCTGGCTCAATTTGCTGAACTTCATGCGCTTCCTTCGTCGTGGGCCATCCGTGTCGAGCCCAATGAGAACTGGTTGAGTTGCCCCGTAATTGATTGTAAAAGCCCTGTACGGGGTATTGCTACCATGCCCGGCATCGGGCTCAAAATTCTGCCGGCCTGCTCCGTCTTGCAGCGTTTCAACTCCACGCTTCGGGCAGGCTGTTCCACTGCTGGCTACTTCTTCGCCTGGCTCCCGTGCGGAATGGCAGCCACGGCTGTCGGCTGCGCGTTGGACTTGAACGGCGAAAACTGCGAGTTGAGCAGGCTGCCGTCGTTCGCGTTCAACTGGAAGCCCGATACGTTGCCGCCCAGGAAGTTGGCCGTGTAAAGGTACTGATTCAGCGCGGGATCGATGCCGATGGCCATCGGCTGTGTCCCGGTCGTGTACGTCCCAACGCTGGTCAGCGCGCCGCTGCGGCTCGTGTACGAGGTGACCGTCGAGTCCTGCGAGTTGGCGACAAAGACATACTTGCCCGTGGCATCCACAACCACCGACGCCGGCTGGTTGCCCGCCTGGAACGGGCTGCCGCTCACAGGGGAAAGCAGTCCGGCATTCACCTGGAAGCTCAGCACGTTGGCCTTGGCGAAATCCGTCACGTAAACGTAGTTGCCGGAGGGGTCGCTCGCAATCGAGTATGGCTTCGTCCCGGCGGCGAAGGGCACGCCGGAGTTCAACGCGGTCAGCGTTCCGTCGGAGTTGGCTGCGAAGCCGAAAACGTAACCGCCGCCCGCGGTCGAGTCATATGCCGTGACGTAGACATACGCGCCCGAAGCCGCCGTGGTGATGCTGGTCGGCGTCAGCACGTGCGCGGGGTTCCCGGGCAGGATCAGAGGCCAGTAATTGCCGCCAACGCTGGCGTTGGCCACCGGCGAGGCCAGCGAGTCGTCCGCCTTCACCGGGAAGACCGCCACCGAGCCCGAGCAGGGTGCCGCGGGCGAGCAGGTGGGCAACGGCTGGTACGTGTCCAGAACGTAAAGGCTCTTGCCCGCCACCGCGACCGCCATCGGAAAGACTCCAGGCGTATTCACCGTGTTCTGCGGGTACAGCTTGCCGTCGTTGCCGATAACGAACTGAACGATGGTGTTGTCATCCTGGTTCACCACGTAGAGGTTGGTGTTGTCCGCCGAGGGAGCCTCGGCCACAGGATTACGCCCGCCCGAGGGGAACGGCGACGCCGGGATCTGCCGCATCCGGCCCGACTCCGAGTTGATCTCGAAAACATCCACCTCGCCGTACTGGTTGGGTCCCGCGGCCAGGGCGCTGGTGACATACACAAAGTCCACGGTAAGTGTGCCGGTAAGAAAGCTGCAGGCAGACAGAAACCCTGACGCCAGCAGGCTGACCGCGGAGACCAGCACCAGCTGGCTCGATCTGTTTAACTTCATGCGCATCTTTCGTCAGCGGACCGTAACTTCGGCCCTGAAAATCCAGGTTTGGTAATCCAAGAACGCGGCTCAGGATCCAACCGCTCCGCGACTCGGCTACATTCTTCAGGAATCCGGAATCTCCGGAACCCAGGGCAGGGGCCGGACAACCGGCCAATCCCTGCCCAAGTCACAACTGCTTCCGTGCGCCGCTCTAGCTTGTGCGTCCAGACACCATGCACCACGCAGCCGGGCCCGTCAGCGGGTAGTTGCGGTTGGCCTTGCCGGGCAGGTTATTCAATACGCCGGAGTTCTGGTCGATTACGCGGCCCGTTATCGTTGAGTCATTGAAGTTGGCCGTGTAAACAAACTGGTTGGACGGGTCCTCCACCAGACACTGCGGACCGGCCCCGGTGCCCCACGGGCTGCCCGGAATCTCGCTCAACTGGTGCGTCGCCGGGTCAATCACGTAGCCGGCAAGTCCGCTCTGCGTGTTGTTCTGGTCCGTATTGTTGCCCTGGTTGGCCAGATACACCCACTTGCCCTTGGACTCGACAATCAGATAGATCGGGTTCGACAGCGTCGGATCGTCCGGAATAGCTCCGCCCGTCATCGCCTGCAGCGCGCCGTTTGTGCCCACCGTAAACGGAAGTACCTGGCTCGGCGAGGTGATGCCGTTCACCGTGATAGGTTCGTTAGCCAGCACGTAAATGTTGCCCCCGGCGGAGATAATCCCCGTCGTCTGCGTGATGTTCAGCGGCTGCGAACTGTTCTGGTTGATCGTCAACTGTCCGGTGCTGGCGTTATAGGTATACGGGAAGACCGTATCGCCCGTCGCCGGGGTCCTGCTGACCGTGAGGATATAGCCATTCGCCAGCACGAAATCGACCGGGTTGGCGGGAACCGGGAAGTAGGGCAGCGCCGTGCCGCTCGCTGAGGTCACCTGGGAGTTGACCACCAGCGTCAGGCGGCCCGTATTCGAGTCGATCTTGAACGCCGTCACGTCGCCGCACGAGGTCACGCCCGACCCAAGAGCCAGAGCGCACGACGCGTTCGATGGCGCATCGTGGTCCAGCACGTAAAGGAAGTTGCCCGCCGTGTCCGCAACGATGCGGAAGGGATTGATCCCCTGCGAGAAGAAGGTCGCCTGCGGAGAGAGCACGCCGTTGCCGCCAATCGCGAACTGGGTGATGTTCGAGTTCTGGCAGGGGTCGGCTGTGGTGCACACCGAGCCGCCCGAGGCGTTGACCCCGCGATTCAGAACATAAATGAATCGCTGGCCAGCGAGAACGACCGCGCGGCCGGGGTTCGCGCCTCCGGAGGAAATCGGAAGACCGTTGATGGGGACCAGGTTGCCCGTGTTGTGGTCGATCTTGAACCCGCTGATGATGCCGTTGCCGGTGCTTTGAGCCGTGACGTTGCCCGTGACCCACAGATAACCGACCGTATAACTCTGGACGCAAGACGTAATGCCGAGGACGACGCCAGCTGAAAGGGCGCTCATCAGAAAGGCCTTGCCGAATTTCTTAAACTTCATGCGATTCCTTCATCCTGGTCCGGCGTGCGCCGCCAAGTTTGCTAGTTCCACAGCAGAGCTGGGTTGGGATGGGTCCCTGATGAATTGTAAAAGCCAAGGCCACGTTGTGCCTAGTTTCCGCTCCACTTGGGGCAAAACAGTGTATTCCCGTAGGGGCCGGTCTGTGGCCCGTAGTAGACAGAATCGGGGCACTCTACTCCCGTGCGGCTCAATTGCAGGTACGGTTGGATGTTGGACGCGGCGGTTGTGGATAAAGTCACCGCGCATCCACGTGCCCCGGAGCCTGGCTGCGTACAGCCGCGGCTCCGGAGCCATCCGCCCTGTTCACCACACGCGGCAGGAGTTTGCCGGGTACATGGGCTGCCCTTTCTTGCAGCGGAAGGCTTTGCCGAACTCGTCGAAGTTCTGTACCGTGCCATTCACCCGCCAGCGGCCCGGCGAGTGCGGGTCCACCAGCGCGGACTGGCGCGCCGCCTGCTCGGTCTGGTTCTGGCACCACACCTGCGCAAAGCCCAGGAAATAGCGCTGCGCCTCGGTGTAGCCATCGATCGTTTCGTTGATGGTCTTGCCCTCGGAAGCGAGCGTGTCCAGCAGCGCCAGGTAGGCAATCCGCAGGCCGCCGTTGTCCGCCGTGTTCTCGCCCAGCGTGAGCTTGCCGTTCAGCTTCTGCGCGCCGGCATCGCCGTGCGCGGGCGCGGCCTCAAAACCGTCGTACTCCTTCACTTCGCAGTCGGTGCGCTCGGTGAACGCCTTCCGGTCGGCCGGCGTCTGCCACTCCCGCAGATTGCCTTTGCCGTCGTACTTCGAGCCCTCGTCGTCAAAGCCATGCGTAATCTCGTGCCCGATCACCACGCCGATGCCGCCAAAGTTCACCGCCGGGTCCACCGTGAAGTCAAAGAACGGCGGCTGTAGAATACCCGCCGGAAAATTGATGTCGTTCATCGACGGGTCGTAGTAGGCGTTGACCGTGGGCGGCGTCATGCCCCACTCTTTCTCGTCCACTGGCTTGCCCAGATGGCCCAGGTCCCAGTTGCGCTCGAAAACCTCGCTGCGCTCAAGGTTGCCGATCAGGTCATTGCGACTCACCTTCAGCGCCGAGTAGTTGCGCCACTTCTCCGGGTAGCCGATCTTGTTGCGCACCAGCGCCAGCTTCTCTTCGGCTGCCTTCTTGGTGTCTTCGCTCATCCAGGGCAGCGTCTTGATGTCCTCGCCCAGAGCCTTTTCAAGCGCGGCTACCAGCTTGTCCATGCTGGCCTTGGCCGCGGGAGGAAAATTCTGCTTCACCCAGTCCTGGCCCACCGCTTCGCCCAGCGCGCGGTCCGTCATCGCCGTGCACTGCTTCCAGCGCGGAGTGGGCTCCTTCTGCCCCGCAAGCGTCTTGCCGAAGAAGGCGAAGTTCTCATCGAAAAACGCCTTCGGCAGGTTGCTGGCCTCGCCGTGAATCAGGTGCCAGCGCAGGTACGACTTCCACGCATCCACGGGCTCTGTCGTCACCAGCCCGTTCAGCGCCTTGAAGAACTCCGGCGTCGCCACGTTCAGCGTCTCAAAATGCCCCACCTCCACGTCCTTGAAGTACGCCTGGAAATCGAGGCCGGGCGCCAGTTTCTCAAAGTCGCTCACCGTGTAGATGTGGTAGCGATTCTCCGGTTCGCGCAGGTCCGTGCGGCTGGTCGAAGCCTTGGCCAGCGCCGTCTCAATCGCCATCACCGCTGCGGCTTCCTTTGCGGCCTGCCCGGCCGTGTCCCCGGCCAGCGTGAACATCTTTGTCACGTGCGCCGCGTACTCCGCGCGTATGTCCTGGAAGCGCTTGCTGTCCACGATGTAGTAGTCGCGGTCCGGCAGCGAAAGTCCGCCCTGCGAAATCGAGGCAATCTGCTTGGACGAGTCCTTCTCGTCCTGCCGCACGCCAAACCGGAAGGGGGTAGTGGAAACACCGTCCGCGGCCAGCCTGCCCACCAGCGTGCCCAGTCCCTGCGCGTCCTTCAGCGCGGCAATGCGCTCCAGTCCGGGCTCCAGCGGCGCAAGGCCCTTCTTCTCAATCGACGCGGTATCCATGCAGGCGGCGTAGTAGTCGCCGTACTGCTTTTCCAGCGGCGTCTTCGGGTCCTTCGATGCGGCATCCAGCTCCTGCCAGAGCAGGTAGCGGTTGCGCTCCATCAGCAGAGAGAACGACCGCGCCCACCGCACCTGGTCGGCGGGAATCGGGTTGTTCTTGTTCCAGTTCCCGCACGCGTACTGGTAGAAGTCCGTGCAGGGGTCGGCGGTCTTGTCGATCGCGTTCAGGTCAAAGCTCTTGATCGCCGGCGGAGGCGCGGGCTTCGCGTCGTCGGCCGGCGCAGGCGGCAGCGCCATCGCGGCTCCGGCTGCCATCAGCAGAATAGGAATGAAGCGGAAAGGATTCATTGGATGTCCTCTTGAAGACAGGGTGCCCGGTCATCTCCATAGGCGCCTGCGGCGCGAGTGGATGGAGGCCTGCATGGGGCGCAAACAGCCAAAGCGGCTCTATCTTCTTTGCCTAGCAGCCTATCACGCACCGGGCATTTCCTTCTAAGGCGCCTTGCACGTCCTCCACATTCAGGATGATGCCTGCTGGCCTCATTTGCTACACTCCGCAAACGGTTCGCCGCAGGAGAAAAGCATGGTTCTCAGACAGAAACTGGCAGTCGCCTTGTGCCTGGCGTTGGTCGCGGCAGGTCTCACCGCCCGCGGCGTTGCTCAACAGACTCAGAAGCCCGCCCCGAAGCGCACCCTGGTCCGCGCCAGCCACCTGCTCGACGTAAAAACCGGCCGCCTGCTCGACAACCAGACCATCGTGGTCGTGGGCGACACCATCCAGTCCATCGCGCCCACCGCCTCGATCTCCGCCGAGCCGTCCGATGCCGTCATCGATCTGGGCAGCCTCACAGTGCTGCCGGGGCTCATCGACGTGCACACGCACCTGACGATGGATACGAACTTCGACCCCTACCACGAACTGACCATGACCGATGCCAAGGAGGCCATTACGGGCGTGGCGAATGCCCGCACCACGCTGCTGGCCGGCATTACCTCCGTCCGCAACGTGGGCGCCAACGGCTACACCGATGTGGACCTGCGCGACGCCATCAATTCCGGCCAGGTGCCCGGGCCGCACATGATGGTGAGCGGGCCGCCGCTCGGCATCACCGGCGGCCACTGCGACGAGAACCTGCTGCCTGCCCAATATCACGTGGTCGGCGACGGCGTGGCGGACGGCATCCCCGCCGTGCAGCACATGGTGCGCAAGAACATCAAATACGGCGCTGACCTGATCAAGATCTGCGCCACCGGCGGCGTGCTCTCCAAGGGCGACGATCCGCAGGCCTCGCAGTACACCCTCGAGGAGATGCAGGCCATCGTGGCTGACGCCCACCGCCTGGGCCGCAAGGTCGCCGCGCACGCCCATGGCGCGCAGGGTATCCTCTGGGCCACCGAGGCCGGCGTCGATTCCATCGAGCACAGCAGCTACATCAACGACGAAGCCATCGCCGAAATGAAGAAGCGCGGCACCTACCTGGTGCCCACCGTCTATCTCGAAGACTGGATGCTGCAATATGGAAACCTGCCGCCCTTTTACAAACAGAAGATGACCGACGTGATCA
>JAGWRX010000116.1 GCA_028876395.1 Acidobacteriota bacterium
GCTAGGCAGTATCGACATATAGCTGGAGCAGGAGCCAGGAACAGGCGAGGGCGACGATGGCCCGGAAGCAGGTTTTGGATTTCTCGTAACGTGTGGCCAGTCGGCGGAACTGCTTCAGTCGGCTGAAGCAACGCTCGATGCGATTGCGCTGCTTGTACAGCTGTTCATTGTGCTGACGCTGCTGTTTACGGCACCGGCGGGATGGGATGACCGGTTCGGCCTTCATCGCTTTGACATGCGTCAGGATGGTGTCGCTGTCATAGCCCTTGTCGGCGATGACAGCGTCGGCATGCCGCTGCCCGAGCAGTTCCACGGCCTGCGTGCAGTCATTCACTTGTCCGGCGGTGATGAGGAACTGGATCGGCTCACCATCCTGGTTGGCCAGCAGGTGGATTTTGGTCGTCAGACCTCCTCGGGAACGCCCCAGAGCCTTGTCGTCGCCCCTTTTTTGCGGCCCGTGGCCGCCTGCTGGTGAGCCCGAACGATGGTCGAATCGATCATCAGGTACTGATTCTTTCGATCCTTCACCAACTCGGCGAAGATGCGATCCCACACTCCGGAGTGAGCCCAGCGTACGAAGCGTTTGTGCACGCTCTTGTACTTGCCGTAGCGCTCCGGAAGATCGTGCCAGCGGGCTCCGGAACGCAGAACCCACAGCACTCCGTTCACGAACACCCGGTTATCTGCCGCCGTGCGGCCCACGTGTTCTTTGCGGCCGGGCAGAAAATCCCGGATCCGCTCCCACTGCGCTTCACTCAACTCATATCGGCTTGGCGGCATGGACCAAAGACACCAGGTTTTCTCCAAGCCGCCAAGTGTATATGTCGATACCGCCTAGGGCAATGGGTTCATACTCAGCTCTGCCCTCGCGCCCGCTGCGCATTGTGCTGCCCGGCGGCAGCGGTCAGGTGGGCCAGATGCTGGCGCGCCACCTGCTGGAGTGCGGCCACCACGTCACCGTCCTCACCCGCGGGCCCTACACGGCGCCCTGGCAGACCGTGCATTGGGACGGCGAGCACATCGGCCCATGGACCGAGCATCTTGAAGGCGCCGATGTCTGCATCAACCTCTCCGGCCGCAGCGTCAACTGCCGTTACACAGCGGCCAACCGCGAAGCCATCTACCACTCGCGCATCCACACCACGCGCCTGCTCAACCGCGTCATCTCCACCCTCGCCGAGCCGCCCCGCGTCTGGCTCAATGCATCCACCGCCACCATCTATCGCCACGCGCTCGACCGGCCCATGGATGAACTCACAGGCGAGCTCGGCGGCAATGAGCCCGGCGCACCGGATGCATGGAATTTTTCCATCCGCGTCGCGAAGGATTGGGAGGCCGCGTTCTTTGAGGATCCAACCCCGCGCACGCGCAAGGTAGCCCTGCGCTCTGCCATCACCTTTAGTCCCACGCCGGGCAACGCCTTCGCTGTGCTGTCAAACCTCGTGCGCGTGGGCCTCGGCGGCACGCAGGGCAACGGCCGCCAGTTTGTCTCCTGGATTCACGAGACCGACTTTGCCCGCGCCGTCGATTTCCTCATCGCCCGCGAAGACATTGCGGGACCCGTCAACCTCGCCGCGCCCAATCCCCTGCCCAATCGCGAGTTCATGGCCGCTCTGCGCGACGCCTGGGACATGCCCAACGGCCTGCCCGCCCCCGCGCCGCTCGTTGAACTCGCCGCCTTCCTGCTGCGCACCGAATCCGAGCTGGCGCTCAAGAGCCGCCGCGTCGTTCCCGGCCGCCTGTTCGATGCGGGCTTCGACTTCCAGTTTCCTCTTTGGCCCAAGCCGCCGAAGACCTGGTCCGCCAGTGGCGCCACAGAAACGACTGAGAAGTACAAAGCCGCGTGCCTCATCCTTGCGACTTCTTTCTGGCGCAAGAGTGGGAAAGCACGAGCCTCAACCCGCCGAATCACGCAAGACGAATCACTGTCGCCCCGGTGTAATGTCGGTCACCGGCAGATCCCAGTGCGCCGCGAGAATCTCGAACCGCCGCTGTTCCTCTCTCTGGTAAGTCTTCTGGTCCGGCCATAGCTGCTTGATGAAAGCCTCTTCATCAGGATTGGCTGTCGTGGCCACCGTCGAGTTCTTGTAGCGAATCGTCACGCGATAATCCCAGCGCCCGTCTTCCGTCGTGTGGTATGCCGGAGCCTCGATCTTCACTGAGAGCATCCGCCCCGTGCTCACTATCTTCTTCAGCAACGGGTAGTGGTTCTTGAGGAACAGATCAAGAAACTCCTGCTGATGGCCCCACTGCACCTTGTAGTAGTACTCGACGGTGTAAGGCTGGTCTGCCCCGCCCTGCGGCGGCGCACCCTGCGCCACAAGCGGCGCCGCAAGGCCCACTGCAAACGCCGCCACAACAACAACCAGAAGCATCCTGCGCATAGTGCCTCCTCAATGTACGAATGAGCGCCATTGTAGCGCGTTGCCGCTCTTCACACGACTCACTCGGATTCTCTGCAACTTCTCACGACGCACGTTCATCGAACCTTGCACAGGAGAAACTTCCCCTATGTCACAGAAAATTGCATTCATCACCGGCGGAAATCGCGGACTCGGTTTCCAGACCGCTCTCGACCTCAAGGATGCCGGCGTGAAGGTCGTCATTGGTTCCCGCGATGCCGCTCAGGGCGAGCAGGCCGTCGCCAGACTTCGCGCCCAGGGCGTCGATGCCGACGTGCTTCAGTTCGATATCACCAAACCCAGCGACTGGCAGGCCGCATACGAGTATTTCAACTCCCGGTACGGCCGCCTCGACATCCTCGTCAACAACGCCGGAATCGCTGCCGGCGGGTTCCCGGTCGAGGGGCCAAACCATTCCGCATCTGAAATTCCCCTCGACCTGCTCGGCAAGATCTTCGACACCAACTTCTTCGCCCAGGTGGCGCTCACCAGCGCGCTCCTGCCGCTGCTTAAGAAAAGTCCCGCTGGACGCATCGTCAACCTCTCCAGCATCCTCGCCTCGCTCACCCTGCACGCCGACCCCAAATCGCCCATCTACAACGCAAAATCTTTCGCCTACGATGCATCAAAGACCGCGCTCAACGCCTTCACCATCCACCTGGCCCACGAGTTGCGCGATACCAACATCAAGGTCAACTCCGCACACCCCGGCTGGGTAAAAACCGACATGGGCGGCAAGGACGCTCCCATGGAACTCAGCGAGGGAGGCAAAACAAGCGCCGCGCTCGCCACGCTTCCCCACGACGGGCCCACCGGCGGGTACTTCCACATGGGCCAGCCACTGCCGTGGTAGGCAACGCACCTCGCCGAGCCGCATCTCACCCAGCAGGATGATGGCTCGTGGAGTTCCTCCTTTGCCTCACTGGAACCGCAGAGCGTTCACCGGCCTGTACACCGGCGCTGAACGCTCTATCGAGGGGGAGAAACACCGCAGAGCGGTACAATGCGAACGCATCGACTTTGCTAAGGAGAGCTTCATGCAAAAGCGCTGGGTCAAGGTCACACTCGCGGTAGCCGCGCTGCTCGTCGTCGCCGTCCTGCTTGTTCCGTTCTTCGTCAACGCCGATACCTTTCGACCCATGCTCCAGGACCAGCTCTCCACCGCGCTCGGCCGCAGAGTCACCCTCGGCCACATCAGCTTCTCCCTCTTCTCCGGCAGCCTCGTTGCGGAGAACATCTCCATCGCCGACGATCCCATATTCAGCGCCGCGCCATTCATACAAGCCAAATCGCTCCACATCGGCATTGAGACCGGCCCATTTCTCTTTCATCGCCAGGTGCGCGTAACCAATCTGGCTGTCGAATCTCCTTCCATTCAACTCATTCACGCACAGGACGGCAGATGGAACTTCTCCAGCCTGGGCGGCGCCGCCAGCACCGCACCTCACCAACCCAGCGCCATACCCAACCTCACCGTCGGCGAACTTAAGATCAGCAACGGCAGCGCCACCGTCTCCTCCATTCCCGCTACCGGCAAGACCCTCTCCTACACAGCCGTCAACCTCGATATCAAGCAGTTCGCCTTCGACAAGTCGTTCCCCTTCCAGCTTGCGGCCAGCCTTCCCGGCTCGGGCTCGTTTCAGCTCAGCGGCAATGCAGGTCCCGTCGCGCAGAAAGATGCCTCCGACACGCCCTTCCAAGCCAGGCTTCAACTCAAGCACTTTGACCCCGTGGCCGTCGGCGTCGTTGATCCCGGCAAGGGCATCTCCATGGTTACTGACATCGACGCGCAGCTTGCCTCCGACGGCAGGACCCTCACCAGCAGCGGAAAGATCCAGGCCTCGAATCTCCAGTTGGCGCGCACCGGCTCACCCGCGCCGCGCCCGGTCAATATTGACTACGCCATCTCCAACAATCTCGACGCGCGCACCGGCCAGGTCTCTGACATCTCCATCCACACCGGGTCTGTGGCCGCGCACGTGAACGGCGGCTATCGGCTCACGCCGCAGGCCGTCCTGCTCAACCTGCGCCTTGCCGCGCCCAACCTCCCCATTGATCAGTTGGAAGAACTGCTCCCCGCCTTCGGAGTCACACTCCCCAGCGGATCGTCCCTGCGCGGAGGCAGCCTCACCGCCAACCTCGGCATCACTGGCCCGGCCACCGCAACCACCATCGACGGGCCTGTCGAGATTGACAACACCGAGCTCGCCGGCTTTGACCTCGGCTCAAAGATTCAAGGCCTCACCTCCCCGGGTGCCACCCGCGGCGGCACAGCCATCCAGACGCTGCGCGCCGATGTCCACTCCTCCCCGCAGTCCACCCAGCTCGCCAACATTTTCGGCAACATGCCCCAGCTCGGAACCGCCACCGGCAGCGGCACCGTCTATCCCTCCGGCGCGCTCGACTTCAAGCTGCTCGCCAAGCTCAACACCACCTCGGGAGTCGGCTCAATAGCCAGTGGAGCTGCGAACAAAATCGGCGGCTTCTTCGGCAAAGTGCTCCAGGGCGCTGTAAACAACGGCGTTCCGCTCACCATCACCGGAACTGCGTCCAACCCGTCCATCCGCGCCAACGTCGGCGCCATGTTGAGGTAGCCGCTCGGCAAACTCTTAACAACCGAGGCCGGCGCAGATCTGCGCCGCGCATTGTGACCCCTATTTTCGCCTCATATTCGCCATTTCGGGCTATAATGCCACCATGGACTTCCAACTGGTGACCCACTACAAGCCGCGGGGGGATCAGCCCCGCGCCATCGAGGAGCTGGTCTCGGGCCTCGCCGCCGGAGAGAAGCACCAGGTGCTGCTCGGCGTCACCGGCTCGGGCAAAACCTTCACCATGGCCAAGGTCATCGAGCAGTCCAACCGCCCCGCGCTTATCCTCGCCCACAACAAGACACTCGCCGCGCAGCTCTACCACGAGTTCAAACAGTTCTTCCCCGATAACGCCGTCGAGTACTTTGTCAGCTACTACGACTACTACCAGCCCGAGGCCTACATTCCCGCCGGCGACCTGTATATCGAGAAGGAAGCCACCATCAACGAGGAGTTGGACAAGCTGCGCCTCTCCGCCACTCGCTCGCTCTTTGAGCGGCGCGACGCGATCATCGTCAGTTCCGTCAGTTGCATCTACGGCCTCGGCTCGCCTGAGGCTTACTACGGCATGCTGCTGCTGCTGGAGAAGGGCCAGCGCATCAGCCGCAAAGACATCACCCGCCGTCTCGTTGAAATTCTTTATGAGCGCAACGACAATGACTTCCGCCGCGGCACCTTCCGCGTGCGCGGCGACATCATTGAGGTCTTTCCCACCTACGATGAAACGGCCTACCGCATCGAGCTCTTCGGTGACGAAATCGAGTCGCTCTCGCAGATTGATCCGCTCTTCGGCACCGTGAAGCAGAAGTACGCGCGCCTGCCCATCTATCCCAAGAGCCACTACGTCGTCCAGCCTGAGCGCCGCGCCGAGGCCGTCGAGTCCATCCTCGCCGAGCTCTCAAGCTGGGTAGCCGAGCTTGAATCCCAGGGCCGCATGGTGGAGGCGCAGCGCGTCAACCAGCGCACGCGCTTCGATCTCGAAATGATCAAGTCCATGGGCTACTGCCACGGCATCGAGAACTACTCGCGCCATTTTTCCGGCCGCCTGCCCGGCGAGCCTCCGCCCACTCTGCTTGACTACTTTCCGCGCGACTTCCTCCTCTTCGTGGACGAGAGCCACGCCACCATTCCCCAGGTCCACGGCATGTGGTTCGGCGACCGCAGCCGCAAACAGAATCTCGTCGACTACGGCTTCCGCCTTCCCTCGGCCATGGACAACCGGCCGCTGAAGTTCGAGGAGTTTGAGAACCGTGTGCAACAGGCGATTTACGTCTCCGCCACGCCCGGCCCATACGAGCTCACGCGCTCTTCCGGGGTGGTCGTCGAACAGGTCATTCGCCCCACCGGCCTGGTGGACCCCCAGGTTGAAGTGCGCCCAGTCAAGGGCCAGATCGACGACCTGCTGGCCGAGATTCGCGACCGCGCCCAACGCAACGAACGCGCCCTCGTCACCACCCTCACCAAGCGCATGGCCGAAGATCTCGCCGGCTACTACACTGAGGTCGGCGTGCGCTGCCGCTACATGCACTCTGAAATCGAGACCCTCGAGCGCGTCAAGCTGCTCGCCGGACTGCGCAAGGGCGAGTTCGACGTCCTCATCGGCATCAATCTCCTGCGCGAGGGGCTGGACCTCCCCGAAGTATCGCTGGTGGCCATCCTCGACGCAGACAAGGAAGGCTTTCTGCGCTCCTCCGGCTCGCTGATCCAGACCATGGGCCGCGCTGCACGCCACGTGGAAGGCCGCGCCATTCTCTACGCCGATCGCATCACCGACTCCATGCGCCAGGCCATGGGCGAGACCGACCGCCGCCGCGCCATCCAGGAAGCCTACAACGAGGAGCACGGCATCACGCCGCAGTCCATCGTCAGCGCCGTGGACATGGGCCTGGCGCAGATACTCAAGGCCGAGTACGGCGACGTGGCCGAAGAAGAAACCGCAGGCCTGCCCGAATTCAAGTCCCAGACCGAAGTGGACCAATATATCGCCAGACTGGAGACGGAGATGCGCGAGGCCGCCCGCAAATTCGAGTTCGAAAAGGCCGCCCGCCTGCGCGACAGCATCAAGGAGCTGCGAGACAAGGAGTTTCTTTTCGGCTAGGCCCGGAATCCACGCCATCCGCGCCGGCAGGCAACCGCATGACACTTTGCATCATCGTAGATGTTCAGCTAGTCAATAGACGGTGCGGCAGGCCAGCCACACGCCGCGTAGGCTCAGGGGTACATGGCGACAATCCTTCTGGTGGACAACGACCCGCTTCAGGCGTTTGTTCGTAAATCCATTCTCGAGACGCGATTTCACGACGTGCAGCGGGCCGCCGACGCAGCCGAAGCGCTCTGTCTGGTCGAGCACCCGCAGTTTGCCGGTGGGCTGGGACTGGTCATCTCCGGCCTGCACATGCCGGGAATCAGCGGGCCGGAGTTCGTCGCTGAGCTGCATACGCGGTTGCCAAGGCTGCCGGTTCTCGTGCTGGGCGACGCCAGTGAATGCCCCGCCGATTACGCAGCCGAAGGCGTACGTTTTCTTCCCAGACCCATCGCCTCGGAGGAAATGCTGGCCATGGCCAGCCAGATGCTCGCCCAGAACACCCACTCCAATGCCTGACCCGCAAACGCCCTCCTTTTGCCCCGCCCCGTACTCTCCATCCATGGTGTGAGCCAAATCACAGGACGAAGGCCTATCATTGGTTGAGAATAACCTCGCTGGGGAGCCATTCTGAGGCTGCCAGCCTGCGTGCGAGAATCATGTTGGAGACCTGATGGCAGCCTTTGGTAGTTTTGCACTCCTCATCGCGTTGGCGCTGGCCGCCTACAATCTGTTTGCCGGCACGATTGCCCTTCGGTTACTGGCCACCGGCCAGCCGGTCCGCATCTCGCCCGAACGCCTGGCCGACACGGCCCGCCGCGCGGGCATCGCCGGCTTCATCGCCGTCACCGGCGCAGCCTTCGCGCTCATCTGGTCAGTCTTTAACAATGATTTTTCAATCGCCTACATCATGGAGCACTCCAACCGCGCCCTGCCCGCCGCCTACAAGTTCGCGGCCCTCTGGAGCGGTCAGGAAGGTTCCCTTGTGTTGTGGGCATGGCTGCTGGGGACTTATGGCTTTGTCCTGCGCTTGACGCACAAAACCGACGTCAAGCTCTACGCCTATGCGGGCACGATTCTGGCGGCCGTGCAGGTCTTCTTCCTCGCGGTCATCAACTTTGCCGCTCCACCCTTCTCGCTGCTCAAGGGCGCGATTCCCGACGATGGCAACGGCCTGAACCCCTTGCTCCAGTACCCGGAGATGGTCATCCATCCCCCCATGCTGTACCTGGGCTATGTGGGCTTTACCGTTCCCTTTGCCTTTGCCCTGGGTGCGCTCATGATGCGCTACCCCGGCGAGAAGTGGATCAAGATTACGCGCAGTTGGACCATGGTGACCTGGCTGTTTCTGACCATGGGCATCTTTCTCGGCATGCACTGGGCTTACGCCGTGCTCGGCTGGGGCGGCTACTGGGGCTGGGACCCCGTGGAAAACGCCAGCTTTATGCCTTGGCTCACCGGCACCGCGTTCCTCCACTCCGTCATGATGCAGGAGCGCAAAGGCATGATGAAGAGCTGGAATGTCTGGCTCATCTTCTCCACCTTCCTGCTCACGTTGCTTGGTACCACGTTGACTCGCGGCGGCCTGGTCAGCTCCGTGCATGCCTTCGCCCAGTCCTCCATCGCAAACTGGTTTTACGTCTTCATGGGCATCGTACTCGCGGTCTGCATCTTCACCTACATCCTCCAGCGCAGCCATCTCAAAAGCGAACAGCGCCTGGAGTCGCTGGTCAGCCGCGAATCCAGCTTCCTTTTCAACAATCTTGTCCTGCTCGCCGCCTGCTTCGTCATCCTCTGGGGCACGCTCTTCCCCATCCTCAGCGAGTATGTGCAGGGCACCAAGGTGACCGTCGGGCCGCCGTTCTATAACCGCGTGGCCGTGCCCATCGGACTCTTTCTGCTCTTCCTCACCGGGGTAGGCCCGCTCCTCCCGTGGCGCGCCACCTCCCTGCGAGCCATCCGCCGCAACTTTGTCGTCCCCTCGATTGCCCTCTGGTCCACCGTGATCGTCTGTCTCGCCGTCGGCGTGCGCCCCTGGAAGAACGGCGCCTTTGACGCCGGCAACTTCTACGCCCTGGTCGCCTTTGCAATTTCCGCGGGCGTGTTCACAGCCATCCTGTCGGAGTTCCTGCGCGGCGCTGGCGTCATCTCCCGGCAGACTCATCGCAACCTGTTCGCCGCCACCTACCTCCTCATTCGCCGCAACACCCGCCGCTACGGTGGTTACATCATCCACATCGGCGTCGTCATCGTCGTGGTAGGCCTGGCAGGTGCGGCCTTCAACCGCAGCGAGGAGCGCGAACTGGCCCTCCACGACAAGCTGCCCATCGGCCCCTACACCCTCGAGTGCGTCGGCTTCACGCAGGATTCCAACCTCAACTACAACTCCGAATACGCGCTCCTCGACGTCTACCGCGACGGCAAAAAGCAGTTCCAGATCACGCCGGAAAAGCGCGTCTACCTGGCCAGCCAGCAGCCCCAGACCATGGTCGCCATCCACTCCGTCCCCGGCTGGGATCTCTATGTCGTCTACGAGGGCACGAATCCCGATACCGGCCAGCCCATCATCAAGGCCTTCCTCAATCCGCTCGTCAGCTGGATCTGGGCAGGCGTCGTCTTCATGGTCTTTGGAACCTTCGTTGCGCTGGTGCCCAGCCTCACTCCGGCGACCGCCGCTCTGCGCGTTCCCGCAACAAAGCCGGCGCCCTCTGAACCGGCGCTCGGAGGGGGACACTGATGCGCACTGCCTCGCGTTTCACCTTCTGGATTAAGGGCGCGCAGGCGCTGGCCCTGGCCGTTGCCATGTGCTTCTCCATGGGGGCTAGCAACGCCAGCTCCCGCTTTAACGACCTGAGCCACCGCCTCATGTGTACCTGCGGCTGCGCGCAGTTGCTCGGCGAGTGCAACCATGTTGGCTGCACCGAGTCCGGCCGTGAGCGCAACGAACTGAGCGCGGCCATCGCCTCAGGCGCGACCGACCAGCAGATTCTGGCCAGCTTTGCGGCCAAATACGGCGCCACAGCGCTGGCTGCGCCCACCACGCACGGCTTCGACCTGGTCGCCTGGGTTGCGCCCTTTGCCGTCTTTGCGGCGGCGCTGCTCGGCACCATCCTGCTCGTGCGCCGCTGGTCCATCGGCAAGACGCAGGCCGTTGCACAAGCGCCCGATCCCGCCATGGATGCGCTGCGCGAAAAAATCAGGCGCGAAACAGGCGCTGGCAACGACGGAGGATTTTCAGCATGACGGAAACACAGGGATTTGTCGCCGGTGTAATGCTGGCTCTGGCGCTCGGAATTTACACCTTCTGGCCGGAAAACGTCTTTGCCAGCCAGCGCCAGAAAACCCGCCTGGATTACCTTCTGGAGCGCAAGGAGCAGCTCTACGAGAACCTGCGCGACCTCAACTTCGAGTACCGCGCCGGCAAGTATCCTGACGAGGACTTCGCCGAGCAGCGCGCTCTGCTCGAGAACGAAACGGCGCAGCTGCTGGCCGAAATCGAGCACCTGCAACAGGCTTAAGCGAGCGCACGCCGCTCGATGCACACGATAAGGATTCCCACCAAGACCATGAGATCGATCAAATTTCTTTTGCACACCGCAGCAGCCGGCCTCTTTTTTGCCGCAGCTCTCGCACAAGCCGCTCAGATTACCGGCACGGTAACCAACAAAACCACAGGCAAGCCCGCCGCGGGCGACACCGTCGTACTGGTGGACGTCCAGGCCGGCATGGCTGAAGTCGCCCACGCCACCACCGACGCACAGGGCCGCTACTCACTGAGTGAGCCCGGCAGCGGACCCTACCTCGTGCGCGTCACCCATCAAGGGGCGGGCTACTTCATCGCCGCGCCCCAGGGCGGCGGAACCGGCGACATCCCGGTCTACGACGTGGCGGCCAAGGTAGAAGGCGTCTCCATCGAAGCCGATGTGATCGAACTCGAAGCCGACAACGGCCAGCTCCGCGTCACCGAGCGCTTCTTCGTCCACAACACCAGCTCGCCGCCCCGCACCGAGTGGAGCCCGCGCACCTTCCAGATCACGCTGCCGCCCGAGGCAGTCGTAGCTGGCGTCGCCGCGCAGCGGCCCACCGGCCTGCCCACCAGCGTCAAGCTGGAGCCCGCCGGAGCCAAAGGCCAGTATGCCTTCAACTTCCCCATCCAGCCCGACGAAGGCGACAAGGATACCCTGTTCCAGATTGAATACACCGTTCCCTATTCAAGCAGTAGTTTCACTTTCCACCCGCAAGTTGCTCTCCCTGCACAGAATGTGGGCATCCTTCTCCCCAAGAGCATGACCTTCAAGGCGGGCTCAGGCTCCAACTTCCAGTCCGTGCCGGAGGACCCGAACGTCCAGACCTTCGTAGCCAAGAACGTGATGCCCGGCCAGGCCCTGGAGTTCACCGTCTCAGGCACCGGCTCCATCCCGCGCCAGGCCCAGGGCGGCGCGCAGCCCGGTGACGCTGGAGGCCAGCCCCAGCAGGGCACGCCCGGTGGCGGCATCGGCGAGCCCATCAACACCCCCGACCCGCTCAGCAAATATAAATGGTGGATTCTCGGCGCCTTGGCACTGCTTCTGGCTGCCGCTGCGGCCTTCCTGCTGCGCAAGCCCGCCGGCGCGCCCGTCGCTGGAGCCGCCTACGAGCCCGGCCCAATCGCCGCGCCGTTCCCTGCCTCATCAGCCGCAAAGAACACCGCCCTGCTCAACGCGATGAAGGAAGAGCTGTTTGCCCTCGAAAGCGAAAAGCTCTCCGGCAAAATCACGCCCGAGGAGTACGCCGAAGTCAAAGCCGCTCTTGAAACTGTGCTGAAACGGGCGCTCAAGAAGAACTCGTAGCTTCATGCGCCAGCGCCCGGCCTTCGGGTGCTGGCGTGGCCGGAGCAGCGCTCTGCATCCTAAAGGCATGCTCTGGCGTCCAATCGACTGGGCGGCTGCCAGTTTGCTGTGCCGCAGGATAAGAAGCCGCGCCGAACCAGTTGGAAGCTGGCTGCTAGAGGCTAAAAAAATGAACGCCCTCAAGACCACGTTTCTGCTCACCGCTCTTACGCTGCTGCTGGTGCTGGCCGGCGAATACATGGGCGGAACCAACGGTGCGCTGATTGCCTTCGCCATTGCCGCCGCGACCAACTTCTTCAGCTACTTTTATTCCGACAAGATCGCGCTGGCAATGTACGGTGCGCAGCCGGTAACACGCGAGCAACTGCCCCGCGCCTATGAAGTGGTCGAGCGCCTCACGGCCAAGGCCGGCATCCCCATGCCGAAGATTTACGTGATTCCCACCGACTCGCCCAACGCCTTTGCCACCGGCCGCAATCCCAAACACGCCTCCGTCGCCGTCACCCACGGCATCCTCGGCCTGCTGACCGATGACGAACTGGAAGGCGTGCTGGCCCACGAACTGGGCCACGTGCGCAACCGCGACATCCTCACCAGTTCCATCGCCGCCACGCTCGCCGGAGCTATCACCATCCTTGCGCGCATGGCCTTCTGGTTCGGCGCCTTTGGCGGAATGGGCGGCGGTGACCGGCGCGACCGTGAAGGCGGCGGCATCGGCGCATTGCTCATGCTGTTGCTTGCGCCTCTTGCAGCCATGCTGATTCAGCTCTGGGTCTCGCGCACCCGCGAGTACGAGGCCGACGCCAGCGGCGCCCACCTCACCGGCAACCCCTACGCCCTGGCCAGCGCGCTTGAGAAGATTTCAGCCACCAGCCGCCGTGTGCCGCTCGTTGCCTCGCCCACATCGGCGCACCTGTTCATCGTGCAGCCGCTGCTCTCCGGCCAGACATTCGCCAGCCTGTTCAGCACACACCCGCCCATCGAAAAACGCATCGAGCGCCTCATCGGCCGCCCGTCCATGTTAGGAAACAGGCAATAGACAATAGGGCACAGGGAAAAATAAAAACAATAGCGGAAGGGCCCTTGCATGCGGCGGCCCCCACTGAAGCCTTCCCCCACTTAATTCCTGCCTCTCCTACTCCGTACTCCCTGCTCCCTACTCCCTATTCCCTGTATCCTTCTGCCATGAAGACGCTGCTCCGCACGCTGCTCTATCTCGCGCTCGTTGTCTGGCTGGGCGCGGAAATCTTCTTTCCCGTCGTCGCCGCCATCACCTTTGGCACGCTGCAGCCGGACACGCACACGGCAGGCACCATCGTCGGTCAGTTGCTGCGCATTCTCCACGGCATGGGCATGGTCTCAGGCCTTGTGATTCTGGCCCTGCTGGCTCTTGCTCCGGCCTGGGGCATCTACAAGCCGCGCGCCGTGCTCGCGCCCATGATTCTCGTCGTGCTTATGCTGGCCTTCACTGTCTATTCGCAGTACGGCATCATTCCCGCCATGGAGCGCGACCGCGCCGCCGCGGGCGGAGTGATCGACGCAGTGAGCCCCGACAACCCCAGCCGCATCCACTTCAACAAACTCCACAACCGCAGCGAGCACGTCGAGGAAGCCATCCTGCTGCTCGGCCTCGCGACCATCGCGCTGGTGGCGCGGGCTGAAACTGCGCGCATCTAGACACCGCCCGGCTGCGTGCAGCAATTCATCTCTCGTTGAAAGCCTGTCCGTGCAACAAGAACGGCCTCTCCTTCAGTCAGGAGAGGCCGCTCTCGTTCCACGTCAAATGCTGGTTGCAAGCCGCTTCCCGCTTAGCGGCCGTATGCGTTGCCGTTGCCAAAATCGAACAAGTCAAACAAATCCCCGATCGCCGGCCCGTTCATCGGAACATAGGGATTTGCTTCGCTAGCCTGCGGGTTGGGCAGATTGTCGCGGCTCCGGCCCGTCAGTGGCTTCAGGTCCCAGTTCCGCTCAATGAACTTGAGTATCGAGACGTGGTCCGAGTAGGTGTGCGACAGGTGTCCTGGTAAAGTGTGCGCCGAAACCACGATCATGGGCACGCGCGTTCCGTCGCCGAAGAAGTCCACGGGCTGCACGTACCCTGAGTCGTAGTAACCGCCGCCTTCATCGAACGTCACAATAATTGCGGTGCTCTCCCACAGCTTCGGATTCGCGTGCACTGCATCCACAATCTTCTTCACAAATCCTTCAAACAGATCCAGCTTCGACGACGCGGGATGGCCGTCCACAATACCGCTCGGCTTTGCAAACGACACTGCCGGGAGCGTTCCATTCTGAATGTCGGCATACAGGTCCACCGTGTCCGCAATGTGTGCATTGCGCAGCGCCGGGTTGGTCATGATGGAAGTTGTGTATTGCAGAAAATTACAGATATTGCAGTACACGTTCGCGGGATTCTGATAGAAAGGGTCGTTCTTGTAGAGATTCCACTGGTCGCCGTAGTACTTGAAGGAAACATTCTTCTCCATCAGCCCATCGCCAATGGTACGCACGGTCGAGGGGGGAATCGTGTAGGTATCTGTGGTATCCACCGTTCCGTTACCCAGGTATCCGGGGTTGTAATTGTTCAGCAGATAGTAGTGCCCCGCCTCACAATTCGGATTCACCTTCGTCGGCAGGCTGGAAAGATAGGAGTCCACGGACGCAACGCCCGGCTGGGAGGCATCCGCGCACGCGCTGTAGCTGCCGCCACTATATCCGTCCTGCGTGTAATAGTTGTTGGTTCCCGCCTGCGGGTTCGGATTCTCGATTTCATTGGCCGGCGGTACTGCCGGATTTCCTTTGCCATCGCTGTACCACATGGCATCGCCCGTGCCCAGTTCGATGTGGTTCAGGCCCGTGCCGCCCAGCGCCGCCTGGTGATAGTTATCGCTCATTGCATAGTGATCCGCCAAATACGTCAGGTAGGGGGCATCGCCCTGCTGCACGTTATAAAAGCCCATCGCGGTCGAGCCTTCGTGCGTGCTCATGTCGTTGAAGCCCGCAGGCTGCGGCTTGCCGTTCGATCCGGCGCCGACCGTCGTCTCCACCCAGGGAAACAGGTCGGCCTTGCAACCGCTTGGATTCGAAGCATCGGCATAGCTCGCATCGCAGTCCAGCTGCTGCTGCATCTGGTAGTAGCGATGAACGGGGCTGGCCGCATAGGCGTCGTAAGGAATGCCCGGAGTAATCTGAAATGGGCCGGGGGGAAGCGAAGTCGCATTCGGAATCCGCGTGTCAATCGCGCCCTTCGACAACCCCGTGCCCCCAGTGGTCATGTAGGTGTAGTACTGGTCGTCGGGCAACCCGGTCTCAAAGGCCTTGGCTTCTGCAAGCGTGGAGAAGTAGGGCGTTGTCGGTCCTCCCACCAGCGGAGGCGGCAGAACGTTGTATGCTCCCGTGCTCTCCGGGCTGATTTCGAAGGTCGAGCTGTCCAGCGCCTGGTTCTGCGTAGCCATCCAGTAGTTCGGGCCCGGTGTTCCATCCCCCTTGATAATGCCCTTGGACAGCAGGTTGTCCACCTTCTGATTGCCTGCCGGCTTGTACGTGGCAAAGACGTGGTCGAATGTGCGGTTCTCACCGATGATCACAATCACATGCTTGATCGGAGTGCGTGTTTGCAGATCCGCCGTTCTGTCGCTTTCCTGGGCGAATGCGGGTGTAGGAAGGCCCGCAAACACTTGCAGCGCAGCAAGAACCGCCGCACCGCACCTGAAACCAATGGACTGAAAATTATTTCTACGCATTTGTCTCTCCAAAAAGGGGATGAGAGCCTGTTCGCTCCGGGCTGCGCCCATGCAAACAGCTTGCGTAGAATAGCGGTGGCATCCTCGCGAGTAATTGAATGCTGCAAGAAAATGATGATGAAAAACTCGCGAACGGACGACCACTACTCAAACTCCTTCCGCCGCGTCCGTTGCTCGCCTGCGCTGTGATTCCGCGCCGCGCTCCACCGCCAACCGATTGAGAGCACCTCGCGCGCATGCCCAACGCAGGCAGGCATGCCAATGCGCTCCACCGCTTCCTGTATCATCGAAGAGGTCCTTTCGCGCTGTTCATCCTGCAAGGGCCATAACGGAAAGTTCATGAAAACTGGCATTATTGGCCTGCCGCAGGTGGGCAAGACATCGCTGTTCAAGATTCTGACCAAGGCGAAACTCGAAGAGCGTGGCTACTCCAACCCGCGCGAGGCCCACATCGGCGTGGCCCGCGTGCCGGATGAGCGCCTCGACAAGCTCTCCGCCCTCTACTCACCGAAGAAAACCACCTACGCCACCGTCGAATACGTCGACGTGGCCGCCATCGGGCAGGAGGCGCTGAAGGAAACCGCATTCCTCACCAGCCTGCGCAACGTTGATGCACTCATTCACGTGCTCCGCGCCTTCGAGGACGAGTCCATCCCGCACGTCGGCCCCATCGACCCCCTGCGCGACATCAAGAATGTGGAGTTCGACCTGATGATCAGCGACCTGACGCAGGTGGAAAAGCGCCTGGAGCGCGTCGAAAAAGACCTGAAGAAAGGCCGCACCGGCGAACTGGAACGCGAGCAGGCCCTCCTCCTGCGGTCCAAGGAGGCGCTCGAAAACGAGCAGCCCTTGCGCGAGCTGGAGATGACGCCCGAAGAGAAAAAGCTCATTAAGGGCTTCATGTTTCTCTCGCAAAAACCTGTTTTATATGTAGTTAATATCGGCGAAAGTTCGGCGCTCGGCGATGACCTCGACTCTGCCGTAAGGCGCTTCAAACTCGACGAAGTGGCTCATCGCCCCAGCGCCGGTGCTACCGCCATCTGTGGCAAGGTTGAAGCCGAGCTGGCCGAAATGGACGAAACCGAAGCCGCCGAATTCCTGTCCAGCTACGGCCTCCACGAGAGCGGCCTGGTCCGCCTCATCCGCAAGAGCTACGAACTGCTGGGGCTCATCAGCTTCTTCACCGCAGGCGAGGACGAGTGCCGCGCCTGGACGGTGCCTGCCGGCTCCAAAGCGCCACAGGCTGCCGGCGCCATCCACTCCGACCTGGAGCACCACTTCATCCGAGCCGAAACCATCCGCTGGAACGCCTTGCTCGACGCAGGCAGCGAGGCAGCGGCGCGCGCGCAGGGTACCCTCCGCCTCGAAGGTAAAGAGTACATCGTGCAGGATGGCGACGTGATGCACATCAGACACAGCGGGTAACACCGGATGCTCAGGCTCTCCATCATTCTCGGGTTGCTGGCCGCGCTCGCCGATGTGGCGGGCGGACTCGTGCTGGTCCGAGCGCGGGGGGTCGAGCGCTACCTGCGCTACTTCGTGGCCCTGGGCGCGGGCTTTCTGCTGGCCACTGCCCTGCTGGAGATGACGCCTGAGAGTCTGCGCATGAGCCCGCGATTGGGTCCAATTCTCATCATGGCCGGCTATTGCGTGGTGCATCTGCTGGAGCACACCATCGTCGCCCACTTCCACTACGGCGAAGAGACGCATCTCGGCGAGTTCGTATCCAGGCGCACCGGTTATTCAGTGCTCGGCGGGCTCAGCGTGCATGCGCTTTTTGACGGCGTTGCCATCGGCTCCGGCTTTGTGGTCAGCAGCACGCTGGGCTGGCTGATTTTTCTCGCCATCTTTCTGCACAAGGCGCCTGAAGGTTTCACCATGGCCTCGGTCATGCTGGCCAGCGGACGCAGCCGTGAAGCTGCGTTCTACTCGGCCGTGGCGCTGGCCGCAGCCACCCTGGCCGGAGTGCTGGTCATCGAGCTGGCGCCCCACTGGATGCCTTACGGGCTGCCCATCTCTGCAGGCGTCGCGCTCTACGTGGGCGCAAGCGACCTGGTGCCGGAGGTCAACCGCGAACCCGGCATACGCATGGCCTTGATCTTTTTTCTCGGCGTCGCCGGCTTTCTGCTGCTGCGCGAGCTGCTCCCGGCGCTCTAGGAGCGCGTACCCGCAATCTGCACCATATCGCGCTGTGAGCCGCCTTCTCCATTCAGCACCGCCCGCACCGAAGCCAGCACGCGCTCCGGCGTAATCATGCGCATGCACACGGCGTCATTGCAGGCCGAGTTCTTCTGGTTTGCCGCCGTCACGCACGGCGAGCAGGAAAGATCAGCGGTAATGGACTCCGTGTTGCCCAGGCTGCCGTAAAGTCGCGGCGTCTCCGGACCAAACAGCACAATGGAGCGAATGGGCGTGATCGCCGAAAAGTGTGCCGGGCCGCTGTCGTTGGTCACCAGCACCGAGGCAATGTTGTAGAGAGCGGTAATAGCCATCAGCTTGTGCATCCCGGCAAAGCTGCGAAAGCGCGGATGCCTGATCTTGTCCTGCATCGCGATCGCCTCTTCGCGCTCGCCCGGAGAGCCCGTAATCAACACCAGCGCGTCATCCCACTCCTCCACCACCATCTGCGCCAGCGCACTGAAGTTGTCGCGCGCCCAGCGGCGCTGCGGCAGCAGTTCAGAGCTGTTCGGGTTGATCAGCACGATGCGGTGATAGTCCGGCCGGTACTCCGGATAAACCCGCCGCACCAGCCCGCGTACGTGCTCTTTGGCCTCCTCCGTCACTGGCTGCATGGGCACGCGAATCTCTTCGTCCGTGACATGCGTTTTGGAGTAGGGCACCTCCGGCTGCGGCGCAAGCAGCGCGTTCACCATACAGACGAAGTTCTTTGCCATGTGAATATGGCCGTTATAGTTCACGCGATGCGTGAGCATTTCGCCGCGGTAAAGCCCCTCGCTGTGGAAGCGGTGAAAACCCACGCGCCGGCGCGCCCCTGAGAGCCCGGTCAACAGGCCCGAATAGCGCGAAAACAGTTCGAGATCGACAACCGTGTCGATCTTCGCCTTGCGCACCCAGCTCAGAAAGCGCAGCGAATCAAGCGCCAGCATCGTCAGGCTGTTTTCGCGAATGGTGATGATGTTGGCTTCCGGAACGGTATCGAGCAAGCGAAGGCTGTCGGCATTGCGCTCAAAGATGAGAAAGAAAATCTCCGCGCCAAGCGCATCCTTGGCCTTCTGCAGCGCTGGATTCGCAATCACCGTGCTGCCCATCTCAGACAGCTCGATGAAGAGAACGCGACTGGGCTTCTCCGGCCCTTTCGGCCTGCCCAGCAGGCGCACCACCTGGGTACACAAAAAGCACAGCGGTATGCCGATCCAGTAATCAACGGCCCGCATCGTCCGAAGCTTCATTTCCTCTGCCCTTTGCAGTCTAGAATTTTCCGCGTGGAGACTACGGCATGAGTCTACCATCGAGCTTGGCCGGGGCAATCACCCGTATGTTGCAGCGTTGCCCACTACCCGCGGAAGACATGCTCCGCGGCTTCCACTAAGATGGTGGGTTGAAGCCTGCCGCAAGGCCGCCGGGGACAGGAATCCAGAGGGAGTGCGAAAGCTGAACACGGTGGAGACTCTTTGCAAGCGCAATATCCTTCTCATTCTGGCGTTTTCAGTGGTCGGGTTCGTCGTCATGGGGTATCACCCCGGCCTGGAAGATGACGGCGTGTATCTTTCCGCCGTCAAGAGCGACGTAAACCCCGCGCTCTACCCGCACGACTCCGCCTTTTTCCGCGAACAGTTGCAGGCCACGCTGTTTGACAACGGGGTCGCCCAGTTCGTCCGCTGGACGCACATCCCGGTGGCGGCTACGGAAATCCTGTGGCAGTTTGCGTCCATCGTGCTCATCGTTCTTGGCTGCTGGAGCATTGCGCGAACCCTCTTTGCCGAGGCCCGCGCGCAGTGGGCAGGCGTTGCCCTTGTCACAGCCATGTTCACGCTGCCCGTGTCAGGCGCCGCGCTCTATCTCGTGGACCAGCATCTGCATCCGCGCACCGTGGCCACGGCAATGATCCTCCTGGCGGTTTCGAAAATCATGGCCGGCAAACGCCTCCAGGCGCTCCCACTGCTGCTGCTTGCGTTTGCAATGCATCCCATCATGGCCGCGCTGGGCATCTCCTTTTGCGGTATCCTCACGGTCGCCATGCTTGAGCCGGTCCACGTCTGGGCCCGCTCATGGCGAGACTCGCTGGCTGCCGCCGTGCCGCTCAGCTGGATCTTCGAGTCCCCCACCCCGGCCTGGCACAAAGCGCTGCAGACGCGCAGATATTTCTTCCTCTACAAATGGACCTGGTACGAGTGGCTCGGCGCGCTCGCTCCGCTGCTGCTTTTCTGGATCCTGTGGCGCGTCGCGCGGCAGCGCGGCGAAACCAATCTGGCGCGCTTTGCACTGGCCGTCTTTATTTATGGCGGAATTCAGCAGGCTGTCGCCATGGTCGTGCTGGGCTCGCCGGAGCTGATCCGCCTCACCCCGCTGCAACCCATGCGCTACCTCCACCTCGTCTATTTCTTCCTCGTGCTCGTTGCCGGATGCCTGTTGGGTAAATACCTGCTGAAAAGCAGCGTCCTGCGCTGGGCCGTGTTCCTCCTCGTCATCAACGTGCCCATGTATGCCGTTCAGCAGGCGGAGTTCTGCGGCAGCCAGCATCTGGAGTTGCCTGGCATGAAACCCGCCAACCCATGGCTGCAGGCCTTTGCCTGGATTCGCCGCAACACACCAACCGATGCCTATTTCGCGCTCGACCCCAACTACCTCGCCACACCCGGCGAGGACTACCACAGCTTTCGCGCGCTCGCCGAGCGCAGCCAGATGGCCGACGCCATCAAGGACACGGCCGTCGTAACGCAGGTGCCCGATCTGGCGCCCGCGTGGGACCAGCAGATCACCGCCCAAGCCGGCTGGCCGGGCTTCAAGCTGGCCGATTTCGAGCGGCTGAAGGCGGAGTTTGGCGTCAACTGGGTGCTGGTCTCTTATCCGCAACCAGCCGGCCTGCCCTGCCCGTGGCACAACAGCAGGCTCGCCGTCTGTACCGTCCCCTGAACGCCCGCCAGAGAGCTGCGCTGCCGTCTTCCGGACACGCTGCCGAGGCCGGATGACGGCGGAACCGGTTTGGCGCCGCCGCACATTTCATTGTCATTTGCCCCGCTGGACGATAAAATTACATAGATTGGTTCTCCCCGATGTACCCTTTCCGAGGCCGCCCAAACGCACCCGCATCCATTCGACGATTGCGCGCCGCGGCCCTGCCTGTAAATGCCATGCCGTCATCAGACCGAGGGAAGACTGCGTGCCGGAAGGATTTGTAGTTGTGCGTCTTTGATTCTCTGACGACCGTGATTGCCCCTCTGAACACGCGTATCCCCAGCAGGCGTCACTATGCTGACATTGAATAGCAGTTTTGGAACGGATTGAATGATCAACAATAAAAAGGTGGTCGCCGTCCTCCCCGCCTATAACGCCGAGAAGACGCTTGAGTGGACTGTCAACGAGATCCCCGGCGCGGTTGACCTGTGCATTCTGGTGGACGATCACAGCACCGATGAAACCGCTGCACTGGCCAAAAGACTCGGATTACAGGTACATGTGCATCCGCGCAACCGCGGATACGGCGGCAATCAGAAGACCTGTTACGCCGCTGCGCTTGATGCGGGCGCTGATGTTGTGGTCATGCTGCACCCCGGCTACCAGTACACGCCTCGCCTCGTCGAACCCTTGGCCGGCATGATCGCCTATGACGAATATGACGTTGTCCTGGGGTCGCGCATCCTGGGCGGCGGCGCGCTCAAGGGTGGAATGCCGCGCTACAAATACATTGCCAATCGCGCTCTGACCTTGATTCAGAATCTGCTCCTGGGCGCAAAGTTGTCCGAGTACCACACGGGATTCCGTGCCTTCAGCCGCGATTTGCTCCTTTCCTTGCCCCTGCACGCCAACTCGGATGACTTTGTCTTCGACAACCAGATGCTGGCGCAGTGCATCCTGCGCGGGGCGCGCATCGGAGAAGTCTCCTGCCCCACCCGCTATTTTGAGGAGGCATCCTCCATTAATTTCCGGCGCAGTTCGATCTACGGGCTGGGCGTGCTGCAAACAACCCTCAGCGGCCTGGCAGCGCGGTCCGGTCTCTACCACAGTCCTGTTTTCAGGTTTCCCCCTTCCCAACTGAAGCAGAAGAGCAATGCAATGGAGCGCGCGTTGGAGGATATTTCGTGACACATGCCGCGGAAAAGCGGCTGCCGTACCTGCGACTCCTCTTGCTCACTGCAGCGGCGCTGGCAATTCATGGTTATCATCTGTGCGCGGAAGACGGCGAAATCTATGTGCCGGCCGCCAGAAAGCTTCTCCATCCCGGGCTCTACCCGTTCGGCACGGAGTTCTTCACATCACACGGCAAGCTGTCCATGTTCAGCCCCATCCTCGCATGGACGGCAAAGCTGACCCATCTCTCCATGGACTGGACGCTGTTTGCCTGGTACCTGGTCAGCCTCTTTGCCACTCTTGCCTCCTGCTGGCTGCTCGTGAGGGCCTGCTTTGCCACGGAGCGCGCGCGATGGAGCGCCGTCGCCGTTGCAGCCGCTGTTCTCACCATGCCCGCAACCAACACGGGGCTGCTGCTGATTGATCCGTATCTGACTGCGCGTTCCTTCTCGACGCCGCTCACCCTGTTTGCGCTGGCAAGCTGTCTTGAGCGCCGCTATATACGCCTCATCGCGATCGTCTTGCTGACCGCGGCCATCCATCCGCAGATGGCGATCTACCTGATCTTCCTCGCCGCTCTCATGCGGCTCGCAGAGGTCAGAAAGCGATCCACCCACGAGAAGGCTCCGGCGCTGGCTGCCGCGGGCATGCTGCCTACGGGATTTCAAATCGAACGAGCCTCCGGGCCTTACCGTGAGGCACTCTACTCCAGGGATTATTTCTTTCTCTATAACTGGGAGTGGTACCACTGGCTCGGCATGCTCGCGCCGCTCGCCATTCTGGCGTGGTTCTGGAGAGGCAATGTGCGCGGCACGCTGCCCGGTTTCCGCCGTCTCAGTTTCGCCATGATCCCCTTCGGCCTCGTCTCCATCGCTGCCGCCGCCGTGGTGTCCCTCCCGATGCTGGAGATGTTTGTCCGCTTGCAGCCCTTGCGGTCCTTCCACCTCATCACCTTCGTCTTCGTCCTGCTCTTTGCCGGCGTGGTGGGTGAATACATCGGCAAAGACCGCCCGTGGGCCATCGCCGTGCTGTGCTGTGTGCTTGCCGCTGGCATGTTCTTCGTCGCCCGGCAAACCTATCCGAACAGCCCGCAGATCGAGCTTCCCTCTAAAACGAGCACCAATCCCTGGGTGAATACCCTCCTCTGGGTGCGCCGGCATACCCCCGAGAATGCCGTCTTTGCCGTCGATTCCCGCTACTTCAAGGACCCTGAGGTGGATGTCCATGGGTTCCGCGCGATCGCAGAGCGCTCAGAACTCGCCGACTACTACAAGGATGGCGGCGTGGTCACGCTCTTTCCTGCCCTGGCGGGCGAGTGGAAGCAGATGAGCAACGCCACGTACGGCCTCAATCATTTTCAGGCAAAGGACTTCGACCGCCTCAGGAGCCAGTATCCCGCCGTCTCCTGGACCATCGTGCACGGCCCGGCGCCGGAAGGCATGGACTGCCCTTACCAGAACCAGGGTTTTGCCGTCTGCAGGCTGAACGCAACCCCACCGGACGCGGCCAGCAATTGAGCACGCGCAAAAAACAATGCTGAGACTCCCTCCCGCACTTGGCGTTTCCGCGTCCATCGGCAAGAATGGCAATATGGGGCCATTGTCATGCTGAATCTTACCCAGCGCCTTCTTCTTGGCTGCATTCTCATCACCGCCCTCGCCGCGGGCCTGGTGGCGGCAACCCATCGCGCCCTCGCAGCGGCCGGCCTGTCATCGGTAGCCGTCGCGTTTCTCGCATCCATCGTGCTCGTCGAGTTCGGAACCATCCTCCTCGTGCTGCATCCCATCCGCACGGTTGCCCGCGACGCAAAAAAAATCGCGCAAGGCAACCTCGAGCACCGTGTCGCATGGAGCAGCCGGGACGATTTCGGCGTGATTGCCAGCGAGCTGAACCGCATCGCGGTACGCCTCCGCGACCTCCGCGACACTGAGGCCGGGCGCAAGCAGATGGAGTTCCAGCTCTCCGACGCCGTCCTCCAATCCATCTTCGAGCCCATCATCGTCACTGACAGCAAGGGCCACGTCCTCAAGGTCAACCAGGCAGCCGCTGAAATCCTCGGCGAAGCCGCCAGCGACCGCATGGCGCTCACCACCACGCCCGGCGGCGACAAGATCCTCAGCGCCATCCGCGACGCCGTCTCCATGCAGAAGCCCGTGGCGGCCGAAGGAGAAGCCGCCATGCTCCCCATGCGCATCGGCAAGCAGGCGCGCAGCTATCGCCTGCGCACCACGCCCATGCGCGACTCCGAGGGCCGCCTGCTCGGCACCGTCACCACGCTGGAAGACGTGACGACCCTGCAGGACACCGACCGCTTCAAGACCCAGTTCATCACCGTGGCCAGCCGCAAGCTGCGCGATCCGCTGCTCCAGCTGCGCCGCGGCCTCTATGCCCTGGCGCAGGGCTTCGGCGGCCCACTCCAGCCGCTGCAGGCTGACCTGGTAGCCGCCGCCAGCAGCGAGTCGGAAAAGCTCAATGACCTGATGGCCGATCTCATCGAGGTCGCGGAAATCGACACCGGCAAGCGCGAGCTTCACATCGAGCGTATGCGGCCTCTGCTCCTGCTCAACGAGGCGCGCGACCGCTTCTGCGACGAAGCCGCGCAAAAGCATATTCGCATGGAGGTCAGCGCCTTCGCCGACCTCTCGGTCGTCCGGGCCGATCGCCGCGCCGTCCGCTCGATCATGGACAACCTGCTCTCCAACGCACTCCGCTACACGCCGCCCGAGGGCGAAATCCTGCTGGCCGCCGAGGAAATCCAGGACTACGTGCAATTCACCGTGCGCGACTCCGGACGCGGCATTGAAGCCGAGCGCCTCAGCACCATCTTCGACCGCTTCAATGCATTCTCTGATGCGGGCACTGGCATGGGCCTGGCCCTGGTCCGCCGCCTGGTCGAGTCCCTCGGTGGCCAGATTGCCGTCGAAAGCCGTCTCGACCACGGAACCACGTTCCGCTTCACGCTTCCCGTAGCCGTGGTGGATGTGGTCCACCATCCCGTTGAGGTGGGCTGATTCATGGCAGAAATTAAACCCGAAAACGCGCCCGCGCAGGCCTGGCTGCGCATCTACGTCGGAGCCGCTCCAGGCGTGGGCAAGACCTATCACATGCTCAACGACGCCCTGCTCAAGCGCAAGCAGGGAGTGGACGTGGTCATCGGCCTCGTCGAACCACACGGCCGCCAGGAAACCACGGAGCAGATTCGCGACCTCGAAGTTGTTCCCCTGCGCGTGATTCCCTATCGCGGCGTCGAACTCAAGGAAATGGACGTGGACGCCATCCTTGCCCGCCGGCCTGACACCGTGATCGTCGATGAACTCGCCCACACCAACGTCCCCGGCAGCAAGAACCGCAAGCGCTACGAAGACGTGCTCGATCTGCTCGACGCCGGCATCAACGTCATGACCGCGGTGAACATCCAGCACCTTGAGACCCTGAACGACACCGTCAACCGCTCCGCAAACACCGTTATTCGCGAAACCGTGCCCGACAACTTCCTGAAGCGCGCCGACGAAGTCGTCAACGTCGACGTCACCGTGGAGGAGCTTCGCCTCCGCCTGCGCGAGGGCAAGATCTACCACCCCGAAAAGGTCGAGCAGGCGCTCGCCAACTTCTTCCGCAAGGGCAACCTCAACCTGCTCCGCGAGCTCTCCCTGCGCACCACCGCCGAGCAGGTCGGCAAGCGCGCTGCCGAATACCGCCGCACCCAGGGCCTAGAGCAGGCACCCATTCCTGAGAAGGTCATGGTCTGCCTCAGCACGCGCCCCGGCACAGAGCGCCTGCTGCGCGTCGGCGCGCGCGTTGCCGGCCGCCTCGCCACCAACTGGTACGCCGTCTACGTCACCCGCCCCGAGGAAAACAAGAAAGACAACGACCCCGAGGCGCCCCACCGCCTGGAGGAATACCAGCGCATGGCCCGCGACCTCGGCGCGCAGGTCGTCAACCTCACTGAGAAGAACGTCTCCGACGCGCTCATCCGCTTTGCCCAGCAGGAGAGCATCTCCCACGTCATCTTCGGACAGTCCGTCCGCTCGCGCTGGGATATTCTCCTGCGCGGCTCGGTTCTCAACCGCTTTCTAGCCGAAGTGCGCGACGTCACCGTACAGGTCGTCCCCATGCAGAAGCCGCTGCGCCGCGGCTGAGCCAGCGCGCCCTGCCGCGCGGTGGAGCGGCGACAGCTACTGTGGTAGTTTTGAGAGAGCGGCCATGAACGAGCTCGTAGCTCAGTAGGTAGAGCAACGCCCTTTTAAGGCGTGGGTCCTGGGTTCGAATCCCAGCGAGCTCACCATCCGTTTCAGTCGCATTCCCTCCGTCAACTCCTCGGCCAGAAATGCTCCTCCGAACACGCGCGCAGCCGCTGGGCTGCGTCTTCCGGCGTAATATCCCTCTGCGGCATTCCCAGCATTTCAAAGCCCACCATGAACTTCCGCACCGTAGCCGAGCGCAGCAGCGGCGGGTAGAAGTGCGCGTGGAAATGCCACTCCGGATGCGCCCCTCCATCCGTCGGCGTCTGGTGGAAGCCCATCGTGTAGGGAAAGCTCGTCTCGAAGAGATTGTCAAAGCGCGTCGTCAGCCTCTTCAGCGCGTCTGCCAGCCCATCCCGCTCGTCGCCGGTCAGCTCCGGCATCGCGCCCAGGTGCCGCCTGCTCACCAGCAGCACCTCAAACGGCCAAACCGCCCACCACGGCACCAGCGCCGTGAAATGCTCATTCTCAAAAATCACGCGCTCCTGCGCGGCGCGCTCCGTGGCAACGTAATCGCACAGCAGGCATTGTCCCGTCCGCCTCAGATGCTCCTTCTGCGCAACCGTCTCGGCCGCCGGCTCGTCCGGCACAAACCCCGTGGACCAGATCTGCCCATGCGGGTGCGGATTGCTGGCGCCCATCATCGCTCCGCGATTCTCAAAGATCTGTACGTACTCGATCCAGTCCAGCCCGCCCAGTTCCACGTATTCGTTCGTCCACGCATCCACCACGCGGCGAATCTCCGCCTGCGTCATCCGCGCCAGCGTCAGGCTGTGGTCGGGATGAAAACACAACACCTTGCACAGTCCGCGCGCCGGCTCGGCCACCAGCAGCGGCGAGGCCGGCGTTTCGTGCGCGGCAGGCCCATCCGGCAGCAGCGCGGCGTAATCGTTTATAAATGTAAAGATCGACTCATACGCCGGATTCGACGCACCCCCTGCCCGCTTGTTCCCTGGGCACAGGTAGCATTCAGCATCGTAAGCCACGCCGTTGGGCACCGTCTTCTGCGCCACTTCGCCCTGCCACGGCCGCTGCGTGCGATGCGGAGACACCATCACCCACGATTGCCGCAGCGGATTCCAGCGCCGATGCGGGTACTGCCATTTCTTGTCCATCCCTTGCTCCAGAAAACATCCGAAGATCGCGGTTTGCGCCCCGCCGTAGACCGCGGGTCACGATAGTTCTACCATAGACGCTGCAACCGCCCCTGCCTTCCGGCTCCCAGAGGACTGCTACCGAATGCTCTCGGCAAATGCGATCGTCAGCCTGCACGACACCTTGACCCGCGTCTGGCACGCAGTGCCGGAGGCCGGAGAGCCCCTGCCCTCCGCCACAGATTGGCTCGACCGCGTCGCCCGCCAGCACCGCGCCAACTTCGACCTGTGGCACATCGAAGACGAAGCCCGCGCCCCCGGCGCAACCGACGCGGCGCTCGCCAGCGTCAAGCGCCGCATCGACCGCACCAACCAGTTGCGCAACGACCTTGCCGAGGAACTGGACCGCGCACTCCTCACCTGGCTCCAGCCCCAGCGCCTCCCCGACCCCAACGCGCCTCTCCACTCCGAGTCGCCCGGCCTGATGATTGACCGCCTCTCCATCCTCGCTCTCAAAATCTTCCACACCCGCGAGGAAGCCGAGCGCACCGGCGCCCCCAGCGGCCACGCCGAGCGCAACCGCGACCGCCTCGTCATCCTTCAGGAACAGCGCGCCGACCTCGCCCGCTGCCTCGACGCGCTCTGGCGGGAGGTGCTTGCCGGAACGCGCCGCTTCAAGCTTTACCGCCAGTTCAAGATGTACAACGATCCCGAGTTGAACCCCGCCATCTACCGCAATCCGCCCGATGAACCGGCCCACTGACCGCCACTCCAACGGCTGCCCATTGACGCGCGGCGGGGTTCTGCGTATAAAAGTGGCTCATGCAGCGCAATTCTCAGGCGCATCGCTGAGGCCGGAAACTTCCCGGCTCAACCCAGCCCCTGAGGAGGCGCCCACGGCGAATCCATGACGCAAGAGGTCCGATCCGCGGCTACAGGCCGCAAGAAAACTCCCCCCTTGGCGGCCAAGCCCGGCAGCCATTCCTCCACGGCTACGGGGCCGGTCTTTCAGCACTATCAGGCCGCCGTCCAACTGGTCCAGCAGGGCAAGTATGAAAAGGCGATAGCCGCCTTTGAAAAGCTGCTCCCCGCCGCGCCCATCGAGATTGTCGAGCGCTGCAGGATGTACATCCAGACCTGCCAGCGGCAGATGAACCGCGACGGCCTCGCCTTCATCACGCCCGAGGAACGCTACGACTATGCCGTCTCGCAGTTGAATGCCGGCTATTTTGAAGAAGCTGCCGAGCAGTTGCGCAGCATCCTGGCCGACTATCCCGATGCCGACTACGCCCACTACGGGCTGGCCGTCCTCGATTCCATCACCGGCCGCGCGCAGAACTGCCTCGAAAACCTCGCCAGGGCAATCGAGCTGAATCCCAGAAACCGCCTCCAGGCCCGTTCCGACAACGACTTCCAGAGCATGGCGGATGACCCGAGATTTACGGAGCTGCTGTATCCTGAGGTTCCTTAAGGCGTGATGTGCACTCTGTTCCTTCAAAGGCCGCTCCCTTGAACCCGGCTGAATTGCTCTCATCCGCTGACCAGGCTGTAAGCTCAGCCTCCGGGGCGCCGCTCCGCGTGGTTGCCATTGGCGGCGGCACCGGACTCTCCACGCTCCTGCGCGGCCTCCGCCGCCACGTCAGCGTCCCCGGCCTGCCCAGCGCAGCGCAGGCGCAGATTGCCGACCTCGCCGCCGTGGTCACCGTAACCGACGACGGCGGCTCTTCCGGCCGCCTCCGCAAGGACTTCAACATGCTTCCCCCCGGCGACCTACGCAACTGCATGGTCGCCCTCAGCGAAGAGGAAGACCTGCTGGTGAAGCTCTTCGCCCACCGCTTCCGCTCCGGAGATGCCCTCGAGGGCCACAACTTCGGCAACCTGTTCGTCGCCGCGCTCACTGAGCTTACCGGCGACTTCGCGCACGCCATCCAGCTCGCCTCCAAGATTCTCGCCACCCGCGGCCGCATCTACCCCGTCACCACCACCAATGCCATGCTGGTCGCGCGCATGGACGACGGCTCGCTCGTCCGTGGCGAAACCAGCATCACCGCCAGCCGCCAGCGCATCGCCGAGCTCATGCTTGATCCCCCCGGCGCCGCCGCCCTGCCGGAGACCCTCGATGCCATCGAACGCGCCGACCTCATCACCGTCGGACCCGGCTCGCTCTACACTTCGCTCATCACCAACCTGCTGGTCAAAGGCATCCCTGACGCGCTCGCCAGCGCCCGCGGTGTCCGCGTCTTCATCTGCAACCTCATGACCCAGGCCAACGAAAGCCTCGGCCTCACCGCCTCAGAACACATCGAACGCATCTACGAGCACACCCGCGCGCCCATCTTCGATTACGCCATCGTCAACACCGCGCCCTTCTCACCTGAAACGCTCGCCCGCTACGCCACTGAAAATGCCTCGCCCATCGAGGCCGACATCGAACGCGTCGAGGCCCTCGGCGTCCACTGCATCACCGGCGACTTCGCCGTGGAAGACAACGTCGTACGCCACGAGGCTAACCGCGTCACCAGCGCCCTGCTCGCCCTCGGCCACTCGGCCGTGCGCACGCGCGGCTGAACCCTCTCCGCCACACCAGAATTCCCGCTTCCCGCCTCAGCCTCAGTCGTTGTAAAGAGAGTGCGTCGCAACCGCCATCGCGGACGCGCAAGGAGGATGAATGCGTATTCATCGCAGTGTGTTTGCATTGCTCGCAGCTGTGTTGGTTCTGGCAGTCTTTGCCTGGGCGCAGCCGCCCAGGGCCGGGCTGTATGAGACGACCTCGAATATGACGTGGCAGGTGTCAACCTTCCCCAACGGCATGGCGCCGCTGCAGGGGCCGAACACCCAGCCCTTCGAGTGGACCGTCGAAAGCACCTCCGTCTACAAAGGCGCCGACTGCGGCAACGTCAAGCCATAACGTCCAGGTAAATTCGGATAGATAAAAGCTCTCGCTAACCCACTCCTCGATTTTGAGACGTGGGTTACCTCATCCCTCCACCGTTCTCTTCAACTGCCCGCAAGCCGCAAAAATATCCCGCCCGCGCGGCCGCCTCAGATACACCGGCACTCCCTCCGCCGCCAGCGCCCGCTTGAACGCCTCCACCGCCTCCGGCTTCGGCATCGCATACGGCACCCCCGGTCCGGGATTCCACGCAATCAGGTTCACCTTCACCGGCAGCCCCGTCCGCCGCACCAGCCGCGCCACCTCGGCGGCGTGTTCGGGCCTGTCCGTCACGCCGCCCAGCAGCACATACTCAAACGTAATCCGCTCCCTCGGCCGCAGCCGGATCTTCCGCACCGCATCCACCACCGCCTCAATCGGCCACTTGCGGTTGATCGGCATCACCTCGCTGCGAATGGCGTCATTCGGCGCGTTCAGGCTGATGGCCACTTTGGGACGCACCTCCGGCGGCTCCTCGGCAAAGCGCTCGATGCCCGGCACAATGCCCGACGTGGACACCGTCATCCGCTGCGGACTCAGGCCCACTTCCTTCACCAGCAGCCGCACCGCCGCCATAAAGTTGTCGTAGTTCAGGAAAGGCTCGCCCATGCCCATGAACACCAGGTTCACGCGCTCCTTGCCCACCTCCACGCCGTGCCGGTCCAGCACCGCCACCACCTGCCCGGCAATCTCGCCCGCCGTCAGGTTCCGCTGCAGCCCCAGCTTCGCCGTCAGGCAGAACTGGCAATTCACCGCGCACCCCACCTGGCTTGAAACGCAAATGGTCGCCCGCTGCCAGCTCTTCCCTGCTTCCTCCGGCTCGCTGCCATCGCCCGCCTCGCCCTCGTCGCCCTCCGGCATCCAGACAGTCTCCACCGTCTCCACCCCTGCTACGATGGACCTGTCGCCGGGGGCCTCGGTTCGCGCCTCAGGCGTCCGGCACTCCACCAGGTACCGCTCCGTCCCATCGGTCGAAATGAACGCCTGCGCGATCCTGGGGCGGCCCACTTCCCAACCCTCCGCCGCCAGCCGCTGGCGCAGCGTCAAAGGCAGCGTGGTGATGACATCCAGCTCCGCAAGCCGTTGACGATAAATGGCTTCCGACATCTGGCGTCCCCGCCATGCCGGCTCTCCGGCAGCCACCATCAACGCCGACAGCGCCTCGCTGTCCAGCCCAAAGAGCGGCTTCCGGCTTCCCTCTGCCGCTGAATTGGCGTCTAATCGTATAAGTTGGCTGGTATGCGCAGTCACGGCTGGGCCCAGCATAGAGCATTTCTTCTCCTCGTGCAGCCGCCGACCGCCCACCAGCCTCAGCTCTTCACCTGTTACAAGACGTAAAATCCCGCCAGCTCATCTCGTTTGCTCCCGGCTGGCCTACAATCGAACTCGACCCAATGACGATGAGCACCATGCGAAATCTTCGCCGCACCGTATTGCCGAACGGCCTGATCGTTCTCACCGAGCGCATGGAGCATCTGCGTTCCGTGGCCATGGGCGTCTGGATCAAGTCCGGCAGCCGCTGCGAGCCCGCCGAAACCAACGGTATCTCCCACTTTGTCGAACACATGGTGTTCAAGGGCACGCGCTCCCGCTCCGCCCAGCACATCGCGCGCGAGATGGATTCCATCGGCGGCAACCTCGACGCCTTCACCGGCAAGGAGACCATCTGCTTCAACGTCAAGTCCCTCGCCGAGCACGTGCCCATCGCCATGGACGTGCTGGCCGACCTCGTGCTCAACCCAACCTTTTCCGCCTCCGACATTGAGCGCGAGCGCGGCGTCATTCTCGAAGAGATCAAAATCGACGAGGATAATCCCGACGTGCTCGTCCACGAGTTGTTCACGCAGAACCTCTGGAAGGACCATCCGCTCGGCAAGCCGATCCTCGGCACCTCGGCCACCGTCGGCCGGCTCGACCAGCAGAAGCTCTTCGACTACCACGGTGGCCGTTTCCTCGGCGGCAACATGGTATTTTCCGCCGCCGGCAACCTGGACCACGACCAGTTTGTCGAGGCGGTCTCAAAAAGCTTCCACGCCTTGCGCGCAGGTCAGGCGGTCAGCGAGGAGCAGGCGCCCGAACCGAGCGCCCGCATCGTCCTGCGCAACAAGAAAGCACTGGAACAGGTGCAGATATGTCTCGGCGTGCCCGCTCCACCCATTACCGACGACAGCCGCTACGCCACGCTCATCCTGAACACGGCGCTCGGCGGCGGCATGAGCTCCCGGCTCTTCCAGACCATCCGCGAGGAGCGCGGCATGGTCTACTCCATCTACTCTGACCTCAACCCCTACCGCGATACCGGAACCCTCTGCATCTACGCCGGAACCGCGGCCTGCAAGGCTCTCGAGGTCGTGGACCTCATCATGATGGAACTCACCCGGCTTAAGCAGACTCCTCTCACCCACGAAGAGCTCACCCGCGCCAAGGACCAGCTTAAGGGCAACATCCTCATGGGCCTCGAAAGCTCCAACTCGCGCATGGCAAACCTCGCGCGCCAGGAGATGTACTTCCAGCAGTTCTTTACCACCGAAGAGATTATCGCCCGCATTGACGCGGTGGAGGCCGAACAGGTTCAGGCCATGGCCCAGCGCCTCTTCCACTCCGACCGAATCGCCGTCACCCTGCTCGGCCGCCTCGACGGCATCAAGCTCAACCGGGCAAGGCTCGTGTGTTAAAGGCAGGGAACAGAGATCATGGAATAGGGATCGGTTATCCGTACGCAACTCAGCCCCTGCGTCCACGCGGAAAGCTCTGGGCCCTGGCTGATTGCGTAATGAGGTCCGACGAGGCTCTTTCCCTATTCCCTATTCCCTATTCCCTATTCCCTATTCCC
>JAGWRX010000117.1 GCA_028876395.1 Acidobacteriota bacterium
CAACGACGACGAAAGCCTGCGCAAGTCTGTGCGATCAAATCAGCGCCAGTTTCTCTCAAACATCGACAAGCTGCGTGGCAAGACCGAGATGCACTTGAAGATCTTTGTGGACGACTGCTGCGGCCGCGAGATCACCCGCAACCCGTCGACCGAGACGGTAGGCCGCGAGTATTTGACCAACCTCCGGGAGACGGCCTCACGGCAACGCGAGCGGCAAACACGCGCGCGCGCGGTGAGCTTCCAGATGCACCGGCTCTTCATTCCGCTGGACGAGGAAGTGAGCTGCCGGCTGACGGAGAGCGGCAAGATGGTGCTGGATATCGCCCACCTGATCGAGCGGAAGCATGTGGAGCGTTACCAGAACAAGTTCGCCTCCACCATCGCCATGATGCGGGAGTGCCACCTTCAGCTCTCGGGGCCGTGGCCGCCTTACCACTTTGTTCACCGGCTCACACGGGGCGCGCACGTGCCTGCGCAGCCGGTTGCCTCGCCTGCTGCCCCGGCGGTCGCGGGCACCACGGTCGCTTTGCCGAACCCGCTTGCCGCGTTGGCATAGCGCTGTTTCACATCCAACAAAAAAGCCCCGGCCGCAGCCAGGGCTTTTTTGTTGCGTGATTGTGGATCAGTTTGCGCTGTGCGTCCCTGCGCTCTTGCGGCGGGTCAACACGAAGGACTGACGGCGGTCTTTCGATGCACGATCAATCTGTTTCCAGAAGCCGACAAAGTAGTCGATAGCGGAGACGCAGGAAACCACCACCGCAAAGTAAATGGCTGCAATAGCGATCCATTTGACCGGAATAACGAGGTCGCCAAACTGCCACTCGTCCCAATGGTGAGCCAGGATGGCCGAAACCACGGAAACGATCTGCACAACCGTCTTGAACTTGCCCAGGTCGCTGGCCTGAATGGTGAAGCCCTCAGAGGAGGCAATGGAGCGCAAACCGGAGACAAGGAACTCGCGCCCGATGATGACCACCGCGATCCAGACCTTCACAACCTCAGGGTTATAGGCCACCAGGGCAATCAGCGCGGCCGTCACCATGATCTTGTCGGCGATGGGGTCCAGCAGCATGCCCATGGTGGTGATCTGGCTGCGCTTGCGCGCCAGGTACCCGTCCAGCCCGTCGGTGATGGAAGCCAGCACAAACAGAACCGACGCCATAATCTCCTGCTCCCCGCGGGGGCCCTGCCACGGGAAATGGGGCGACAGGAGCCACAACAGCAGCGGGATCATGACGATCCGGCTCATCGTGATGGAGTTGGGCAGGTTCATGGGTCGCACGCCAGGCCGGAATAAATCGTTTCCGGTCAGGGACCATTATTGCACCGCAAGCGGGTCGGTGTGTTTCTTCCCGGCTGCGCAGCACATCTAAAAAACCAAAGCGGGAAGGCCAGACAGCCCTCCCGCTTTGTTCGTGGCGGCAATTCAGCCTATCAGGCGTAGATGCCCCGCTGCTTGATGGTGAACGCAACGCGGTCAATGGACAGCATGTAGGCCGCGATGCGGTTGTTCACGTTGTGTGCCTCGGCGTAGCGCACCACGTCGTCAAAGCTGTCGTGCAGAATACTTTCGAGCTGCTCGTTGACGATGGCTTCCTTCCAGAAGTAGCCCTGCCGGTCCTGCACCCACTCAAAGTAGCTGGCCGTAACGCCTCCGGCATTGGCCAGGATGTCAGGAACAACAAAGATGCGCTTGTCGGCAAGGATCTCGTCGGCCACGGCGGTGGTTGGGCCGTTGGCGCCTTCCACCACGATGCGCGCTTTGATCTTGTCGGCGTTGCGGCTGGTAATCACGTTTTCAGTGGCCGCGGGAATGAGGATGTCGCAGTCCGAGAGGATCAGGTCATCGCTCGGAACGGCCTCGGCCCCGCGGAATCCAATGGTCGAGCCGTTGCGGTACTTGTATTCGACCAGCTGATGGATATCGATGCCGTTGGAATTCTGGAGGCCGCCATCCTTCTCTGCGATGCCAACGATCTTGTAGCCGTGCTCCATCATCAGGCGGGCGGTATTGGAACCCACATTGCCGAAGCCCTGAATGATGACCCGGCAGCCGTCGACGGGCAGATTCAGATAGCGAAGGCTCTCATTGCATACCACCATCACGCCGCGGCCGGTGGCCTCAATGCGCCCGCGCGACCCGCCGATATTGAGCGGTTTGCCGGTCACCACGCTGGTGACCGTCCTGCCCATGTGCATCGAGTAGGTGTCCATGATCCAGGCCATGGTCTGCTCGTTGGTGTTCATGTCCGGCGCGGGCACGTCCTTCTCAGGCCCGATAAAGTCGATGATCTCGGACGTGTAGCGGCGGGTCATGCGCTCCAGTTCACCCTGGCTCATCGTCTTGGGATCGCAGATAACGCCGCCCTTGGCGCCGCCAAAAGGAATGTTCACGACCGCGCACTTCCACGTCATCCAACTCGCCAGAGCGCGCACCTCGTCCAGGGTCACTTCGGGCGAGTAGCGGATGCCGCCCTTGGCCGGGCCGCGGGCGATGTTGTGCTGGACGCGAAAGCCGGTAAAAATCTCAATCTGGCCGTTGTCCATGGTCACTGGAAAGTGCACGATAATCTCGCGCGCGGGAGTCCTGAGCAACTTCCACAGGCCTTCATCCAGATTCAACTTGCGTGCTGCAAAATCAAACCGCGCGCTTTGTGCTTCCCAGGGATTGATTTCCTGGTCCAAAGTGACGGTGGGGGTTGCTGCTGGCATATAAGCTTCTCCAATCTTCTTTGCCTGCCGCCGTGCAATGGAAACGGCGAACCGATCCATCTGCAACTCTTAGACGCGGCAGCCAATTCCCCGGTTGACCGGGACTGTTCCGCGTCCGGTCCCCTGACCTTGCGCTGGGGGGCCGGACTGTTGGGCGGGTCCAAGAATGCCCAAGAGCCCAAACCCATGTGAGTCTAGGCTCCCCGCGGAGCCCCGTCAAGCCTTGCGAGGCCTGCCTGGGTGACTTGCGGAACCTGACTGGGAACCCCTTTCGAGCCAGGATCGGGAGAAAAGGGGCGCGCAGCCTGACACAGACCGGCCGCTCACCGCTTCGTGGCAAGCTCCCGAGCAGGTACACTGGTGCCTGTGAAAGCCACTTCCGACCTCGTTCATCCCAGCCGCAAGGAGTTTCTGGCGCTCGCCAGGGAACACACGCTCGTGCCCGTCTACCGCACGCTTACCGCCGACCTGGAAACGCCTGTTTCGGCCTTTCTGCGGGCCGCGTGGCCTGAGCGGGAGTGCTTCCTGCTGGAGTCAGTGGAGGGCGGCGAGCAGGTGGGCCGCTACACCTTTATCGGCGTGGAGCCCTACAAGCGCATCGTGGCTCGGGGCCGTCAGATCGCCATCACCGAGGGCAGGCGGACGACGCGCATCGAGGGCGACATCTTCAAGGTGCTCCACGAGTCGCTCGACGGGCACAACCCCGCGCGGCTGCCGGGACTTCCCCCATTCACGGCCGGCGCGGTGGGGTTCTTTTCCTACGATGCCGTGCGCCAGATTGAACGGCTGCCTGCGCTGGCAAAGGACGAGCTCGGCGTGCCCGATGCCTGCCTCCTGTTCTTCGACGAAGTGCTCGCCTTTGACCACGTCCGCAAGCAGATATGGTTGGTGGTGACCGCCGACGTGACGCTGAACGCACCCGCCGAAGCCTATGCCAAGGCCGTCAAAAGGCTGGCCCGGCTGGAGAAACGCCTGGCCCGTCCCCTGCCGAAGCTGCCCGCCGTCAAGGACAAGACAAAGCTGAAAGTGACGCACCGGACCCGCAAGCGGGACTTTCTGGCAGCCGTCGAGAAAACCCGCGCCTACATCGCAGCCGGAGACATCTTCCAGGCCGTGCTGTCACAGCGATTCGACATGGAGCCGGGGACAGACAGCTTTCAGGTATACCGCGCACTGCGAACCGTTAACCCGAGTCCCTACATGTACTTCCTGCGCTTCACGCCTGATGGAGCCCTTGGCGGGGCTGTCAGCGGGCCCGGAAGCCCCTCCCAAAAGACAAAACACCCGACGAGCGCCCTGGAGCTGGCGGGGTCGTCGCCGGAGCTGCTGGTGCGCGTGCATGATGGCAAGGTGGAGTACCGGCCGATCGCCGGAACGCGGCCGCGCGGCGCGACAGAAAAAGAAGACCTCGCGCTGGAAGACGAGATGCTGCACGACGAGAAGGAGCGCGCCGAGCACGTGATGCTGGTGGATCTGGGCCGCAATGACGTGGGCCGTGTGAGCGAGTTCGGCAGCGTGAAGGTGGATCAGCTGATGTTTGTGGAGCGGTACAGCCACGTGATGCACATTGTGAGCAGCATCGAGGGGAGGCTGAAACCGGAGTTGACCGCCGTTGACGCGCTCCGCGCCTGCTTCCCCGCCGGGACGCTGAGCGGCGCACCCAAAGTGCGGGCCATGGAGATTATCGAGGAGCTGGAGCCGGCCCGGCGCGGCACGTATGGCGGCGCGGTGCTCTACGCGGATTTCTCGGGCAATCTGGACTCCTGCATCGCCATCCGCTCGCTGCTGACCAGGGATGGCAAAGGATACGTCCAGTCTGGAGCCGGCATCGTGGCCGATTCCGTGCCCGAACTGGAACATCAGGAGTCGCTCAACAAGGC
>JAGWRX010000118.1 GCA_028876395.1 Acidobacteriota bacterium
CGCTCAGGATGACACCGCGTTGGGTAGGGCAGGAAGTCGTGCTTCGCTCAGGATGACAGGCCTTCGGTTGAGGGGTGTGTGCTCCGCTCAGGATGACCCGGGTGATTGGGAAGGCGCATTTGCGGCACGACTGGCGTCGTGCCCTTTCGCATGGCGAGGTTGCGCGGGTTGAGTTTCGTGGAGTCCCAGGTCTCAAAAGCGAGACCTGGGGCACCCGGCGTGATTGTGGGAAGGTGAGAGGCTGGTGGAAAGCGGACGACACTACTCCATGGCGCAGGCGCCGCCGCAGCAGCCGCCGAAGGCGCAGCTGGGGCCGGGGTCAGCGTTGGACGAGGAGCTGCCGCCCCTGGAGATGGCTCCCGCGCCGCCGCTGATGAGCCTTGCGACCTGGCCGCCGCACTTGGGGCAGGTGGTGAGAGGGGCATCGGACATTTTCTGGCGCTGATCGAAATGGTAGGAACAGGACTGGCACTGATATTCGTAAGCTGGCATGGCGGTATGACCCGTATAAAGACGTTCTCTTCAACCATTATAAGAAAAATGCGGCGCGCAGGTGGGTGCGGGCAGGCGTTTCGATGCGGGGCGCTCTGCGGGGATGACGGCGGCAGATCCGGCGGCGACGGCATTTTCAGAGAATGTGTGGCCTCTCAGAGTTCATTGGAAGGTCGGCGCTTCCTGCTGGTCGCACCGACTCGGGCCTTGCGGCTTCGGGATACAGCATCTCTGAAAATGCTTTAGCGGCCGGGCCACTCTTCTACGACGATGCCGAGGTCGTTGAGCTGCTGGATGGCGGCTTCGACGTTGCGGCGGACTTTGACGCGATCTTTGGGGCTTGTACCGGGGGCCTCAGCGACGGCGATGACGCGGCCATAGCGCCAGGCGCTGGCAGGCAGGGCGACGACGGCATCGGCCAGTTCGGCGGGGCGGAGCTGGACCTCCTGGCGGCGGGCGGCCTCGGGGCGCAGCATGGTTCCCTGGCCCATGGTGCTGGGGTTGGCGTCGGCGAGGGTGATGCGCAGGTTGAGGCTGTCGGCCTCGACGGAGAGGAAGGGGTTCTGCCATGCGCCGGGCTCGTGGACGTCCACATACATGCTTTTGGTGGGCAGCGGGATAGTGGCCAGGGCAGCGCGCTGGCGGTCGCGCTCAGTGGCGGCGGCCTGGGCCTTGTGCTCGGCGGTCACCGCGCTGTGCGCGACGCCTTCGACGGCCTGTTCTTCCTTGTGGCAGGCGACGAGAGAGAAGACCAGAAGCAGCGCAAAGGCTGCAAATCCACTGATTTTTGTGCGTTCAATCACCCTCTCAGAATAGCAGGGCGGCGATTTTCGCTTCCATAGGCCGGGCGCGCAGGCGTCACTCGCCTTTCCAGACGGGTGGGCGCTTGGCGAGAAAGGCTTGCGTGCCCTCGGCTTTGTCCGCGGTGCCGCAGACGTGGCCGAAGTGGACGCTCTCACGCAAGAGGGCCAGGTCGAGGGGCAGGCTGATGCCTTCATCGACGGCGCAGAGGGTTTCTGCGATGGCGAGCGGGGCGTTGGCAGTGATCTCAAGAGCCAGAGCCTCGGCGCGGGACATGAGGTCGGCGGCAGGGACGACTTCATCGACAAGGCCGATGCGGAGGGCCTCATGCGCGTCGATGATTGCGCCGGTGAGCAGCATCTTGAGCCCCCTGCCGCGGCCGACGAGACGTGGGAGGCGCTGCGTGCCGCCGTATCCGGCGATAATGCCGAGCTTGACCTCGGGCTGGCCGAGGCGGGCGTCGTCCGCGGCGATGCGCAGCGTGCAGGCCATGGCCAGCTCGCAGCCGCCGCCGAGCGCGAAGCCCTGGACGCAGGCGATGACAGGCTTGCCGAGGGTTTCAATCTGGCGCAGGACGCCCTGGCCACGCAGGGCAAAGGCCTGGCCCTCTTCAGCGGCGAGCGCGGCAAGTTCGCCGATGTCGGCTCCGGCGGCGAAGGCGCGGCCTCCAGCGCCGGTGAGCAGGACGGCACGGATGTTGGCGTCGGTGGCGAGCTCGTGGAAGGCGGAGTCGAGCTCAGAGATGGTGGCGGCGTTGAGCGCGTTGAGAACCTTGGGGCGATTGAGCGTAACGATGGCCAGAGGAGAGCGTTTTTCGAGATGAAGATTGGCGTATTCCATAGGACGAATGAGGGTAGCAGAGTTGGCTGAAATTCGCACGGGCCGGGGGAGAGGGAAGCGGGCGGCGGGGCCTCAAAAAAAGAACCGGGCGGCTGCGAACCATAACGCAGCCACCCGATAAACACATGCCAGAGATGTACAGGCCAATCAGGAGACAAGAACAGAGTAGCCCCGTGGCGGAGGCATGTCTTGAGCCCTTTGGCCTAGGGGCGGCTCCATCAATGGATGGAGAGAGATGCGCTTCTTGCCATCGGGAATGAAGGACTTCGTTACATTTCCCGGCTGGTCCTATTACTGTTGAAGTACACCGTATTTGCGCATGGTGGAGTTTGCTCGGGAGAGGGCCGACCCGCAACCTTGGCACACGGCATTTCCAATTCGAACGCACAGGCAGGGCTGGTCAGGCAGGGGGTTTGCGCGACCCGGCGCGGCGTGGCCGGCTGTTGGCTGGCAGGCGCGCTGCTGGTGTGCGGGGCGGTGGCGGGCATGGGGCTTCAACCCACGACTGCGCTGGCCGGGTACGGGCGCCAGTCGTGGGTGATGGAGAATGGGCTGCCGCAGAATACGGTGCATGCGCTGGCGCAGACGCGGGACGGCTACCTGTGGCTGGGGACCGAGGCGGGACTGGCGCGCTTTGACGGGAGTTCGTTTGCGGTGTTCGACCGCAACTCAATGCCGGCGCTGCCGAGCGGGGATATCCGCAGTCTGCTGCCGACGAAGGATGGGGCGCTGTGGGTGGGAACCAGTGAGGGCCTGGCACGATGGGCGGATGGCGATGTAACACTCTTTGGCGCCCGGGATGGGCTGCCCAGCGACTCAATTCGCGCACTGGCAGAAGACAAATCGGGTTCACTGTGGGTGTATACCGACGCTGGTCTGGTACGGCTGGCCAACAAGCGCTTTGAGCCGGCGGGCGACTGGCGGCCGGGAGCGGTGATTACGGGGATGCAGGGCGCTGCCTGGGTCGATGTAACTCCGCACACCGGGGACGCCTGGAGGCAGCAAGCCGCACTGGGCGGGCTGCCCAGGGATGGGGTTGAGTTTCTGGCTTCATTGCCGGGACCGGCGACGGCCCTGGCTACGAACAGCCGGCTCGTCGTGATGCGCGGGAACAGCGTCGTGGAGCGGCTGACCGCCGGCAAGGAACTGCCGGGCAGCCGGATACAAGCGATTTATGCGGACCGCCACGGAAGTTTGTGGATCGGGACCAATGGCGGTCTTGCCCGGCTGGCGGACAGTAAGTTGCAACGGCTGCCGGTAACCGATCCGCTGGCCAGCGCCTCAATTCTGACGCTACTGGAAGATGCCGAAGGCAATCTATGGGTGGGCACGGAAACGGCGGGCCTGGACATTCTGCGCGATGAGCGCTTCCGCAGCATCGGAACGCGGGAGGGGCTCTCCTCTGACGCGACGACGACCGTGGTGGAGGACAGCGCAGGCACGCTGTGGGTGGGCACCAGCGGCAGCGGGCTGAACGCCATGCATCGAACGGCCGACGGCACATGGAGCACAAAAATCTACACCGTGCGCGACGGGCTGCTGAGCGACGTGATTCTGTCGCTTGCGGCGGGGCAGGACGGCGACCTTTGGGTGGGCACGCCGGATGGTCTGAGCCGCATTCACCAGGGACGGGTGGACTCGTATACCTCGGCCGACGGGCTGCCCGACGACTTTGTGCGGTCGCTGCTGGTGGATGCGGATGGGACGCTGTGGGTGGGCACTCGGCGCGGGCTGACGCAATGGACCAAGGCCCCGGCGGGCTCGCAGATGCGGACATATACGCAGGCGACGGGACTGGGCAGCGACCTGGTGGGCGCGATGGCGCGCGACTCGCGCGGCAATCTCTGGGTGGCCACGCTGGCCGGGCTGTCGCGGATTGCCGGCGGCAACATCACGAATTTCACAACGGCCAACGGACTTTCGAGCAACGTCATCACTTCCCTGCTGCCCCGCGGCAATGGGGTGCTGCTGATTGGAACGCAGGACCACGGCTGGAACCTTTGGGATGGCACGAAGTTTTCCGCTTCACAGGACAGGAACGTGAATCAGGCGTCGATTCACGCCATTCTTGACGACGGCAGCAGCCACTTGTGGTTTGCCACCGATGACGGGATTGCGCGATGCGACTGCACGATGACGGCGGACTGCTCGCACTGGATTGCGTTCGGCCCGGCCGACGGGCTGCGCAGCCGGGAGACGGCGACGAACAGCCACCCCTCGGCGTGGCGCTCGCGCGACGGGCGGCTGTGGTTTGCGACGCCCAAGGCGCTGGTGGAGGTGGACCCCGCGCATTTCCCCATCAACACGATTCCTCCGCCGGTGGCTGTGGAGCGCTTTGCCGTGGACGACGTGGACCAACCGCTGCGCGGGGCAGATCCCTGGTTGAAGGTTCTGGCCGGGCATGTGCACTTTGAGTTTGATTACGCGGGGCTGAGCTTTACCGCGCCGCAAAAGGTGCGCTACCGCTACATGCTCGAGGGCTTTGACAAGGGTTGGACGGAGGCGGGCGCGCGTCGCACCGCGTACTACACCAACATTCCTCCGGGGCAGTATACGTTTCGCGTGAACGCAGCCAACAATGACGGACTGTGGAACACGCAGGGCGCGGCGCTCAGGTTTGAGTTGCGGCCGCATTTCTACCAGACGGTGTGGTTTTACATTCTGCTGGCAGCGGCGGGCGCGGGGCTGATCGTGCTGCTGCTCCGGGAGCGGCTGCGGCGCGCCGAGCGCGAGTTCAGCGCGGTGCTGGGCGAGCGCAACCGCATTGCGCGCGAGATCCACGACACGCTGGCGCAGGGGTATGTGGGCATCAGCGTGCAGTTGGAGGTGCTGTCGGAACTGTTGCGCCACAAGAAGGTGGACGCTGCGGCGAAGCATCTGGACACGACGCGCGGGTATGTGAGGGAAGGGCTGGCGGACGCGCGGCAGTCGATATGGGCGCTGCGCTCGCAGGACTCCGGCGAGAAGACGCTGCCGGTGAGACTGCGGCGCGTGACGGAGCAGGCCGGAGGCCACGGCGTGGAGGCAGGCTTCAGCATTTATGGCGCTTATCGTCCGCTGCCGCCGGGCACAGAGCGCGAATTTCAGCGCGTGGCCGAGGAGGCCATCCATAATGTAAAGAAGCACGCGGGCGCAAAGCACCTGTGGGTGCAGCTGGAGTATGGTCAAGCGGAGGTCGCGCTGGAGGTGAGGGACGACGGACGCGGCTTTGCATCGGGCGAGGAAGCTGTCTCGCCGCCGGGGCACTTTGGGCTGACCGGAATGCGCGAGCGGGCGGCGATGATTGGCGGCACGCTTGAAGTGACGAGCGCGCCGGAGGGCGGAACGACAGTGCGCCTGCGCGCGCCGGCGCCCAAACCCAAAGAGGTATAAGGAGTAGCCGTGGGACAGGAAACGATTCGCGTGCTGGTGGTGGAAGACCACCACGTGGTGCGCCAGGGGCTGGTGGCGCTGCTGAATGTGGTGGAGGGAATTGAGGTGGTGGGCGAAGCCGCCGATGGCGTGGAAGCCATTACGCAGTTCCGCAAACACCAGCCGAACATCACGCTGATTGACCTGCGCCTTCCGCGCATGGGCGGCGTGGATGTGATTCAGCGCCTCCGCATGGAATCGCCGAATGCGCGCTTCATCGTGCTGACCACCTACGACGGCGACGAGGATATCTATCGCGCATTGCAGGCGGGGGCGCGGGCATATCTGCTGAAGGGCATGACGAGCGACGAGCTGATCGCGACCATTCGCGCGGTGCATGCTGGCAAGTCGCATATACCCCCGGCGATTGCGCAGAGGCTGGCCGAGCGCATGGGCACCGAGGAGCTGACGCCGCGCGAGTTCGACGTGCTGGAGCAGATTGTGCACGGCAAGAGCAACAAGGAGATTGCCACCGAACTGGACATCTCAGAGGCCACGGTCAAGACGCACATCAACAGCCTGCTGGGCAAGCTGGGCGTGACGGATCGCACCCAGGCAGCCACGGCGGCCATTCAACGCGGCATTGTTCCGCTCGAATCCCTCAGGAAACCCAAGCCATGAAGAAGATCATTCTTTGCGCACTTTTTTTATCGCTGCTGACGCCGCCGGCGCAGGCTGAAAAAGCGACGTGGCGGCAGGCCACGGATAGCGAACTGGCATCGCTGCTGCCGGCGCGCGCTCCGGTGGAGAAGGAGCACATTGAGACGGAGATGCGCACGGCAAGCGGCATCGTGAACGGCCACGGGCGGTTTATCGCGGGCGTGGTGCTGATCACAGCAGGCTACTCGGCGGACGGCAAGTACTCGCACTACCTGATGGTGCAGGCGCCGGTACGCATCGGGGGCATTGCGCTGAAGCCGGGCAACTACGTTTTTGGCTGGGTGCGGGATGGAGACGACCTGAAGGTGCACTTCCACGTGGCGACCACCGGGGAACTGGTGGGCACCACGGATGCGCATCTGATCAAAGCACACACCCGCGTGGAGAGCCTGCGCATCTGGCCGCCGAGCGACAAGGCGCTGATTCAGATCGGGCGTTTCGGCATTCCCTACGAGCTGGGTGACGAATAGACGCTCTTCAACGAGCCGGCGTGGCGGCGGTCTTCCAGTTGATGACGTGATAGACCGCGGGCGCGGCGCTGTTGTTTCTGACGCCGTGCAGTTGGTTGGATGCGTTGAAAATCACCGAGCCGGGACCGACTGACTTCCAATCGCCGTTTTGCAAAGCCTCGACCATGCCCTGCTGAATGATCAGCATCTCCTCGTTGGGATGGCGATGCGGAGGATGCGGCGCTTTGCCCGGATTGAGCGTGGTGACGTGAAGCTCCAGATTTTCAAGCGTGGCCGTTGGCGAGTTGAAGAATGAGCGCACTTTGCCGTAGCTGGTGGTCTTCTCGGGGATGGAATTCCAGTCGAATACCTCTGAGCCCATCGTGGTTTTCGGATCGGGCACGGCGAAGGCTGTGGCAGTGGCGGCAAGCGCGGGCAGAGCTGCGAAAAAGCCTCTTCGATTCATCATGGTGCTCCTTGTGCGGTGAGAGTCCGCGGGCGGCGTTGCATTACTGCTTCGCGCAGAGGTCAGGCGCGATGCCCTTCTTACTTATAGAAGGGCATCGCGCGGCTGACAAGGCCGCCGGGCATCGATGCTCGAAGTGATGGAAGCCCTAGTTCGTTCCCATGCGGGCCGCCACCATCTTCCACTGCCCTGCATCCTGGAACAGCAAGCCGAAAACATGGAGGGTGGAGCCGCTTGTGATGGATGATCCGCTGACGACCACGGTCTGCGGCTGCTGATAGACCGTCACGCTGGTTGCTCCCGTGAGCGTGGTGAAGGCGCACCCGGCGGGCAGCGTCAAAGTGAAACTGGTCTGTGTTCCGCTGCCTATCCCCAGCGAGACGGTTCCGCTGAGTCCCTGCGGTTCCAGCTCGATGCTGGACGCGGTCATGGTGCCTGCCGTCAAGCCCATCATGCCGCCGCTCATCATGCCGCTGACGCTGGCCGGCATGACGCTCTGCCCCGCGTAGATGTGGCTGGCGTCGAAGACCGGCGTGAAGGGAAGGCCGGTCATGTCCACATTGTCGTCGTCAATCTCATAGGACGTGCCGGCCGCCAGATCAACGGTGACTTCGCCGGCAAACATCGACGACATCATGCCCATGCCCGCGCCGTTCTGCATGACCATGGTCAGCGAGGTTGGAGGCTGTCCATTCAATGCAGTGATGATGCCGCCGCCCATCACGCCGCCCGCGCCCATCATCGACCGCACCCTGGTCGCAAGGAGAGTGCCGTCGGACTGCAGGGTGGCGTCCACGAGAAGCAGCACGCCGCCGGCCATTGTGCCCATGCTCGTGCCGTCAAACACGGTGGAGGAGTTGGTGGCAAAGGTAAAGCCCTGGGCCGCCTGCATGGAGGCCATCGTAAAGGAGCTGCCCGAGACGCCTGAGACCATTCCCATCAGCCCATCGATGCCGCCATCGGACGGGTCCATGGGGTTTCCGGAGCCCTGCGCGCCCGCGGTGACATTGAAGACGGGAGCCATGCTGAAGGCGCCGGCCGCAGTCATCGTGACGGATTTTGCCAGGTCGAGGTCAAATCCGACGGCCACGGGCGTTGAACCCACCGTGACCGGACTGCCGAAGCCCACGCTCACATTGATCGGGCCGGGGATTGTCGCCTGCACGGGCACGCCAAATGTCGGGTCCATGTACATCACGTTGACCGAGCCAATCGAGATCGTTGCGCCGGTGTAGGTACCCTGCGGAGCTGGAATCATCGCAATTGGCTGCATGGTGCCCATCAGGTGCATCATTTCTATCGGCATCGGCGTGGAAATGACGCCCACCACCCCGTTGCTCCGCGTGAGCGACATCGAATTGATGGTCATGGAAAAGGCAACGAGCGAGTCGGAAGGCGAGTCGCCCATGTTCACCTGGACCGGGGTGGTAGCCGTGGGCGGGGGAGTGGTGCCGGTGCTTGTTCCGCTGCTGCTGCTACAGGCGCTCAAGGCGACGGCCAAAACCGTGGCGAGACAGGCGCCTGCAAAGTTCAGCGCCGAACGGCGCCCGATCGATTGAGTCTTTTGTGTAACCATGTTGCCCTCCCGGAGAAGCAAGTGGAACATGGAATCGGGGCGAACACTCCGTGAGCTTTTCCCACGGGATGCCTCAGGATACTCCATGCCTGTCTGCTCAGGTACTTCTTTTCTCGCACCTTTGCGCCATGCGATCTGTGATTTGAATCACTTCTCAACTCGTGACGCGGGTCACAGTATTCAGCGACCTGGCCAGTCATACTTACACGGGATTCCGTGAAGCGATCTATCAAAGCCGCCGCCCTAACTGCCGCATTGCTTTTCACGATGCAACCGGTTTTCGCGGAAGAATCGTGCGCTCGCGCGCATGGTACGGGCAACGGTTGCGACGCCGACTGCTGCATGCATATGAACGATGCCCCTGCTCACCAAATGGTTGCAGGCTGCAGGACATCCCTGCTGAGAAGTCCCTCTGAATCCCCTTGCGGGCAGCAAGGATGCTCCATTTCTTCTTCTCAAGCGACGCTTCGATTTTTCGCTCCAACAGATTACGCGACCGGACATGCGCCGCTGGTTTCGCAGATCATTCCGTTGTTTGCTCAATTGGCGCAGGCCCCGACATCTCCGCCTCACGTTCATGCTCTGCGTTCTGAGCCTGACAGATATCTACTGCTTCACGCCTTCCGCATCTAGATCTCTCCTCGCGACAAAGCAATGAAGCAGCCGTCAAGGCCAGAACGGCCTCGAGGCTCACCATTCGACGCACGTTTGACTCGCACAAGGAGATTTCCATGAAGCGCACTCTGGGTTTTCTTTCTCTCACAATTGTTCTGGCCATCGCGGCTTTCGGACAGGTTCCAACAGCGCAGCGTCACCCGGCAGAGAAACTCAACAAACAGCAACTGCTTTCCCTGATTGCCACGGCGAAAACGCCTGCCGAACACATGCGCCTTGCCCAGTATTACGAGGCGAAGGCGCAGGACTACCTTGCTCAGTCAAAGGAGCACGCGCAAATGGCCGAGCAGTACAAGAAGAATCCATTCACCAGTTCCTCCAAGTGGGCGACTGGCACAGTTGGTCATTGCGAATATTTTGCGCAGACGTTCAAAGACGCTGCCGCAAAGATGCAGGAGCTCGCACAGATGCACGAGCAGATGGCAAAGTCTGCTGAAGCGCACTGAATTGAAAGCCCTGCCAGAGGCAGTATCGACCTCTGGCAGGGCTCAAACGGTCCGCCGTTGGATTCGCGTAAACTCTCTTCGAAACCGGCAATCCGGTATTCTGTTTTTTGGAGACCCCTTCGCAGCCACGCCCGTCGCCCAGTCCCTTGGCCGCAGCAGCGGTCGCGCTGTGCGGCGTGTGCGCCTTCCTTGAGGTCTACTGCACACAGCCTCTGCTGCCCATGCTGGCGCAACTCTTTCATGCGTCCAAAACGGCGGTGGGCATGACGGTTTCCGCCACGACGCTGGGCGTTGCCATCTCCGCGCCCATCTTTGGCGCGCTCACGGAGCGGCTGCCGCGCAAGCGCGTCATCGTCGCCTCGCTCATTGGCATCACGGCACCCACGCTGCTGGCGGCTACGTCCACCTCGCTGATGCAATTGGTTTTCTGGCGCTTTCTTCAGGGCGTCACGGTACCGGGCATCGTCGCCGTCGTCGTCACCTACATCGGCGAGGAGTGGCCGCCGGAGCGCGTGGCGCTGATCATGAGCTTCTATGTGAGCGGAACGGCGCTGGGCGGCTTCCTTGGCCGGATCTCCGCGGGCATTCTGGCGGACTGGTTCAGCTGGCGCGTGAGCTTTCTGGCGCTGGGCGCGGCATCGCTCGCCGGGGCCGCGGCTGTGGCGGCGTGGCTGCCCCACGGACGCCGGCGCCCCGTCGCGCAGCACAGAGCTGGGGGGTTGCCTGCATTCCTTCAGCAGGTACGGGGACTGTTCCGCAGCCGCCGCCTGGTGGCGACCTTTGCCGTAGGATTCAACGTGCTGTTTTCGCTGGTGGGCGTGTTTACCTGGATTACTTTTCACCTGAGCGCGGCGCCGTTTCTGCTCTCCATCACCGCGCTGAGCTCGCTGTTTTTCGTCTACCTTGTTGGCCTGGTGGTAACCCCGGCGGCGGGCTACCTTATCACGCGCGTGGGCCTGCGCGCGGGGATAGGCGGAGCCATCTGCTGCTCCATCGCGGGCGTGCTGCTCACGCTCGCGCCGTCACTGCCGGTGGTGATTCTGGGGCTGGCCATGCTGTCGAGCGGCGTGTTTATTGCGCAGACGGCGACGCAGAGCCATCTGCGCGTAGCGTCGCCGCCGGAGGCGCGCGTGACGGCCGCGGGCATCTACCTGACGTGCTACTACCTGGGCGGCACGGCGGCGGGCGTGGTGCCGGGAGCCTTCTGGGCGCTGGGCAAATGGCCAGCGTGCGTCGCCTTCATCGCCGCCATGCAGCTGGTGGCGCTCAGCATCGCCCTCTACGGCTGGCGAGCGCCCCGGGCGGCAGCGGTGCAGCCCGTCCCGGCCGCGTGAGACGAGGCCAGAATCCATGAACCCCGGCGGTGGGGTGAAGAATCTAAAATCAGGTATGCCGGTTTCATGACACACTGCCAGAAAAGAATTGAAGCCGGGTGCGGATGCCCTGATGCATCGAGCCGCACATCCCCGCACAGAAAAAGAAGCCCATAAGAAAGATTGAAGGAGCAGTTTTTGGCCGATACGCAATCCCTATCCCCGGCTGGAGCCAGAGGTGAGGCGAAAACGGTGAGTAATCCGAACGCCGACCTGCACGCCAACTGGAAGCCCAGGGTGAACCCATGGCTGATCGCCATGACGGTGGCGCTGGCGGCTTTCATGGAGGTGCTGGACACCTCGATTGCCAACGTGGCCCTGCCGCATATCGCCGGCACACTGGGCGCCAGCACCGACCAGGGCACATGGGTGCTGACCAGCTACCTGGTGTCGAACGCCATCGTGCTGCCGCTGGGCGGGTGGGCTTCCAGCCTGATGGGCAGGCGCAACTTCTTTGTTTTGTGCATTACGATCTTTACGATCGCCAGCCTTCTGTGCGGCATTGCACCTTCTCTGCCGCTGCTGATCGTCTTCCGCGTGATTCAGGGCGCGGGCGGAGGCGGCATGCAACCGATGGCGCAGGCCATCATGGCCGATTCCTTTGAGCCGCACAAGCGCGGGCAGGCCTTTGCGCTCTACGGACTTGTTGCCGTGCTGGCGCCCTCCATCGGCCCCACGCTGGGCGGCTGGATCACGGATAACTTCTCATGGCGCTGGATTTTCTTCATCAATATTCCGGTGGGCATACTGGCCTACATCCTGGTAAGCCGGCTGGTGGAGGATCCTCCGTGGATCAAGGCCGACCTCTCCAAGCTGCGCAACATGGACTACATGGGCCTGGCCTTCCTGACGCTCTCGATGGGCGGGCTGCAGATGATGCTCGACAAGGGCGAAGAGAATGACTGGTTTGCCTCCGGACTTATCCGCGTGTTCGCGGTGCTCTTTATCGGCGGCCTCATTGGCCTGGCGGTGTGGGAGTGGCGCCACAAGAACCCACTGATCAACTTGAAGCTGTTCCGGTTCAGGAACTTTGCCATCTGTTGCTTCCTGATGATGCTGGTGGGCGGCGTGCTCAACGCGAACACCGTGCTGCAGCCGCAGTTCATGCAGGAGCTGCTGGGCTATAACGCCACCACCGCGGGGCTTGCGCTGACCGCGGGCGGCATCACGCTGGTCTTTGTGATGCCGTTTGCCGGATACGCAACCGGCAAGGTCTCCGCGCGGACGCTCACTCTGATTGGCTTCACCATGCTGGTGCTGACCTTCCGCTACGCGGCGGAGGTGACCAACCTGCAGATGACCTTTGCACAGGCGTCGTGGCTGCGCGTGATTCAGATGCTGCCGCTGCCATTCTGCTTCATCTCCATCACCAATGCCGCGTATGTGGGCATGCCGAAGGAGGAGAGCAACCAGGTGGCGGGCCTCATCAACTTCGTGCGCAACATCGGCGGCAGTATCCTGATCGCCATCACCAACGCGCAGGTGACGAGCCGGGCCATGTGGCACCAGGCGCACCTGCAAAGTTCCATGCAGTCTGCCTCCATCGCCTTTCAGCAGCAGACACAGGCGCTCACCGGCTTCCTGGGCAGCCAGTTCGGCACGGCCAACGGCAAGAGCATGGCCATGGCCTCCATCTACAACCAGCTCAACATGCAGGCCCAGATGCAGGGTTATCAGGATGTCTACATGGAGCTGTCGTGGATGTCGACGGGCCTAATCGTGCTGGCCTTCCTGCTGAATAAGAATCGCCCCGGCCAGGGAGCGGGTTCGTCGGCCATGCACTAAGGCCCGGCGCCGGGTATCGGCCGCCCCGGTTTGGATTTTGAACAGGTGACCGGGCTTGGCGGGTTGCTGCCGGAACGATCAAATAACAATGCCCCAGGTCTCATCGGCGAGACCTGGGGCATTGCTTTGCTGCTGAACAACTGGCGCGCTACCAACGCATGGCATTGCGTCAGACTCCGGCTATCTAATGCAGGGACAGGCTGCTGCGCTTCTATTTGCCGCCGGTGCCGCGGGAAGAGCCGATGCCGGTCACGAAATCCCATCCGGGACCGGCGGTATAGCTGCCCGCCGTGCCGGAAGTGACGTCGTAAAAGTCGTTCGTGTTGGTGTAGTTCGTGTACATGTCGGTAAGCTCAGTCACGGAGTTGGTGGAAAACGACGCCGCGCGGTTCACAATGCCGGCCAGCGATGGGGACGACACGCTGGTTCCGCCAAACACGAGCCAGCCGACCAATCCCTGGCAACTGGTCGAATCATAAACAGCTACGCCCGTATTTGGGTCCGCGTCGAAGGAAACGTCTGGAATGGAGCGCTGCGTCGCGCTCACGCCGGGAATTCCAAACTGATAGGACAACTGCCCTTCGTACTGGGACGGGCCGCCGCCACTGCCGCTCCAGCCGGTTTCACTCACGAAGTTGCCGTTTGCGTCGCGGTTCAGAGACGTGCCGCCGGCCGCGACCACGTACGGCGAGGCGCTGGGATAGATCGTCTTCCCTCCGGTGTCTCCGCTCGAGCCGAAGTACACGACGCCCGTGTTCTGGAAGTAGCTGTCATAACTGGCTTCGCTTGAAAACTCGCTGCCGCCCCAGCTCATGGAGACCTCGCCCTTGCCTCCGCTGCTGGTCACCTGCTGTGTAGCCGCCTGGACCCCCGCAAACAGATTGGAGAAGCTGCTGGAGGCAGCCTCTACAAGGACGATCTTTGCGGTGGGCGCCATGGCATGCGCCCACTCGATGTCGAGAGCGGCTTCCTGGTTCCAGCCGCAGTTGCCCCTGGGCTTCTTGCCGTTGGCATACACAACCTTGAAGCAGCCATTGGCGGTCGTGCAGGAGGGCAGGCCAAATTGCGAGGAGAAGACGTTCAGGTCATTCTCGGCGGTCGGGTAATCGTAGGCATCAACAATCGCGATGGTCTGGCTGCCCGCCAGCGACGGATAGCTTACGCCCAGGTAGACGGGATAAATGGTGGCCGGCGTGTTGCCGCTCGGGCTGGAAGTTGCATTGGGCGCGGCGTTGGGGTGAACCAGAATCAGGTGGTTGGTATGCGCGCGGAAGCCAATGTCTGCCGCGTGCTCCACCGTCGAATCGGGTACCACGACAACTGCGTTTGAGTTCTGTCCGGCGCGGGTGTTTTGTGCCAGACCAGGTGTGACGGCGACAGCAAAGCACGCGAATGCGAGTGGAAATGCGCGGGAAATTCTCAAAACTTGCCTCCTGGAAATGGAACGAGTAGCTAAGCATAAAGCCAACCCCGAAGAGAAGGAAAGCCCTTTCTTTCCTGCGCAGATTACTTCTGTACAACAGGTACTTACTTATTGGGCACCGAGCGTGGCGTACACTGCCGGAGATGCTTGCACCTCTGCTCGCCCGGACCATTGTGACCGCTCTTGCCGCCGGCCAGGGCGCGGCGCCTCTCTTCATTGACCTGAACCGCACCCACGCCACCCATCCGCTGTGGCCGGGCCATGCGCGTTTTCACGTCGTATGGCAGACGTTCACCCAGGCGCTGGGTTCAGCGGCCGTGGTCGCGCTCCTCTGGTGGGCCGGGCCCGGAGTGAGCCAGCGCTTCTATCTGGCCGCACTCTTCACCGCTCTCCCGCTCGCCGGCTTTCTGTTCGCCCTCTTCGCGCGGCGGCTCTACGCGGGCACGCTGCACGATCCCAACGGGATCGCGCCGGTTCGCATCCCTCTGCGCAGCCGCGCGGTGGAACTCGACATGAACCTTGTGCTCGTCGGGGTCGCTTCTGTGCTGCTTGTGGCTGCGGTGCTGATTTTTTGAATGAGGAACCCGCAGGGCTTGACCGGTGGCACCCAGCATTTAAAGCGCAAAGCGAAAACGCCAGAAGCCTTGCGGCCCCTGGCGCTTTCCGGGTGCTCTCATAGCTCATCGAATCTGACACGATCCAGCGATGCCTGACGATGAATCTTCAGTTTCCCTCGATGCTGCTGCTGCCGGCTGACCGTCGACTTCGCCTCTGCTCTCTGCCGCATCCTCTTCTGCTTCCCAGCCGCAGTTGATTCTCCGGTTTCGTGCTTCGGTTCCATCTCCGCAAGGGCCGGCGGCGCTGCTTCTACGTCCACCGAACTTTGCATCGTCCTGCGAGGGCCGGGGATGAGTCTCCGGATTCAATCGAAACTCGAATCGCCGGCTTGCGCCTTGAATCCGCTTCCGACTTCCACCGAATTCTGCATCTTCCTGCCTGACTGCAGATGCCTCTCCGACTTCCATCGAATCCTGTGCTCCGGCTGACCGTTAATCTCGCCTCTGAGTTTCATCGAATCGCCAGTTGCGGCTGGGCCGCAGTTGACTCTTCGTCGTCCCTCTCGTGCTCGATCTTCGCAAAGGCCGGTGACGAATCTCCGATCTTCATCGGGTACTGCATCTCCCGTCAGGCTGGAAATGTCATTTCCAACTCCCTACAGGCTCACCAACTGCATGAGACTCTGCGCCTGAACGAACTGTGGAAGCAAGTGCAAAAATCAGTAAAATCTGTGGATTTCACCATACATAGTGCATTCACGCAGAAATCTTGCCGATTTTGCGGAAATGTGGCTTCGCGCGCTCTCAGCACCATTGCACGTTGCTTAACTTCAATGCGGCCCCCTACTATGGGCGCGAGGATTCCCATGAAGCAATTGCCGGTTCTTCTTCTGCTATCGTCTTCGCTCTTTGCGTAAAGAAAGCAGGGCAGCCCACCACAAACGAAAACGCCAGAGACCTTGCGGCCTCTGGCGCTCTCCGGGTGCTCTCATAGATCATCGGATCCAACACCATCCAGCGATGCCTGACGATGAATCTTCAGCTTGGCTTACGTTGTTTCCTCCGGCTGACCGGCGACTGAACTTCTGAATTCCGCCGAATTCTCATCTGCGACCCAGCCGCAGTTGATTCTCCGGTTTCGTTCTTCCGTTCCATCTCCGCAAGGGCCGGGGGCGCAGCGTCAGCGTCCACCGAACTTTGCATCGTCCTGCGAGGGCCGGGGATGCTTCATCGAGTTCCATCAGTCCTTGAACATACGGCGAACCGTCCGTTCACTGCTGACTGCTATCGAATCCTGCATCTTCCTGCCTGGCTGTCGATGCCGCTTCGGATTCCGCCAGACTCTGCTTCCCGGCTGACCGTCAATCTCGCCTTTGAGTTTCATCGAATCGCCAGTTACGGCTGGGCCGCAGTTGACTTTTCGTCGTCCCTCTCGTGCTCGATCTTCGCAAAGGCCGAGGGCAATGTCTGATTTCCCTCGAAGGTTGCATCTCCCCGCCGGGCCGGAAACGTCGTTTCCAATTCCCTACAGGCTCACCAACTGCAATAGACTCTGCGCCGGGGCAGTCTGTGGAAGCAAGTGCAAAAAATGGATTTAACTGTGGATATCACCATTGCTGGTGCATTCATTTGAAAATTTTGCGGAGATGGGGCTCGCGGAGCGGAGATCGCGTGAACCGGGAAGCCGAGGTGTGTTGTTTCCCAGGTCTCAGAGGCGAGGCCTGGGTGCCCGGGCTCAGTGGAGATGAACGCATCCTGCGACGCGGGCCGCCTGCCAACGGCAATGAGGTTGGAAGGGACCCGAGATGTCCTAATGCTTTGACTTGTCGTAAAAAGATTCGGACGACGCAAGTCCCCTGCTATTGGAGTAACTCACTTGAGGTTGCGCCATTGCAGTAGCTTACATCCCGAAAAGAATATGGCCGTCCAATTGCAATGGTCTGGCTGCAAAGTAATTTCCGAAAAGGCATGCACATCCAATGCGCAGATAGGTGGAAGTTTCTTTGCTTGCCGGCAGAGAAGCCGGAATGGACCTCAGGAGGGTTGGAATGAGAATGCTCGTCAAGCTTTTTGCTTTTTTTACAATTGTCCTCGTCTGCTATCCCGTGGCGGGGTCTGAACTGACCACAGCACCGACCACAACCAAGTACACGCTGACCGCTCTTAGCCCCACGCAAGCCGTGGTCGGGTCAGGCGAGTTTGTTCTCACCCTTACCGGAACCTCATTCAAGCGCAGCGCGCAAGTCATGTTCGGCAGCACTCAGCTAGCAACAACCTATGTTGATACGAAGACGATTCGTGCCGGGGTGCCAGCCAGTGAACTCGCCACAGCGCGCCTTGTCAGCGTCAATGTGGTCAATCTGGACACAAAGGGTGGGGCGACAAACGCACTCACCTTCTATGTGGTGAATCCAGTTCCCGCGATATCGGCAATCACACCGTCAAGCCTTACGGTCAGCGGTCTGCCGAAGAAAGTCACCATTCTCGGCTCGGGCTTTGTTGACGGCGTGAAGGTCAACGTGGGGGCAGGCGGGATTGAGCAGATCGATCCATCGTCTGTGCTGCCAGAAGCAATTGGTGTGGAGATACCCGGGTCTTTTCTTGAAAATCCGGGCTCCGTTCCGATCAGCGTGACAAATCCGGAGCCGGGCGGTGGTCCATCCAACGTTGTCATGCTGATGGTGCGCGGAAAGGCTGTCACGGCCTGGCAAACCGTCGTCAACAACCAAACGCCCATTCCCGGACACGAGGCGCGTAAGTTCAACAGCTACAATCAGCCTTCGGTGAACCAGAGCGGCCTGGTGGTTTTCAAGGGCCAAAGCAAGAGTGGGTCAGGGTCTACGGTCGAGATCGCTGATTCAGGGCCTACGGTCGGAATCTACGTCCGCGATATGAACGGCGGTCAACCCATCGCGATGATTACCGATAACAGCACGGCAGTCCCTGCTCCCAACAATCTCGATGCCACCTTCATCCAGTTCCCGTCATTCCCGCGGATTGATATGAACTCAGCTACCGTGGCATTCCGCGGTCAGTCCCAGCCGGTCTATTCATATACCCTTTCGGATGGGTCAGACACTCGCATCGGCACCACGGGAATCTTTTCGAATCCCGCTGGGCCGCTTGCGACGGGCGTAAGCCTGCTTGGGATAGTTCCGGGCTATGAATACTTCCAGGTGCCGGGCACAACGACCCTTACGCGCTTTGACCAGTTCCCGGGCTCACCGGCAGTTACGAGCAATTCCACAGTGGTCTTCAAGGGAAACTACACGGAGGGTACCCTCGGTAAGACTGGCGTCTTCTACCGCGACCTTGCAAGCACAGACCCCGAGGCGCCGGTGGAGTTGATTGCAAACTCCGACACGCTGATCCCGAACCAGCCGGAAGGCGGCGCGGTGGTCTTTGGCTCTACGGCGCCCCCCAGCGCTGCCAGTGGAACGGCGGTGTTTGTGGGGCTCGACAATGAAGACAATCCCAGCATGGGCGGTGTCTACGAGGCTCCACTCGCGCAGTCGCCGACGCTCACAACCCTTGTCGGCATCGGATCGCAGGTACCCGGAGAGCGGGACGGCGTCACGTTCAATCGTCTGGGCGAAGGGCTTTCCTTTGACGGACGCTACGTTGCCTTCTGGGGAGCATGGGGAGCCAATACAAAATTGCGCGTTCTGCAGTGCGCGACGGATGGCAACAAGGACGTGATCGCCGCCTGCAACGCGATGTATCCCAATGGCTATAAGGCGAAGATTCCTGTGAATCAGGGAATCTTTGTTTACGACCGCGAGGAGGGGACTCTTATCCCGGTTGCCAAGACTCCTGGAGAGTTTGACGACTTCGTGTACTGGGTCTTCTCGGGCCGGCCGCCAGTTGCGGGTCAAACCGACGAAGGAGGCGAGGCGGAGCCGCCTCGCTGGCGCTCCTCTTCGTTCATCGCTGTTGCAGGGCAGGACGGTGATGCCTTTGCGATGACCTTCAAAGCCATGATTGGTTCCGTCGACGGAATCTATCTGGCCCAAGGGCCCGATGCGGCACCAATTCTGACCGTGCTTGACACCTACATGCCCGGCCAGGAAATCGATCCTGCGGCAGCACCGGAAGGCTCCTCCATCGTAACTGTGGGCATGGAACGCGACGGCCTGCGCGGCGATTGGCTTGTTGTTACATCGAGCATGCTGAATGAGACGACCACCCTAAGCAATGCCGGAGTTTACGTGACTCCTTTCAAACAGTAATCACTGTTAGGGCACAGGGGGAGAAATCCCCCTGTGCGCGCCTCAGTGCACGGCCCGAACCCGCGCGGGGTTACCCGCCGGATTCAATTTTTCTGCATGGCGGGAGATGAATTTGCGGGATATACTCGGCGGATGCGATGGTTGACCGGGTGCCTGACGAAGCTGTTGCTGCTGGCAGTTGCAGGGGCGGCGTTTGTGTGGGCCGTGATTGTGGTGATGAATCCGTGGGCGCTGCACATTGGCGGGCGCTCGACGCCGCTGCTGTATTGGCACGGATGGGGCACGGTGACGGCCAAGAACGGCAAGACGTATCCGCTGTACCTCTACTTCTCTCCGGGGCGGCCGCAGCGCGGGCACGTCGTGACCCACCGCGAAGGCAAGCGGGTGAGCGCGGACCTGCAGGGCCAGGGCTGGCTGTGCATTGCGCCGGGCACGACGGAGCTGATGAAACTGAGCGGCACGATGTACGGCGGCTACACGAGCTCCGACAACAGCCTGTTCGACTTCAGGCTGCTGGAGTGGAAGAAGGCCTTCACGATCAACTATCCGTACCGCGGCTTTTTTGACGTGGCGGGGACGTGGCACGGGAAGGATCTGGTGATGGACCGGCCGGGCGAACAAGGGATTCCGTTCAAGTCCGGGATGCTGATTGACAACGCGACGGCCACGCTGCACTGGGGAAGCTTTCAGGAGTTCGAGGCGGCTTGCCGGGCGATGCGATGAAGCTGGCTCGCTGAGATGGCGGACGGAAACGGTCGCAGTTGGTGCGCGTAATTTTCTGCAAGCCTGCGGTGGAAAACTGCAAATTTTTTACAGGGGGAGGGGGGGGGTACCTGCCCGGCCCGGTGATGGACCGCGCTTGTGGAACTGTCTATTTCTATTGTGCACATTTGCGGGAAATGATCTGCAAAACGGGTGAGGATTTTTTGCGGGCGGGAGGGACTTGGTTTCCCGGGGCCCTGCTGCGGTGAGTTGATACAGGCTGGGATGGGTTCGTTGCTTTCCCACCCATGTCGTCCGCTGGGGCGGACGCCATGAATGGGGCACCCGAGGTCGTTCTGATGCTCAACTTCCAAAATTCACGGGTGTGCCACCCGCCCGGCTTGAGTCAGAAGATAGGTGACCCACCCGCCTCGTTATAAAAAGCGTGTCTCGATTTGTTTAAGGCCCGACTCGCCTTCGATCTCAACCAAGATGCGCTTATGTACGAGGGTCCGACTCTCATGCCGGTTTGCCACAGAGATGATGTGAATTTCGATGACTATCGGCTCGGCTCCCATGTCAGGAAATTCGCGAGTGATAGGCGCTTCATGTTGGGCGTCCCAGTCCATCAGGTTGAAGGGGGTGGAGGTTGGATTCTCAAATAGCGTCCACTGAGTACCGTTTACTAATCCCACCAACACTTGTGCAGTCTTCCCAACTTCGAGGTCAATCTCATTTTCTTCTCTACCTACCCAAAAAGCTCGGTCGATGAATAAGTGCCTTCCGCCACACTTGAACGTGATTCGGGCGACGATCCTGCGGGCGGGGTACGCCACCCCCAGGGTTGAGGCTGGATTGTTAATAACCTCGACAATGTAAGCTCGATTCCCACCAGTCTCAATAAACTCAAACTTCCCAAACTCTTGCTTGACTGTCCCCCACCCTACCTTCAACGTAAGGTCAGGAACCCTGTTGTCTTGGGGCGGCGGCGCGACAGGCAGGGGCGAGTGCTCGGGAACAGTTCCGGGTGGGTAGATATTGACGATGTTTCCATATGAACTGGCATTGGCGGTGGATGGAACATCTACCTCCCGTTCGACGTTGGGTGATGAGGCGTAAGTCTCTTCGGCGGCCTCCTCCCTCGTGAATAGCCAATATAGGAAGCAAGTGGTCGATCCGATCCCCATCCCCACTATCCAGCGAACAATGATCGTTGAATTTATTTGAATCCATGGCGTCCAAAGGGTGGATGCAAGCGCGAGAGCAGCGGTGAACATTAGCAGTCCGGCTCCAGAAATTATCTGCCTCGTCTTCCTCATCTGCATGATGCCGGGAGTATACGCCAAACATACAAGGCATAGGCTATCTCGGGGCCGCTGCCGAGTGCCTTCCCATGCCTCAAATCTGAGACATGGGAAAGCACGAACTTAGACCGGCTCTGTCCCCGGTCCCTGTTTCTACCCCTTCGCCAGCATGGCTTTGATGCCGCGGAGGGCTTGCCTTGTTCGTTCTTCGTTCTCGATGAGGGAGAAGCGGACGTGGTTGTCGCCGTAGTCGCCGAAGCCGATGCCGGGGGAGACGGCTACTTTGGCTTCGGTCAATAACAGCTTGGAGAACTCCAAAGAGCCAAGGGCCGAGTAGGCCTCGGGGATCTTGGCCCAGACGAACATGGTGGCCCTGGGCGAGGCGACGGGCCAGCCGGCCTTGTTGAGTCCGTCGACGAGGACGTCGCGGCGGCGGCGGTAGTTCTCGCAGATTTCGGTGACGCACTCCTGCGGCCCCTCCAGCGCGAGGATGGACGCGACCTGGATGGGCGTGAAGGTTCCGTAATCGAAGTAGCTCTTAAGGCGGGCGAGGGCGTTGACGAGGACGGGATTGCCGACCATGAAGCCGACACGCCAGCCGGGCATGTTGTAGCTCTTGGAGAGGGTGAAGAACTCGACGGCGACGTCTTTGGCTCCGGGGACCTGCATGACGCTGGGAGGCTTGTAGCCGTCGAAGGCGATGTCGGCGTAAGCGAGGTCCTGGATGAGATAGAAGCCGTGCTCGCGGGCCAGCTCGACAAGGCGGGCGAGGAACGGAAGCTCGACGCACTCGGTGGTGGGGTTGGAGGGGAAGTTGACGATGAGGGCCTTGGGGCGCGGAGTCATGCGCGGGATAAGGTCTTCA
>JAGWRX010000119.1 GCA_028876395.1 Acidobacteriota bacterium
ATGCGGTGAATTACGCGGACACCTACCGCGATGTCGGATTTCCCGCGGGCGTCGTTGTTCTCGTGCTTGCGCTTCCCTTTTTCCTGATTCTCTGGCTGCGCGGTAAGTTCCAACAATAGCCGCAACGCCGAGTCCCGATGCGACAAAGGCCCCCTTCCGGGGGCCTTTTTCGTTCTCTTTCTGGCTGCGGAATCAAAGTCCCGCTGGACGGGGATTCGCGGGATCGAACTTGGCAACCTGTACCTTGCGAGCCAGTCCAACCTTGGAGAGCAGCCAGATACCCCAGAAGTTCGGGTCAATCTCGTACCATGCAAGCCCATGACGCGCGGAAACGGGATGCGCGTGGTGATTGTTGTGCCAGCCCTCGCCGCCCGTAAGCAGCGCCACCCACCAGCTGTTGCGCGAGTCGTCGCGCGTCTCAAAACGCCGGCTGCCCCACAGATGCGTCGCGGAGTTCACCAGCCACGTGGCATGCAGGCCAAGGGTCACGCGCAGAAAGACGCCCCACAGCACCATGCCAAGCGCGTTGACGGGGCCGCCAAGGTACCAGCCGACACCCAGCAGCGCCAGGCCGGTGACGGTAATGGGAATCCAGTGATACTTGCTGAGCCACACATGGAAGCGGTCGCGGCCAAGGTCGGGGGCGTAACGGCTGGCGAGCACCTCGGTCTGCGCGTGCAGGGCCTCGCCAAACATCACCCACCCGGCGTGCGCCCACCAGGCGCCCTCGCGCGGCGTGTGCGGGTCGCCGTCCTGGTCGCTGAGCTGGTGATGCACGCGGTGCGTGGAGACCCAGAAGATCGGCCCGCCTTCGAGCGACAGCGTGGCGCAGAGCGTCATCAGGTACTCGACCCACTTCGGCGTCTGGTAACCGCGGTGCGTGAGCAGGCGGTGGTAACACATGCCGATGCCCACGTTAATCGCCAGCACATAGAGCACGGCCATGGCGGCCATTCGCTGCCAACTGAACAGGAACAGCGCCCCGAGCGCTCCCAGATGAAAAACGACCACGACCGTGAAGGTCAGCCAGTTGATCCCCTCGCCCACTGTGGCGGCACGGCCCATGCGGATCTGCTCGCGCGCGGCAACAGCATGCGCGCGGGATTGGCCATTCGCTGTCTGAAGTGAAGGAGTTACAGTCTCTGTCTCGGAAGCGGACGAGGCGATTGGTGCGGTGAGGGTTGACGCCATTCTTCGATGAATCCTGGAAGAGTGGCTTCAAATTCCCACTCCTGCACCTTTAATTGTATAAGAGGCCCGATTTCCGGCAAGCAAATTCCGCGCGATAAGGCCCACGCTGCATGCCGCACCCTGCGTGGCCGGTCAGTTTGCCGCGGCGATGCCCACATCGGCGCCGCCGGTCACAAACAGCTTCTCGGCGCTGCCACGCAGCACGCGATAGAGGGCAAACTGGCGCTGCGAGAGGCTGCGCAGCTCAAAGAGAATCTCGCCGCGGTTGTCGCCAAGGACATCCACGGCGTCAATCAGCTTCATGCGAGGCGTCTCGTCGAGATGTGCGCCATCGGTCACACTCTTCATCAGCACGATTACATTGCCGTAGAGATCCGGCTGGCCGATGAGCGTGACAAACTTCTGGTGGATCAGCGGACCGTCTGTGTGAGCGGTGAGCACCATGGTTGCACCCGCACCATAGGCAAGCTCAAAGACGCGAAACTGCTCGTCGTGGAGTGAGGCGGCCTCCTCATCCGGTTGCTGGGGCTGCGGCGCAGCTTTGCCGTGCGGCGTGGACTTCGCCTTTGCGGCCTTTGCAGGTGAAGCCGCAGCGGGCTGGGTGTTCAGGCCAAGCGCCGCGCGGGCGATTGTCTCCAGGTCAGCCTTCATCTTGGACTGATCGTCCGGATTGGCCCACTTGTAGTCCCAGGGATGCTCGGGGCGGTTGCGCGGATCAGAGACGGCCACCATCTGCTGCGTCTCGGCAGGGAGGCCGAGGAGGCTGGGCGCCACGGGCGGGCCACCGGCTGTGTACTTGCCACGCAGGAGCCGCGGACGGTCAGGATCCGTCACGTCAGGCAGCGACTCCACTGACCCCACATCGGCGGCGGCTTTCTGAGGCCGGGACTTGTTCAGCTTCGGCCTGTCGGGGTCCGACGCTGCCCCGCCATCGCCGCCTGCACTGGCTGAAGCGCTCTCATCCGCAGGCTTGTGCAGCGTGGGACGATCGGGATCCACTGGCGGACCGTTGCTGGCAGGGGAGGAGGCGGAATCTTTACCGCTGGCGTCGGCGCCGTGGTGCTTGCGGTGCAGCACGGGGCGGTCGCTGTACTCGTCGTCCTCATCGATTTTGCCCACCTTGGCATCGGATGCGGATTTGGGCTTCGGCATCGCCTTCCAGCTCCCAAAGCCGAGCCACGTTCCGTCCTGCTGTCCGGCGCTGTGCAGGTCAAAGAGCCCGACATGGCGTCCGTCCTTCTCAAGGATGTATTCCACGCCGCCATAGATGGCCAGCGGCTCAGGGCGAGCGAGGTAGATGCCTGCGTCCTGCAGCGCCTCGCCGTCATAGATGGTGATGGGCACCAGGCGGCTGGCATGCGGTTTGCCGGCGGGGCCGGTCCACTCCAGCACGGCCACGGCGCGCAGGGCCGGCTCATCCTTCGTCTTTTCCGTCACCTGCCCCAGATACTGAGCCAGAGCAGGCAGGACGCCCAGAAGGACCGCAACTCCTGCCACAGTTCGCCCCATCCCCATCCGCGCTCCTCCGCCCCATGACATTCGATGCTTGAGTCGGAAATAATGCATCTCAGCGGCCATTTCGGGCCCTCTATCTACCATACGAGGTATTTCCCCATGGAACTCAATGTCAAAGTTGCCGATTTTACGCTTCAGACCGATGAAGACAAGACGGTCAGCCTCTCCAGCTACTCTGGGAAACCCGTCATCCTGTTCTTTTATCCCCGTGCGGACACGCCCGGCTGCACCATCGAAGCCTGCGGCTTTCGCGACACGTTCAAAAAACTTCAGGCTGCCGGAGCCGTCGTTCTGGGTATCTCGCGTGACACACCGAAGGCCCAGGCCAAGTTCCGCGCCAAGTTCGACCTCCCGTACACACTCCTTGCTGATGTAGACGAGAAAGTCTGCAATCAGTTTGGCGTGATGAAAGAGAAGAACATGTATGGCAAGAAGGTCTGGGGCATAGAGCGGACCACGTTTTTGATCGGTCCCGACCGGACACTCATCCACATCTTTCCAAAGGTCACCCCGGACGGCCATGCGGAAGAGGTGCTGGAACGGCTGAAGGAATGGAACAAGAGCCACAAATAAGCCGCGCCGATGCCCGGCTGCCGGGCCGCCTGCTGCCGCGCGCTTTCTTTGAAGATGCGCCAGACCGGGTGGCTCCGCGCCTGCTGGGCAAGCTGCTGGTCCATCGCACACGGAAGGGGATTCTGGCGGGCAGAATCGTCGAGGCGGAGGCTTATCTTGGGCCGCACCACAATCCTCCTGACCCCGCCGCCCACTCGTATCGCGGACCGACGCCGCGCAATCGAGTCCTCTTCGGCCCTGCGGGTCACGCCTATGTGTATGTGATCTACGGGCGGTCGTTTTGCATGAACGTGAGTTGCGAGCCCGATGGCCTTGCGGGTTGCGTGCTGTTGCGCGCATTGGAGCCGGTGCACGGCTGGCGGCAGATGGAGCGGAACCGCGGCCTTGAGCCCGGCGCGCCCCGCAGAGCTCTGACCAGCGGGCCGGGCCGGTTGACGCAGGCGCTTGGCCTGACGCGCATCCACCACAACGGCCTCGACATGACCCATGCGGACTCTGCGCTGCAGGTGCGCGACGATGGCACTGAAGTCGGGGCGCCGCTCATCACCCCGCGCATCGGCATTCGGCACGCAATCGATTGGCCGCTGCGCTTTGCTGTAGATGACCATCCGTTCATCTCAGGTCCGAGGAAATTTTCATCTGCTGTGTCATCTTTCTGAATCGTTCGAACGTCTTTGAAGATGAGGTCATCCCAAACCCCGAGGAACGCTTCGCTTGAAAAATCTGATTCCTGCCTTTGCAGCAGCCAGCGTACTGTCGCTCGCCGCCTTCGCCGTCACCAGCTATGCCCAGCCGCCGCAGGAACCAGCGGCACCGGCCGCCCCAGCCGCGGAACAGCACCGCTGGCCGCCGCCTCCGCCGCCCACCAACCTGCAGGTTCTGCCCAAGGACACGAGCGGTGAGCAGGTGCGCAAGATTATGCATCAGTGGGAAGGCGACCTGGGCACGGAGTGCAGCACCTGCCACGCCGCCGATCCCAAAAACATCGGCCCCAACGGCAAGCCGCGCCTGAACTTCGCGGATGACTCAAAGAAGGAAAAGGCGACCGCCCGGACCATGTACAAGATGGTCGAAGAGATCAACACGCAGTACGTGGGCAAAGTGGACAGCTCGGGCATGCCCGTCACCTGCGGCACCTGCCATCGCGGCAAAGTGAGCCCCGACCCCTACATTCCGCCGAAGGAAGATGAGCACGAGCATCAGCCGCCCGCGCCGCCCGCCGCGCCCGCAGGCATGACAGGGAGCGTCGGAAACTAAACCTTCCGCAGCGTCAGGGTTTCCAGATCAACGTGGCCACCGATCCCGCCGGGATTGTCGTGGCCACTGCTTTTTTGCGGAAGCGGATGCCGACCATCTGGCTCATTGTTCCCGCATTCAGCATGTAGAGCACAACATCGCCTTTGGGATTGCGAAAGGCGACATCGTGGATTGGCGTGCCTGCGGGCTCATCCGAGGCGATTCGTACGGCGCCGGGGAGCAGGAATTTGCTGGCCTGCCCAAGCACGTAGTAATCCGCCTCGGGCCGCACCTGCGGGTGTGTGGCGTCGGTGAGGTCAATCGTCACCAGTCCGCGGCAGGTATCGCATCCGCCGACGAAGGGCCCGTGATTCTGGTCGGTTGCCAAGGCCCACAGGACGTAGCTGCGCGCCCAGTTGCGTGTCACGGCAATCAGCTCGCCGGCTTCCTCGGCCAGCACATTGCCCTTTTGCCATGCTCCGCCGCTGGACTCCGTCACCCATTGGTCCTTCTGCGGAAACTCCTCGTGGTTCTTCGTCATCACATCGGGCTGGCCCGCGTAGTGGTGCCACGCCGTACCAGCAGCCAGCGCGCCGGCTTTGG
>JAGWRX010000120.1 GCA_028876395.1 Acidobacteriota bacterium
CGTCAGTACATCCAGCTCGATCGTCTTGGCAACCCGCATCGCTCCAGCCTCCTGGACCGTTGGAGTGTGCCGGCGCCAATAGGTTCTATGACTTCGAGCGCACTACACTAGGGAAGGTCTGCAAAACAGGCCCATGACTTGCATGCCATGAGGCCATGACCGTCACTCGCAGCACCGCCATGAAGCAACTCGACCTGGGCCTGAACCTGTCGACGAAGAAGACCCGCAAGGCGAAGTTCCTGGAAGAGATGGAACGCGTGGTGCCGTGGGCTGCTCTGGTGCAGATCGTCGAGCCGCACTGCCCGCGAGCCAAGACGGGTCGCCCGCCCTTCGCGGTGGAGACGATGCTGCGGATCCACTACCTCCATGTATGGACCCGACGCCTGTTGCAAGCCCTGTGATTCAGAAATGGTCTGCGTACATGTATGCGGCTCGCTCGTTGGGCAAGCTCTTGCATGCCCGCAGCCTCGATGAGATTCGCGCATCCCGTCCTTAGCAACAGTGCGGTCCGAGCGCAGGCTCGACCGGAAGGCAGTTCAGGGCTTCGGGATGCTGGTCTGACCGGTTCGTCATCACTTCGGTGGGCTTCGCAAACCTGCGACGGGTGAGTTCTCAGGACGTCGTTGGGGCCCCCTTCCCGCTGGCGGGAAGGGCGGGGGGATGGGTGGCCACGTCCGTCACCTGGCCGGCTCCGGACGGTAGGTTCGGTCGGAGCTCAGCACGGCCTGGATGATCCGCGCGTTCTTGTTCGCCAAGGCAACCGCGGCGCAGTTGTGGCCGCGTCGATCGATCAGTTCGCGCAGCCATCGACTGTGGGCGTCCTGCTTGTCGCCCAGCCATCGCAGCACCGATCGAGCGCCGTGGATCAGCAACGTTCGCAAGTACGCGTCGCCACGCTTGCTGATCCCGCCGAGTCTCGACCGCCCGCCGGAGGAGTGCTGCCGAGGAACGATGCCTAGCCAGGCAGCCAGATGCCTACCGTTCTTGAACTGCTTGGCGTCTCCAACTGCCGCAACGACGGCCGTCGCGGTCAACGGGCCGACTCCCGGGATCTGCCCGATGCGCTGGCACAGCTCGCTGCTTGTCATCAAGTGCCTGATCCGCACGTCGGCCGCTTCGATGCGCGCCTCGAGCGAGTTCAGGTGCTGCAAGGCGTCGACCAGCAGCGCGCGACTGTCGATGGTGACTTCCCCCGCCTCCGACGCGAGCACGCTTGGCATGGCCTTGTGGAAGGCCGCTGGCGACTTGCCAACGATGACACCACGCTCGGCAAGAACGGCCCGGACGTGATTGATGACGGCCGTACGCTGGTGCACAAAGAGCTCGCGCAGTCGGTGGATCGCCTGGATGTCCTGCTGCTCAACGCTCTTCACGGCGACGAAACGCATAGCTGGTCGGCTCGCCGCCTCGACGATGCCCTCTGCATCGTTGCGATCGTTCTTGTTGGTCTTCACGAACGGCACCACGAACTGAGGGCTGATCAACTTCACTGCGATGCCTCTGCAGAGCAGTTGCCTGGCCCAGTGATGTGCCGAGGCACAGGCCTCCATCACCACCAGCCGGGGCTCAAGTCGCTCGATGGCCAGTAGAAGGCTCGGGCGGCTCACCTTCGATCGATGCACGACCGCTCCACCGGCAGTGACGCCGTGCAGTTGGAACACACGCTTGGCAAGGTCGATTCCGAGGACGTCGATCTGCATGCTGGCCTCCGTTTGCCTGGTGGAGCCACAAGTGTGGCGCTGAAGAAGAGGCGTCGGGTCCATCTCAGTAACAATGGTTCTGCCTGTCGGACCCGGCGATGGAGGAGGCGCTGCACGACACGCCGGTGTTTCGCGAGTTTGCCAAGATCGGGCAGGGTGCGGTGCGACTGCCGAACGAGACGACGATCCTGCGCTTCCGTCACCTGCTGGAGCGCCACGACCTGGCGCCGGACATGCTGCGCCTGGTCAACGACATCCTGGGTGCGAAGGGCCTGCTGCTGCGCACGGGCACGGTGGTGGACGCCACGCTGATTGCTGCGCCGAGTTCGACCAAGAACGCCGATGGCCAGCGCGATCCGGAGATGAAGCAGACCAAGAAGGGCAACCAGTGGTACTTCGGCATGAAGGCCCACATCGGCGTGGACGCGCAGTCGGGCCTGGTGCACACCGTGGCCGGCACGGCGGCCAACGTCAACGACCTGAACATGGCCGGGGCGCTGCTGCACGGCGAGGAGGAAGCGGCCTTCGGCGACGCGGGCTACCAGGGCGTACACAAGCGCCCGGAAGCACAGGGGCCGACGTGGCACGTGGCGATGCGTCCGGGCAAGCGCAGGAAGCTCAACCCCTTCCTCGAGCCCGACTTCGTGGCCGAGCGCGTGGAGCAGATGAAGGCCAGCATCCGCGCGAAGGTCGAGCACCCGTTCCGCGTGATCAAGCGCCAGTTCGGGTTCACCAAGGTGCGCTACCGCGGGCTGGCCAAAAACACGGCGCAAGTGGTCACGCTGTTCGCGCTGGGCAACCTGTGGCTGGCGCGGCGTGCATTGGCGGGTGCTGGATGAGGACATCCGCCTGGCGAGTGAGGCCGGCGGGTGATTGCCGCTGGCGCGGGCCGCAAACGGCGGCAGGTGGCGCTGAAAACGCGCTCGCCGGGTCGAAATGCATGCACAGGCAATGCATTCGAGCCAATCTTCGGAGTGTGCGGACTGTGCAGGCACGTTACGCAGACCTTCCCTAACCCCTGAAGGGACCTGCCTGTGATAGCAAGCTGTATTTGTATTCGTCGTCGAGAGTCTCGGCGCTGATTCGCGGTTGATGGTTATGCACGCCTTCCGACTCGCTGCTGGTTTCGTCTACGGCATCGTGCTTTTCTATGTCGTGTGGGTCTGGGTTGGCGGTTTCATGGTAGCGAGGCAGGTGCCAAGTGCGTTCTTCAAGCTTTTTGGCCACGAGCCCGCGCTCGCCCTCGTCAGCTTTGGGCTCCACTTCTTGCCCAGCGTTGTGCTCATCGTTCTCGGAACGCTCCTGTTCGCGCTCGCTTTCAGAAATCAAGCTCGCACGGTTGCCCATAGCGTGCTCGCCGGAGAAGTCCTCAGCTACGTCTTCTGGGTAGTCAACGTTGTTTCGCAAGGTGCGCCCGAGGGCGCCGCCATGCGGAGCAAGATCTTTGCGCAGTTGCGCGTACCTTGGTGGTCCTGGCCAGCACTCGTCGCACCAGTCGTCGCCATCGCGCTGGCCTATGTCGCAGCGCCCAAGTTCCTACCGCCCCGAGCTGAGGTCTAACTTCATTCCTGTCTGCGTACAGGATTCGGCCAGCGGAACTCGGGCGTCGCGCGAGGGTCCTCTCATCGACCCACTTGCACGAACCCGCCGCCAATGAACTTGCCCGACTGCCCTGACCGGCGACGGCTTGCCACGCCTGCCATGCCTCGGGCCTGGGCGCACGCGGCCCTGGCGCTGGCCGTCATGGCGGCCGTGCTGCCGCAGCAGGCGGCTGCGGCCGCCCGCATCGACAGCCCGCGCGCCGGGGCCACCGTGCACAG
>JAGWRX010000121.1 GCA_028876395.1 Acidobacteriota bacterium
CAGGTCCGCCGGGCTCAGTTTCGCGTCCTTGCCGGGCTCTGGCCCAGAGGGCGCAGCCTGTTGCGCGGGCGGATCGGGAATCTGCTCGAAGCCTGCAATCTCGTCAGGGCGCAGCTCGATGTAGTTGTTTTCTCCCGCGCTCAGGTAGAGCCGGACGTGACCCTCGACCTGGGCGTGATGGTCGCAGCGCATCTCGAATCCGTTGCTCAGGTTCACGCGCTCGGCCGCATGCGCCGCCGGCGCGAGCGCGGCCAGTGCGCCAGCGAAAAACAGGAGATGGAAGCCCGTCTGCAATTACATTCCCTCGTTGGTTTGTCCGGTCAAGCCCTTGGCACGGGCGCTCCGCGCCAGGGCAGCCTCGAGTACCACGGCCACACCGTCCTCGTCGTTGGGCGGAGCCTGCTTCCAGCCGCGCATCTTCGCCATGGTGCGCAGATCCTGCGCCGCATTGCCCATGATGATGCTCTGTCCAGCCCACTCCAGCATGTCCACGTCGTTCCAGTTGTCGCCGATGGCCATGGTCTCCTTGCGGTCCACGCCCAGCCGGTCCGCAAGGCGCTGCAGGGCCCATCCCTTTGAGACGCCAGGCGGCAGCAGGTCCAGGATCGACAGGTCGCGTCCCGGATACTCCGTCCGCACGCACTCGCAGGCGCTGCTCCATTCGCTCGACTTCAGCGCCTTTTCCGCCAGCCGCATCTTGCTCATTCCACCAGCGACCATGCCCTGAATCGGGTCTTCGCCGTCCGGCAGCGCGTTCTCCAGCGGCTTCACCACTTCGATGGCCTTGCGGTTGGCCTCGACCCATAGTGCAATGCGACCGTGCGCCTGGTCCATATCTTCCAGCACCAGTTCTCCGCGGCCCGGCTTGTCAAAGGTGAAGACCATGGCTCCGAACTGTCGCAGCAACCCGCAGAGAGCACGCGCCACACGTGCCTCCATGTGTACGCGGTCGATTGCATCGCCGCCCAGCGTGCGCGTCACTGCTCCATTGGACGTGATGAGCGGCATGTCCGCTCGCAGGCCAACGTCCTCAAGCAGTGGCGCGGTGTAGGCCTGGCGTCTCCCTGTCGCGATAACCACAGTAATGCCAGCTTCCTGCGCGGCTTTGAGCGCCAGCGCATTGCGCCGGCTGATGGCCTGCGTAAACGTCGGCAGCAGGGTTCCGTCCATGTCAATCGCCACCAGGCGAACCGGAGGGTGCATACCTTCAGTGTAGCGGCTGGGTCCGAAACGCCGGCAGACACGTGCCGTTCCCAGGTGAAGCACTGCAGAAAATTGTGCTTCAATCCGTTAAGCTTTTGAGATATGGAAAAGATCTGTACCCAATGCCACGCCGTGCTGGCGCAAGAGACCCAGGCTGACTGGTGCCCCGCGTGTGGCGGGGCGTTAGCGGAGCGGGCAGCGCTGCCTGCTCTGAACCAGTCCGGTGGCCCGAGCGCTGAAGTGGACCATCGCGGTATCGTGCTGCCGCGCCGCCACGCCGTGGGCGGCATCATCACGCCGCAGTGAGAGCGAGTTCGACCCTACTTTGCACTCACTCGCAGCAAAAGCACGCCGTGCGATGGAACCGCCGCCGTGTAGGTTTCGCCGGTGAACTTCACATCCTGATGCTTCCACACGTCGCGCGCTCTTTTCACTTTGCCGCCCAGTTTTAAATCGCGGGAATTGATGGAGGCCTGCGCTTCAGCCGAGCCGAGATTGACCACGCCGACCGCGACACTGCCGTCGGCAAGCGGTTTGATCCACGTTTCAAGGCCGCCGTTTTTGACAGGAGATGCCTGCTTGCCCAGCGGGTCCTGATCGATCGCGATGACTTCCTTGTTCAGCAGAATCTCGCGGGTCGCGGCGGTCATGCTGCGCACGTCGTTGCCGGCCAGCAGAGGCGCCGCCACGAGCGCCCACAGGCTCATGTGCGTGCGGTACTCGTCGTCCGTCATGTGCCCGTTGCCAATCTCCAGCATGTCAGGATCGTTCCAATGCCCCGGCCCGGCGTAGGGAGCCGTCGGCACCTGTTCCTCGACATTGCCGATCATGCTCGACCACTCGTCGCGAATGTCGTCGGTGGTGCGCCACAGGTTTCCGCCCACCTCCGGGCCCCATTTCTCCACGCTGCCGCGCCCGTACTCGCACAGGCTGTACACGATGGGCCGGCCTGTGGACGCGAGCGCATCGCCCATCTTCTGGTAGACGGGCTGGAGCTGCGCGTCTTTGTAGATCGTTGCCGCGCTGCACCAGTCGTATTTCAGATAATCGATGCCCCAGGCCGCAAACGTCTTCGCATCCTGTTCCTCGTGACCATAGCTCCCCGGATAGCCTGCGCAGGTCCTCGGCCCAGGCCCTGAGTAGATGCCCAGCTTCAGCCCCTTGGAATGCACATAATCCGCCAGCGCTTTCATGTCAGGAAACTTGTGGTTGGTCTGGATGTTGCCTGCGGCATCGCGCACGCCTTCCCACGTGTCGTCGATGTTGACGTAGACATAGCCCGCATCGCGCATGCCGCTTGATACCATCGCGTCGGCAATGGAGCGCACGGTCTGGTCATCGACTCTGCCTTGAAAAAGATTCCAACTGTTCCAACCCATCGGCGGAGTTTTTGCCAGGCCGTTATATGCCACGTTGTGCAGCGGCGGCGGCTCGATATAGCTGATTACGGGCAACTGGTCCGCAGCCGTGGCGGGCTTTGCGGTCCACGGACGCCGGCCAAAAACCGTGCCATGCAACTCGCCGTTGACCAGATCGCCAGCCAACATGGGTCGCGTCTTGCTTCGCGGTCCAAACAATTCGAAGTGGCTTCCCGTTACGGTCCCGTTCAGGTCCATTGAGAAGCTCTGCGATTTCATGGTGCCGGTCAGTTGGTCGCCGGTCTGAGCCAATTCGAGAATCGTCTTTTCCTGTTCGCCATTGTCGAGGGTTCGGCCAATTGCCGCCCAACGGCCTGCCAGGCTCTGTCCGAATCCAGGCAGCGTCACCAGCATGAGGCAAAGCGACAACCCGACAGCGGTCTTCGCAGCGTTTCCCAGTATGCTTCGCCCATTCAGGTTCGCTCTTGTCATGCTCATATCGTCTCCGCTTCTCTCGACTTCTGATTTGCAGGACTTGCCGCACAGCCGCATCGTTCCAGCCGTGCTTCAGTCGCGGGCAAATTGTATACGATTACAAGCGCGCCCCGCCGCTCTTTCTATCGCAAGCCCTGGGGCACCATGTGGATTTGCGGTTCGCGCTACTCGTACCTGAGAGCCTCGGCGGGCAGCACGCGCGCGGCCGCCGAAGAGGGATAGAGCGTAGCCAGCAGCGAAATTCCCATCGAGACCGCGGCCACAATCACGCCATCCAGCGGTCGCGGCGCAAAGGGCAGGGTGTCAATCGAATACACCTCGGCCGATAAGTGGATGAAGTGGTAGTGCCCGCCGGCCCAGGCCGCAAGGTAGCCCAGCACAAGACCGAGCACCGTGCCGACGACGCTGATGAGGAATCCCTGCATCAGAAAGATACGCCGCACCTGTCCCGGATCGACGCCGAAGCTCATCAGCACGGCGATGTCGCGCGTTTTTTCCATCACCATCATGGTGAGCGCAATCAGAATGTTCAGCGCGGCAACAATGACGATGAGCGCAATCACGATGAAGGTGACCACCTGTTCCAGCTTGAGCGCGCGGAACAGCTCGCGATTCACTTCCATCCAGTTGGTGGTCATGAAGCCCTGGCCCGCGGCCTGCTCGATGGCGCGGCCAATCTCGGGAGCGCGATAGAGGTCGTCCACCTTGAAGCTGATGACCGACAGCAGGTCAGGTTCGCTGAACAGCCGCTGCGCATCCGACAAGCGCATGAAAGCCATGGCCGCGTCGTACTGGTAGAAGCCCGAATGGTAGATGCCCGCCACGCGGAAGCGCTGATACTTTGGCGCAAGCCCCAGCGGTGTCAGCTCGCCCTGCGGACTGGTGACCAGCACGCTGTCGCCGACCTGCGCGCCAATCTGCTCGGCCAGATCCTTGCCCAGCACCAGCGGCGGGTAAGGCGTATTGATGGGCGCGGGAAGCTCGTTGGCGCCGGAGACTGCATTCGAAGCCGGGGCCGGAGCATCCGGGTTGAGGTCCTTCGTTGAGCCGCTGGCCATCGAGTCCAGCAGATTGCTGACGGTACGCTCCTCGGCGGGGATGATGCCCTTGATGAGCGCGAAGCCCGCGCGCGGCCCGCGCGACACCAGCACCTGCCCATAGAGGCCCGGCGCCGCGGCCGTCACGTGCGGCACGTGGCGCAGCTTTGCCAGCAGCGGCCGCCAGTCTTTGATGCCGTCCGCCGCCGTGCGCATCAGGTCAACGTGAGCCGAGGCTCCGAGCAGCCGGTCCTGCAGGTCGCGCCGCATGCCATTGGTGATGGCCAGGGCGATGATCAAAGCGGCCACTCCGGCGGCTACTCCGGCAATGGAGATGGTGGTGACCACGCCCACCACGGCCTGTCGCCGTTTGGCTCTCAGGTACCGCGCCGCAACAAAGAGTTCAAATCGCATGAGTCTGAGCCGGCCTCTACTTTGCCGCCTGGCCAAACACTGTCTTGGCTACGCCCACGTTGTCGTAGCGGTCGTAGACGCGCACCGTGAGCAGGTGCTCGCCGGTCTTGCCCTCAAGCGCCGATGCGGGCAGCACGAGGTCATAGTGTTCGCGCTTCGCATCGGAAAGCTTACCCACCGGCGCTACGAACTGCCACTTGCCTGCGTCCAGCGAGTACTCGGCGTGGGCCAGGGGCGATGCGGCATCCTCGGCGTCGAAGGTGACATGCACCGGCCCGTGGCAGTTGGGCTGTTTGCAGGCAGCCGCCTCTTCCTCTGCCTTGAGCGCCGTGACAACGGGCGGGGTTGTGTCCACCTCGAAGCGATCGCTCACCTTCTCGCCGGTGAGCGCGTCGCCGGGGGAGTTCGACGGCGCGTCGGAGGCCACCACTTTTACCTGGTAGCCGCCGTCGGGAATCAGCGTCGCATCGAAGCTGTACGCCTTGTCGGTGATGTCGCGCTTGAGCAGCCGCCACACTTTCTCGCCGTCCCCGCGCAGATAAAGCGAGTAGGTCAGGTCGTCGTCGTTGTCGTCGTGGGCGGCCCAGCGCACCGTGACGCCGGTGCGGTCCTTCAGCGCCTGCAGGGGCGCGGCGGCTCCAGCGTCAAAGGCCGCGGCCACGCTCTGGCTCGCTGAAGGGAAGGTGATGTTCACCATTTGCTGCTGGCCGGCCTGCTGGATCTGCGGATTCAGACGCGCGCCCGTTGCGACTACCAGATCGTCCACCACCGGAGCGGCATTCACGGGCAGGTAATTCATGCCTATGCTGCCCAGGTCTCCGCCGGTCTTCAGCACGGCCTTCCATTGCAGGAAGCGTCCCGCGGGCGATGCGACTGCGCCATCTTTCAGCGGCAGCCAGTCGCTCCAGCCGCGCACTGGCTGTTCCACGTTGCCGGTGCGGGTCCACAGGTCATAGCCGGTCGAACCCGGCTCCACTTCCACGCGGCCAAAACGGGAAAGCGCGCCTGCATCCAGCACGTCGCTCGAGTATTCATGCTTTTCAGCGGCGCCCAGAAGGACCAGCTTGCCCGTGTTGCCCGTGCCAATGAGCAAGCCGCCCTCGCCCTTCGCCATGCCCAGTCCCTGCCGTGCGTCAAGGTGAGCCACGTCGGCATAGCTTCCGTCGGGCTGAATGCTGAAGATGCGCCCGCGATTGCCGCTGAGGGCCAGCAGGCCATCGGGCTGCGCGGCCAGCGCATAAACCACCTCGTCCTTGCCGGACCACAGCTTGCGCGGCGCCTGTCCTTCCTGCAAGGCATAAATCTCCGAGCCCTCCGGCACGGATGCGCTGGCGTTGGCGGCCTGCAGCGAGCCTGGCTGGACAACAGTGAAGGTGACGGTTCCGACGCCCTGAATGGGCAGTGGCGGCAGCGGGTTGCGGCTCTTGTCGCCCACGCATGCGGCGTAAATGGTTCCGTCCGCGGCCACGGCCAGCGACGTGATTTCCCGTCGTGGCGCGTCAAAAAGCACGTAGCCCTTGCCGAGCGGGCTGATGCGGTAGATAAGCCCGCTGCCGTCGGAGCCGGCGATCAGGTTGCCTTTTGCGTCCCAGGCCAGTGTGCGGATATGCTGCTCGTCGCTCTTGAAGAACTCCTCGGGCGATGCGGCAGGCTTGGAGGGATCGACGCGGTACACCGCTCCCGGCCCGCCCGTGGCGATGTAGAGCCGGCCCTGCGCGTCGAAGGTCATGTCCCAGACGTAGTGCGACTTTATTTCGCTCTTGTCGGTTCCTGGTTTCGTGTCGCCGGTCCTGGCGTCATTCAGCTTTGCAGCATCAAAGACCACCGTGGCGCCCGCTTCATCCTGCTTTGCGGTCGCGGCGGGGTTGAGCTTGTAGACCTTGCCGCCAGGCATTGTGGCGGCGTAGAGCGCGCCATCCGGTCCCAGCCGCACCACCTGTACGCTCAACTCCTTGGTCTCAAACAGCGTAAAGGGCTTCTCGCCCTTTTGTGTTCCCATGCGCAACACGGTCGCCGGAGAACCGGTGCCCAGATACGCTATGCCATTCTTGTCCGCGGCCACTGACCACACAAATGTCGAAGGCGTGGTGAGCATCTCGTTCAGCCCGGGCCCCTGGCGCAGATGGCCGTCACTGCCAATCGCGACCCCCTGCGGCGTGCCTTTTTCGAACTCCTCAAGCCGGGACTGAGTCCACAGGTGGGTGTTCTGGGCCAGCACAGGCTGAGCGGTCGCAACAGTCAGCACAGCCGCCAGCATGGATAGCGCGGAAGGAAGGATGAGCCGGCAAAACGGACGGAAAGAGATACACATATGCTGCCGTTGAGTCTACTAGAGTTGGCTGGAAGAGGCGATGTGGCGGTTGCGGGGGCAGCGCCGCTCATGCGCCGCCGCGGAACTGGATGATTCTGCGCCGGTCACGCTTGGTGGGCCGGCGCTCCGGCAGGGGCGCGAACTGCTGCATGGCCTTGCGCTCC
>JAGWRX010000122.1 GCA_028876395.1 Acidobacteriota bacterium
ATGCCGGGATGCTCGTGGAATGCATCGCGGCGCACCAGGATGCTGCCCTGTCCGCCGCGCGTTACAGCCACCATTTGCAATGTGGGAAATTCGGCAAGCAGGCGCTCGGCGCCGGCGCGCAGCACGTTGGCCGTGTTATCGCCTTGCTCGTTGAGTCCGAGCAGGCGCAGAACGAGTGGGACTTCCGCATCGTTCATCTTCATCACAGCCGCCAGTTCCAGCGACTCCTGAATCACTTCGCTGGAGTAGAACGGCGCGCGCAGATTCACATCAAAGACCCGCACGCACTTTGTCGCGGTCTGCGCCACCAGCGTCTGAATCGTCTGCCGCGACTCCGGGCTGCGCTGCGCCAGCGAGCCAAAACAGATGGCGTCCGCTCGCTGGGCCATCTGCACCCACTCATCGGAAAGTTCCATGAAGTCCCACGCCGCCGGCTCGTGGATGATGTATTCCGGTTGCCCGTCTTTCAGAGCCACCGTCACGCGCCCCGTCTCATGTGCCGGATCGACCTGCAGATGGCTCGTGTCGGTCGGCAGCGGGTCCAACTGACGCACGGCCTTGCGGCCCAGGTCGTCGCGGCCAATGCGGCTCAAGATTGCCGCGTGATTGCCCAGCCGCCCCGCCATCACTGTAAAGTTTGCCGGAGCGCCACCCAATCGCGGCCCTTCCGGCAAAACATCCCACAACAATTCACCAATTCCCAGAATCAGATGCTGCTCTCTCAAAGTTGAGCTCCGATGGTTTTACGGCCACGGTCATGGCCAGGGTGCGCATCCATTCGCCCTGGCAAACAGACGCGCAAACCGACCCCAGAACAGCTTTCTCTCCGCAGGGCCAATTCGTCAACAGCTCTCTCTCCCGAATACCATCCTTTTCCCTATTCCCTATTCCCTATTCCCTGTTCCCTATTCCCTGTTGCCTGTTCCCTGTTCCCTGCTCTCAGCCCTTACCCCACCCACCGCCAGATCGAGCAGTCCTCATAATTGGCTGAGGCATACTCCCCCTCCGGCTGGTTCGCCAGAATTGCGTGATCCGCAATCGCGTCCGCCCGCGATCGACTGACCTGCCCCAGATACAGCCGCACAAAACCCGCCCGCCCCTCCAGCACGCTCTCCTGCTCGTTGTTCACATACAGCAGGTCCAGCTGCCCTGGCTTTCCGGCAAAGCTCTCAGCGATCTGCGCCAGCAGCCGCCGCATCACCGGCGCGCCAAATGGATTGAAAAGGAACGCCAGGCACGGCCCCCCTCGCAGCTTGAACTCCGCCGCGTCTCCACAAACGATGCGGGCCGCGGCCCGTGCCCGCCCCGCGGCCCGCCACACCGCCAGGTTACGGCGCGCAATTCGCGCCAAAGTGGCGTTCAGTTCCACGCCAACCACGTCACGAAACGGCATCTCGGCGGCCAGCAGCACTGCCCGCCCCATGCCGGCTCCCATATCCACAAAGGTGAACTCCTCCAAAGGTGCCGCGGGCCCGCTCCGCCGCCAGCGCCGCACCAGCGCCTGAAAAACCGAGGGCGCGACCCCGTAATACGCCGTCGCGTGCCGGTCGTGCCGGTGCCCGCTCTTCAAGTGACGTCCCGCAACCAGCCCGCTGGTCCGCACCCCGTTCGCCACGTCGAACGGATGCCGCGTAAACCCATCGCCAACCGCAAGCCCCGGCAAAAGCCGCCGCCTTTTCTCGCCCTTGTGGGTAGCACCTTCGCGGCGCGCCCCTGTTCCCGTTGTCACGCTTGAAACATAGCACACGCGGCGCACCACGCGGCTCTGCCAGTTAAGCTATTTAGTTTTTGTAATTTGCAACGATGTTTTTCAGTTCCGTGGCCAAGAACGGACAAGGCAGGATGGGCAGTGCGCGTGGCGCTTTCACCCAGGACGGAGGCGTCCTTTTTTCAGTGAGCAGCAGAATACGCCGACAGCACCCGTTCAAGCCAAAATGTTTGGCGGGGATGGACTCGCCACCCCCGCCGCAAATTTGGCACACCGAATCGTGCGCAGGCTGGCCCCTCAACGAGCCCGCCGGTTCCCTCTTAGCGCCCTCTCAACAGGCCGCCTGCAAACGCCCGGGCGAACTCTCTGCTTTCGCCGCCCCCGAACCCCTGCTTCAACGCATTGTTAATGCGCCGCTGGAACGGATCCGAAGACGTGTCCACGGCCTGAGGAGCGGGGTATGAGATGGGCTCTTCTACCCGCTGCAACACTGCGGCTGGAACGGCTACGGCCTCCACACCCGAGTTGGGGGAAGGATCCGCTGGCGGTGGAGGTTCGTCGGGGGAAGACCCTGCCACGTTTTGGTTGACTGAGCTGGCTCTCGCGTACGCTCCGACAAGCGGCTTGAGAACTTCTACAGCCTTCTCCACCCGCTCCTTGCGCTGCCGCAGCTGCTCATACTTGTTGATGATGTCGCTAAGCTCCGAGATTGCTTCGTCATATGCAACGCGATAAACGTCTTGTCTCATACTCACTCCAGGCGAGTAGGCTAGCACGGAAGTCGCAAAAGTAATCCAACAAACAATCTTCGGTGTTGATTACCAAGGTACTAAGACCTCTCCGCTGCCTGAGCACCTCACCGCGCCAGGCTGTCATCCTTATCCCAGACCGGAAGCCCCGCGTGTTCCCGGCCTGAACTGTCCCGCGCAGGACGCAAGAAAAGCAATCCGGGCGCCTCGCCCTGCGCACGAAGAACTTGCCTGTCCGCGACGTGAAACATTCTAGGACAGTTTTTCTGCTTGGACAATGCTCGGCAGACTCATGTTTTTCCGCCGTCGGCCGATAACATACATCCCGCCGGTTCCAGGCGGGTTCTCTTGATTCCGCAGCCTTCCTCGTGCGCCATACTCCACTGCGCAGGCGCCTGGCGATTGGCGCGGAATGGGCAAGATCTCCGCTCGTTGTGTCTGGAATATGGTGGCAGCACATCTCCAGGCCCGGAGGTGCAAGCCTGCAAAGTCTCCCACGGGCCTTTCGACTCGCGAAGGATGAGACGTTGCTTCTTCTCAGATGGCGTCTTGGTGAGGCGATACTTTGGCAGCCGCCCGGGCCGCGGAGCTTGCAAGTTTTGTGGATCTCAACCGCGGATCACCCTGCGATGAGTAAAGCAGCCGAAAGTTTCATCCACGCGGGCCGGGGTTGCCCCGAACACACAGATCGTCGGTCCCCTGCAGGAATTACAGGCTGGCGCCGACTCCGTGGCTGTATTCCCTCATCCCTCTGAACGCCGAACGATGCTTCAATGCACTGTCGATGCGACGCTGAATCGGGTCAGATGACACTTCAAATGAAACTTCTTCGTCCTGTTCAACTGCCTCAGGCGCCAGGTATTCGTCCTGCTGCATCAAGTCGAGCGACGGGGCAGCAGCGGGTTGAACCGCCGCTGGCGCCGAAAGCTCTTCATGCGGCATCAGATCAAGAGACAGAGCAGCAACCTGTTGAGCAGGTTCCGGCGGCAATTCTGCCGCGTGCTGAACCTGTTCGAACGCGGCGCTCTCGGCGCGTTGCTCGATGGCAGCGCGTTGCCCGTCGAGACCCGCAAGGGGTCTGAGAGCGTCCACCACGTTCTCCAGTTGATTCTTCCTCAGGCCGAGTTTCTCGAACTCTTTCAGGATCTCGCTGAATTCAGAGTTCGCCGTTTCGTACGCAACGCGATAAGCACTGAGCTCCATTACTTCTCCGGGGGAAAGAAATCAGGTTTCTGGTCACACATGCATAGCGTAAGGCGACGCATCCCGAGGGGCAAGAGCAATTTTCCGATCTCGCTCTAAGTCGTCACAGGCAGCCGCCCGCTCTGTGCGACTCACGCCCATGGAGCTCGAAGGAATTGGCTCCCGTCGCCACGCTACCGTCCGGACAGTGTGAACAGAAACTAATAAGCGTAAGGTGATGCGCCTACGAGTTGTGGAACGGAGTTATTCGATGCACTCGGAGCCACCTGAGCTGAAGCGGCCTGTGCATCTACGCCGGCGAACGGCCTGAGAGCATCCAGTGCTTTTTCGATGTTTTCTTTTCTCAGGCGCAGCTGTTCAAACTCGGTGATGATTTCACTGAGTTCCGAGTTGGCTTCATTGTATGCGTAGCGATAAACTTCCTGTTTCATTATTCCTCCAGGCACGTAGTCTAGCATGACCTAAATTCATGCATTAGGTTACTTTTCTGCAACTTTCCTGCTATTACCTGTCGAACCGCGGCACTGTGTCCTCTCACCATGCAGTCGGCTTGATATCCACCAGGCGGTATCCTCCGCTCATGTGAGCCCGCGCCCGGCTCCGCCCGCCGGCAACTCCTCCGCGACCGGTTCCACGCGAATCTTGCTGATGCGGCGGCCTTCCATCTCCACAACCGTCAATCTGCGCCCTGCGTAGTCAATTGCCTCGCCCTCTTTCGGTATGTGCCCAAGGCGCATCAGCAGGAAGCCGGCCAGCGTTTCCACACCGCCCTCGCGGGGAAGATTCCATTGCATCTGCGTTTCCAGGTCGCGCAGGTTCACCCCCCCGTCCATCAGCAGGGCTCCCGATGCGGTGGTCAGCACGGGCCGCGCCGGGTCGTCGAACTCATCCTCCAACTCGCCGGTCAACTGCTCGATGGCGTCCTCCGCGGTGACCAGCCCGACAGTCGAGCCGTACTCATCCACCACGATGGCCAGATGGCGGCGGCGCTGCTGGAAGTCGCGGATGAGGTCGAGAACCGTCTTCGTCTCGGGAACCACCAGGATGTTGCGCATCACCTGGCTCAGCCGGAGCTCGACGAATGGTATGAGGCTGCCCACGCGTTCGCCGGAAGGCTGCCGTAGCGATGGAGCGACCCCGTGGGTCTTCGGCCGGAAGAACATCAACCGGGACAGGTCCTTCGCGTAGACCACGCCCACAATGTGTTCCGGGCCGCGGCTCTCGTCATAGACAGGCACGCGCGAGTGCTTGCGTTCGATCACCTGGGCGCTGGCCTCCTCGATAGACATATTTGATGGCAGCGAAAATATCTTCTGGCGCGGCGTCATGATCTCGCGGATGGGCACATCGTCCAGTTCCAGCGCGCGGTGAACGACTGTCTCCTGAAACTTGGGCAACACGCCCATGCGTCGCGCGGCGGTCGCAATCAGCTTCAGTTCCTCCGGCGAGTGGACCGCGGCCCGGTCCGTCATCGGGATATCGAACCCGCGCAGCAGCAGCGCGGCCGAGTTCCGCAGCAGGCGCACCGCCGGGCGCGTCACCGCCATGAACAGCAGCATCGGCGGAGCCACAGCCACAGCCAGCGCTTCGGCGCGCCGCAGCGCCAGGGACTTGGGCACCAGCTCGCCGACCACCACTTCCATATAGGTGATAAAAGCAAAACCCAGAACCACCGCCGCCAGATGAGCGTAAAAGTGACCGTGTGGCACCCCGCTCAGCCATTGCAGGAAGATCCCTGCGGCCAGCGGCTCGCCAATCCAGCCCAGGGCCAGCGAGCAGAGTGTCACTCCCAGTTGCACGGCGGGCAGGAAGTCATCCAGTTCCTGCAGCAGCCGCCGTGCCGCTCGCGCGCCCGGAACACCGGCTGCCGCCATCTGCTCGATGCGCGTGTCGCGGACGCTCACCAGAGCAAACTCGGCGGCCACAAAAAAGGCGTTGGCCAGGATCAGCATGGCCACTGCGACAAACTGCAGCAGAGAGAGACCGTACATCTCGCCTGTGAGCATAGCATTGCGCGGCGGCGCGCGAGGACGCGCCCAATCTCGCGCCCCCTCGCAAACGCAACTCCGCGTAAACAATTTGCTGCCCGGCCAGTCCAATCTGTGGGAACCAATGCGCGGAAGCTTGCGTATGAAGATGCAGCAGTGAACGGACGCAAACCGGGGCTTGTCCACACTGCTGGAGTGGCGGCAGAGCGCTGCCGCCGTCCGAACTCATGGATGCGTTCCATCGCCATGAGCCGGCTTGATTTATTCATGCATCTTTATCCGTTCGGGAGCTGCGGCTCTCCGCTCGTCCTGGGAGGCTTCAAGTGGCTGCGTCGCGTAAAAGCAAGCGTTTCTGGATTTGGCTCAGCATTGCCGTGCTGGTCGTCGTTGCAGTGCTTGGAGTCATGGCGGCCCGCCTGGTGAAGGGATCGCAGATTGATCCAAACCGGCTGGCCAAGGTGCAACGCGGCGATGTGGCTCGCTCCGTGGTGGCCACGGGAAAGATCCAACCCATCACCAAGGTAGAGGTCAAATCCAAAGCCTCAGGCATCGTCGAAAAGCTCTATGTGGACATCAACAACCCAGTCCACAAGGGCCAGCAGCTGGCGCAGCTCGATCAGCAGGAGATCGTGGCGCAGGTGGAAGCGCAGCGCGCGCAACTTGCAGCCGCCGAAGCCAACGTCTCCACATTCCAGGCCAACATCGAGCAGGACAAGGTCAACGCAGCAGCACCCGATCTGCCCATGTACAAGGCCACACTTGACCGTAACCTGCAAATGGCCAAACAAGGCATCGTGAGCCAGCAGGCGCTCGACAACGCCAACCGCGACTACCTGGCCGCGCTCAACAAGCGCGACGCCGCCCGTGCGCAGATTGGCGTGGATACCGCGAAACTCAAGCAGGCCCGCGCCGAGGTGATGCAGAATCAGGCCAGCCTCAAGCAGTTGGAAGAGCAGCTCAGCTACACCACCATCGTTGCGCCCATGGACGGCGTGATCCTCTCGCGCGACGTGGAGATCGGCGACGCTGTCAGCTCGATCCTGGTGCTTGGCTCCACCGCCACGCTCATCATGACCGAGGGCGACACCACGCAGGTTTACGTGCAGGGTAAGGTGGACGAAGCAGACATCGCGCACGTCTATATGGGTCAGCCCGCGCGCATCAAGGTTGAGAGCTTCCGCGACCGCGTCTTCCACGGCAAAGTAACCAAGATTGCTCCGCTGGGCGTGGAAAAAGACAACGTGACCACATTTGAGGTGCGCGTCTCCATCGACAATCCCGGCGGCGTGCTCAAGGCAAATATGACCGCCAACGCAGAGATTCTGCTCGACGAACACAAGGGCGTGCTCACTGTGCCGGAAAACGCCGTGAGCTACGACAGCCAGAAGAACGCATTTGTTGACGTCCCCGACAAAAATCAGAAGGACGGCACGCGCAAAGTTGCCGTCAAGGTGGGCCTCTCGAACGGCTCGGTGACTGAAATCGCGAGCGGCCTCAAAGAGGGCGATCAGGTTGTGTTGCAGCAGTAGTCAGTGATGCGCCGGACCGGCCGTGCTCAAGTCGCGATCACCGTGTCGAGCAGCGCGTGTACGCTTCCGCACAGCGGTGTTCGAAAGCGGACACCGGGCGCGCTGGGCGCTTCAGTTGGCATCGCACCCGGCGAGGCATTGATTGAGGTTGCAGCAGGCTTGGCTTTGGCAATTCGAATGCTCCTGAGCCGCATGTGGAGCGTTGTGCTTCGAATCGAATCATCGTGGCGAATCAGGATCTGAAACACCCCCGGCCATGATTGGATGACACAACGGACAGCAAATTACTGACAACTGCTTCTGCAATGAGGAACGCGATGAGAAATCTTTGGATAGCAGCAACCGTTCTGGCCATGGCAGCGCTTCCCGCGCTGGCCGCCGAAGCCACATTCGAACGCAACCTCACAGTCAACGGGCGGGTGGACCTCACAGTTTCCACCGGCTCCGGCAAGGTCCACCTGACCCGTGGCGCGGGTAACCAGATGCACATCGTCGGCCACGTCCGGTCCGGCTGGGGAGGCAGCGACGCGCGCGTGCATGAAATCGCGGCCAATCCGCCCATCGAGCAGACCGGCAACATTATCCGCATCGGCGCGCACCACTGGAACCTGAACAACGTCAGCATCGAATATGAAATTCAGGCCCCGGCGGATGCATTCCTTGAGGTAAGCTCCGGCTCGGGAGACATCACGGTGGAGGGCGTCGGCGACAACGCAAAAATCTCCACCGGGTCGGGCAGCATTCGCGCTACCGGCCTGCACGCCGGCTTCACCATCAGCACCGGCTCCGGAGACATCTACGCTGAGCAGAACGGAACCGGTGACGTAAGGGCCAAAACCGGATCCGGCACCATCGAGTTGCGTAACCTGAACGGCGGCCTGCGCGCTGACACAGGCTCAGGAGACATCAAGGTGGCCGGAACGCCCGCCAATCCATGGCATCTCCAGACCGGCTCCGGCAGTGTCGAGCTCTCGCCGGGCAACACGGGATTCGATCTCGACGCATCGACCGGCTCAGGCAGCATTCGGACTGACCGGGAAATGATGACGCATGGCATGTCCGACCGCCATCACGTCACCGGAAAGATCAGCGGAGGCGGCCCCACCGTGCGCATTGAAACCGGATCGGGCGACATCCGCGTCCACTGACGTCTGCGACTTTCCCTGGCTCACGCGTCTGTTCCACAGGCGTGGTCCGATTAGCTCCATCGGAGCCTCGCCTGTCTTTTTTTCTTCCGATTCCTCCTCCAATCCAGCGGGCAGCCGCGCAGCGCATGCAGTCCCCGCGCGCCATCATGGTTTGCAAACAGCGAAGCGCGCAGTCTAAGGTATTCAGGTTGTGCTGCACGCCTCCACGCAGATCGTGTAGTGCGCTGGAGAGATCGCCCGGTCAGGATTTGCCATGCCTCAAAAGAATCTCTTTTACGCGCACGTGAACACCATATCGCTTGCGCTCGCTCTGGCGCTCTGCCTGCCCAACTTTGTGCGCGCGCAGTCGGTCGCGCTCACGCCCCAAAAGATGCCCGTGATCGGCAGCGTGGACGAGCGCTTCCAGTCCTACAACATTGAGATGATCGAGGTCACAGGCGGCCGCTTCTGGGCGCCGTACAAGGCACAGGCCACCGCTCCGGCAGACACAGAGCAGGCAACGCCCGGCGGAATGCCGGCCTCGCTCTATCGCTATCGCTCACCCATCGATCTCGCCAATCCGCAGTTGCGCAAGCTCGCCGCCGCGCTTGGGCCGGCCTATGTGCGGGTCAGCGGCACGTGGGCCAACTCAACGTACTTTCACGATTCCGATGCGCCCGCGCCTGCTACACCGCCGGCGGGCTTCAATGGCGTGCTGACGCGCAAGCAATGGCGCGGCGTGCTTGATTTCTCTCGCGCGGCAGATGCAGAGCTCGTCACATCCTTCGCCGTGAGCCAGGGCGTTCGCGACGCCAGCGGCGTCTGGACGCCGCTGGAAGCTCAAAAGATTCTCCAGTTCACGCGCAGCGCCGGAGGCAGCATCGCCGCGGCGGAAATGTTCAACGAGCCGACGTTTGCCTCCATGGGCGGCGCCCCAAAGGGCTATGACGCGCAGGCCTACGGCCGCGACTTCCGTGCATTCCATACCTACATGCAGAAGGCCGCGCCAGATATGAAGGTTCTCGGCCCCGGTTCCGTGGGCGAAGGCGGCTCGCTCGGAAACATGGCCAACATGCACATGCTCCGTTCTGAGGATATGCTGCAGGCTGAGGGGCCCGGTCTCGACGTCTTTTCCTATCACTTTTACGGAGCCGTCTCTCAGCGCTGCGCCCCAAAGGGCCGTCCCGGAGGCATCGCTCCACAGGACGCGCTCAGCGATGACTGGCTCTCGCGCACAAACCGCGACGAGGCATACTATGCCGCGCTGCGTGATCGCTTTGCTCCGGGCAAGCCGCTGTGGCTCACTGAAACCGCCGAAGCGGCCTGCGGCGGCGATCCCTGGGCGGCGGACTTCATCGACTCCTTCCGTTATCTCAATCAGCTGGGAACGCTTGCAAAGCGCGGCGTCAAGGTCGTCATGCACAACACGCTGGACGCCAGCGACTACGGCCTTCTCGACGAAACTACGCTCGTGCCGCGGCCAGACTACTGGTCTGCACTGCTGTGGCGCCGGCTGATGGGCACCACGGTTCTCGACGCAAGCGCATCGTCCCAGCCGGGGCTCTATCTCTACGCGCACTGCCTTCGCGGCCACTCCGGCGGCGTGGCGCTGCTGGCCATCAACGCCGGCAGAACCGATGCGCGGGAAATCACCCTGCCCGTGGCTTCAAGCCGCTACAGTCTCACCGCAAGCAACCTGATGGACACCTCGGTGATGCTCAACGGCGTTGAACTCAAGCTCACCCCGGCGGGCGATCTGCCGCCGCTCAAGGCCGCGCCGCAGCGCAAGGGCAAAGCCTCACTGGCCGCCGCCAGCATCTCCTTTTTCGCCATCCCGGGGGCCAACAACGCCGCATGCCGTTGAGTTGCACAGGCCCGCCGCGCATATCGGCCCGGATACCCGGACTCATCGGCGGGCGCATCACCTAACAGCCCCTCGGTTCCCGTTACACTGGAATCATGATCCGCGTTCTGCGTCCTCTTCCCATCGAATCGTTGAAGCTGCTGGTTTTTGACCTGGACGGCACGTTGATCGACTCCGCGCAGGACCTGTGCAACAGCGTGAACGCCACGCTCTGCCATTTTGGCCGTGAGCCGCTGCCGGACACCCAGATCGCCACCTACATCGGCAACGGCGCCATGATGCTCGTGCGCCGGGCTCTCACTGCCGACGCTGCCGATCCCGATGAATCGCTTCTCGCCCAGGCCTTCGCGTTTTTCCTTAACTACTATCACGAGCACAAGCTGGACTTCACCTACGCCTACGACGGCGTTCTGCAGGCGCTGGCCGCGCTGCGCACCGTGCACGACCAGCCCGGCGCGGCTGAACGCGCCATGGCCGTACTGACCAACAAGCCCGTCCGCCCGGCGCGCGCCATCTGCGAGGCGCTCGGCCTCGCGCCCTACTTCCTCAACATCTACGGCGGCAACAGCTTCACCACCAAAAAGCCCGACCCCGAAGGACTGAACGCCTTGATGCTGGAAGCGGAGGCCCGGCCCGATGAGACCGTCATGATCGGCGACAGCGAGGTAGACGTGCAGACCGCGCGCAACGCCGG
>JAGWRX010000123.1 GCA_028876395.1 Acidobacteriota bacterium
GTGCGCAGCCCATTGCGCGGCCATGTTCCGGCTCGCCTTCGCATTCGCGGCATAGGCCACGCATGTTGCGCCAACGCGCTACCATTTCTGCGTGAGCACATTCTCGATCCAGGACAACCGTCAACCGCTTGCGCATGAAGGCTTCGCCGCCCACCGCGAACTGGAAGCCCGCCTCAAAGCCACCCTGCGCGGCGACGTCTGTTTCGATCTCGCCTCGCGCGCGCTCTACGCCGCCGACGCCTCCAATTACCGCCAGCTTCCCGTCGGTGTCATCCTGCCCCGCGACGCCGCTTACGTCGAAGCCGCCCTCGCCGCCTGTCGCGCCACCGGAGCCGCCGTGCTCGCCCGCGGCGCCGGCACCAGCCTCGCCGGCCAGTGCGCCAATGTTGCCGTCGTCTTCGACTACTCGCGCTACATGAACGCGCTCACCGCGCTCGACCCCGCCGCCAAGCTCGCCACCGTCCAACCCGGCATCGTCCTCGACCGCCTCCGCGAAGCCGCCGAGCTGCACCACCTCACTTACGCGCCCGATCCGGCCACGCACTCCCGCTGCACCCTCGGCGGCATGATCGGCAACAACAGTTGCGGCGTCCACGGCCTCCTCGGCGGCAAAGTCGTCGATAACGTGCACTCCCTCGACATCGTGCTCTACGACGGCACGCGCATGACCGTCGGCCCCACCAGCCCCGCCGAACTCGACGCCCTCATCCGCGCCGGCGGCCGCGTGGGAGAAATTTATACCGGCCTGGCCCGCCTGCGCGACCGCTATGCTACACAGATTCAAGAAAAATTCCCACGCATTCCCCGCCGCGTCTCCGGCTATAACCTCGACGAGCTTTTGCCGGAGAACGGCTTCAACGTTGCCCGCGCGCTGGTCGGCAGTGAGGGCACCTGCGCCGCCATTGTCTCCGCCACGCTCAACCTCACCGCCAGCCCGCCCTTCCGCGTGCTCACCGTGCTTGGTTTCCAAGACCCGTTTCAGGCCGCCGACGCCGTACCGCTCGCGCTCGATCACAAGCCCATCGGCCTCGAAGGCTTCGACCATCTGCTCGTCGAATTCATGCGCCGCAAGGGCTTGGCACTCAAAGATCTGGAGCAGCTTCCGCCCGGTGTCGGTTTCCTGTTGGTCGAGATGGGCGCATGGACCGCCGAAGAAGCCCAGGCCAAGGCCGAGGCCGTCGCCCGCGCCTCGCAGGCGTGGCCGCATCCGCCCGCAGCGCACATCTGCACACCCGCTGAGGCTGCCAGTGTATGGCATGTGCGGGAGTCGGCGCTCGGCGCCATGGTCTTTGTCCCCGGCGAGCCCGACCGCTGGGAGGGCTGGGAAGACGCAGCCGTGCCGCCCGACCAACTCGGCAACTATCTCCGCAGCATCACCGCCCTCATGGCCGAGTACGGTTACCGCAGCCCGATGTATGGCCACTACGGCCAGGGCTGCGTTCACATGCGCATCAACTTCGACTTTCGCTCCGAGCAGGGCCTGCGCAACTTCCGCGAGTTCCTCGACCGCGCCACCGATATCGTGCTCAGCTTCGGCGGCTCGCTCAGCGGCGAGCACGGCGACGGACAAGCCCGCGCGGCCCTGCTCCCCAAAATGTTCGGCCCGGAGCTCATGCAGGCCTTCCGCGAGTTCAAGGCTCTCTGGGACCCCGACAACCGCATGAATCCCGGCAAGCTGGTCGATGCCGTGCGCGTCTACGATCCGGTGGAGAACCTGCGCCACGGCCTGCCTGTCGAGCCCGGCCACGAGCACGCGCACACGGAGCTCGAAACGCACTTCGTCTTCGCGGCCGACGGTGGATCCTTCGAGCGTGCCACCGAGCGCTGCGTGGGCGTGGGAGCATGCCGCAAGGCATCGGGCGGCGTCATGTGCCCCAGCTATCGCGCCACCGGCCAGGAGCAGCACTCCACCCGCGGCCGCGCCCGCCTGCTCTGGGAGATGCTCGCCGGAGCGCTGCGCGAAGAAGGATTCCAGAGCAAGGCCGTGCATGAAGCGCTCGATCTTTGCCTCAGTTGCAAGGCCTGCAAATCCGAGTGTCCCGTGCAGGTGGACATGGCCGCATGGAAAGCGGAGTTCCTGGCGCAGCGCTACAAGGGCCGCCTGCATCCGCTGCAGCATTACGTCTTCGGCTTTGCTGACAAGCTTGCACGCATGGGCTCGCTCACACCCGCGCTCACCAACGCCCTGCTCACCGGCACCGTGACCAGCCCGCTCATCAAGCATATGGCAGGCGTAGCGCAGCAGCGCACACTTCCTCATCTGGCCAGCAAGAGCTATCAAAAGCAGAGAGCAGAAGCCGCGAGCAGTTCCACAACACTCGACCAGAACTACGCCGCATCGCAGGCGCCCGAAGGGCAGTTGGCCCCACCGCAGGTGGCGCAGGTGGCGCAGATGGTGCAGATGGTGCAGGTGGTGCAGATGGTGCAGGTGGTGGTGCTGTGGCCCGACACGTGGAACAACTACTACCATCCGCAGACACTTGTCGCCGCCGAGAAAGTGCTTACTGAAGCGGGCTTCCGCGTGGAGACGCCACGTGGCCACATCTGCTGCGGCCGCCCGCTCTACGATTTCGGACTGCTTGACGCGGCACGCATGTATCTGGGGCGCGTCCTTGAGCGCATGACTCCGCAGATCGATGCGGGCTTGCCGTTCATTTTTCTCGAGCCAAGCTGCGCCAGTGTTTTCAAAGACGAGCTGCTTGAACTTTTTCCCTACGAACCGCGCGCCAAACGCCTCAGCGCACAGGTGTGGCTCTTCGCCGATTTCCTCGCCGCTCACGCGCAGGAGGCCGTCGCAGGCAGCCTGCATGGCGCGCACATTCTCGTCCACGGCCACTGCCATCACAAAGCTGTCTTCGGCGGCCCCGCAAGCGAAATCGCCCTGCTGCGCCGCGCGGGTGCAACAGTCGAGTCCATTCAGGCGGGCTGCTGCGGCATGGCGGGACCGTTCGGTTTTGAGGCGGACAAGTTTGACGTCTCCAAAGCCATCGCGCAGGACGGGCTGCTTCCCGCAGTTGAAGCTGCCGGGCCCGCGACAATCGTGGTAGCCGACGGCTTCAGTTGCCGCGAGCAGATTGCCCAGCTCACGCACAAGCAGGCTGTGCACTTTGCCGAGGTGCTGGCGCGCAACTGCGGTTGTGGAGGGTAAGCGCGATAGCAGTGATCGCATCGTTGTAACCGTTTGCGCGTGCCCGCCGTGCCGATTTACGATGCGGGTCTATGAAGAATCCGCTTCGTTGTCTGTCTCTGTTTCTCGTATTGGCCGCTCCGCTTGCATTTGCGCAAGCCCCGGCGCAGACGGCCGCGCCGAGTGCAGACCCGCTGGCGCCCACGCTGGGCGCCAAGTCCGCTGCAGAAATTGACCGCGAGTGGCAGCAGTCCGTCAGCAGGTACGACGCCGAGCGCAACCGCCTGTTGGCTGAGGCGGAGAAGCAAGCCAACGACGGCCCCTTCCGTCCCGACTGGGTTTCGCTGATGAAGTACCAGCAGCCGCAATGGTACAAGGATGCCAAGTTCGGCATCTTCATTCACTGGGGCGTCTATTCCGTGCCCGCGGCGGAGAACGAGTGGTATCCGCGCAACATGTACCGGCCCAGCGACGGCGCCTACAAGAACTTCCATGAGCACTTTGCCAATGGCGATCCCGCGCGCGGTTACAAGGATCTGATTCCTCTGTTTCGCGCCGAGCGCTTTGATGCCGCCGCATGGGCAAAGCTATTCAAGGAATCAGGCGCGCAATACGTGGTTCCCGTGGCCGAGCACCACGACGGCTTCTCGATGTATGACTCCGGCCTCAGCGATTGGACCGTCGTCAAGATGGGTCCCAAACGCGACACACTCGGCGAACTGGCAAAGGCGATTCGCGCCGAGGGACTGCACTTCGGGCTCAGCTCGCACCGCGCTGAGCACAACTTCTTCTATGACGGCGGCCGCGCGATTCACTCCGACGTGAATGACCCGAAGTACGCGTCGCTCTACGGCCCCGCCCATCAGTGGATCAGCGAGTCGGGCGGCCTGACCAATGACTGGACCTACGTGAGCCCAGCGTGGACGCGCGACTGGCTGGCCCGCGACACCGAGTTGGTGGAAAAGTATCATCCTGAGGTCGTCTACTTCGACTGGTGGATTGGCCAGCCCAGCTTCCGCAACACCGTCGCGGAGTTCGCGGCTTTCTATTACAACTACGCCGCGGCCCACGGCTACACCGGCGTCATCGACTTCAAGGACTATTCGCTGAACTGGAAGGCCGGGGTGCGCGATTTCGAGCGCGGCCAGCAGGACCACATCGTCGCGGACCACTGGCAGACGGATACTTCCATCAGCAATGCCAGCTGGGGATACATCGAGCACGACACCTTCAAGTCCCCGGAATTCCTTGTCCATCAGCTCGTGGACATCGTGAGCAAGAACGGAAATCTGCTGCTCAACTTCGGCCCGCGCTCTGACGGCACGATTCCCGATGAGGTGCAGTCGACGCTCCGGGAGATGGGCGCATGGCTCAAGGTGAATGGCGAAGCCATCTACGCGACCACGCCGTGGAAGACCTTCGGTGAGGGGCCGACGCAGGTGAAGGCCGGCGCGTTTCACGATACAGATACCAAGCCCTACACGGCGGAGGATTTCCGCTTCACCGCCAAAGGCAGCGTGGTCTACGCCATCGGCATGGCCTGTCCAAAAGACGGCAAAGGCGTAATCCATTCGCTGGGCTGGGCGCATGAGGGCAGCACGCTGCCCATCGCCTCAGTGCAGATGTTGGGTTCGGCAGGGAAGGTCACCTGGACGCAGGGCGCCGACGCGCTTGAGGTTACGCTGCCTGCGGACGCCGCCTGCAAGTACGCCTATGTGCTCAAGCTGACGCCAGCGGCAAAATAAATACGCAGCCCGCTTACCACCACGCGTGCAACCCGTCCAACTTCGAGACGCGAATCCGGCTCTGCCGGTATCGCGCATTCACACCGGTCGCACGCTGCGCTCCTGTTGCCTCGGTTTTCAATTCACGATCTTGAGGTGATTGGATGCTTCGGAAGTTCTTCTTTTTGCTCCTGACCATCTTCGCGGTGGCTGCCCCGGCCAGTCTTCTGGCACAAGCCGTACCGGCCCGCCGCAGTACGCTGAACTATGAGCTCTACGGCGGCTACTCCTATGTATTTCGCCCGTATGACCACACGCAGGACTTTCCCGTCAGCGGCGGCATGAACGGCTGGGAAGCCTCGCTGCGCGTGCCGTTCCCCATTTTCGGCTCCTGGCTCGGCATCAAGGGCGACGTGTCGGGCAGCTATCGCAATGACGCGCCCAACTTCAATCCGCATGCATATTTCTTTCTGCTCGGGCCGCAGGTCTCAGCGCATCTGGGCAGGTCTACGGTTTTTGTGCATGGGCTGGTGGGCAGCTCGCATCTCAATGACACGGCCATTCCCAGCCTCAAGTCCAACTCAACATTCGCGGCAGCCGTGGGCGGCGGACTCGATTACGGACTCTCGCGCGCCCTGGCGTGGCGCCTGCAGGCCGACTACTACAACACCAACTTCCAATCGACCGACAATCAGATTCATCAGATTGTGAACTCCAACGGGCGCGTGTCCACCGGGCTCGTGCTGCGCTTCTGAGGGGGTTGCAGCGCACGACCAGGAACGTGTTTACTGCGGCAGGGCCCGGCGGCTCGCGTATAGTGAGCCGTGAGAAGTTCTCCATCCTGGGAGCCTTGCCGCATGGAAATAGATCGTCGTGTCTTCGGTCGCCGCTCATTTTTGAGAGCCTGCACGCGTGCGGGCATCGCTTCTGCACTTCTGCCAGGCCTGGCCGGTGAAGGCTGGAGCCTTGCGGATTCTGTTACGCCGGAAACAAGCCACGATCCGGCGCACGACCCGCTGCGACCGCAGTATCACCTTCTGCCGCAGCACAACTGGATGAATGATCCCAACGGGCCCATCTGGTGGAAAGGGAAGTATCACCTCTTCTACCAGCTCAATCCGCATGCCGCCGTGTGGGGAGACATGCACTGGGGCCATGCAGTCAGCACGGACATGGTGCACTGGCATCATGAGCCCATCGCGCTCGCGCCCACGCCCGGCGGACCCGACAGTGAAGGCTGCTTCAGCGGATCGGCGGTCGTCTACAAAGGCGTGCCCACGGTGATTTATACCGGCGTCCAAAACGCTCCGCCGCAGAACGTCACGCTGCACGACGCAGCCAACAAGCTGCGCGAAACGCAGATGCTCGCCACCGCTGCAGACGACAACCTGCTGCGCTGGAAGAAACTTGATGCGCCTGTCATCGCCGCGCCCCCTGCAGGAATGGCCGTGACCGGCTTCCGCGATCCCTGCCCGTGGCAGGAGGCAGATGGCTGGTATCTCGGGGTCGGCTCGGGCGAGCGCGGTAAGGGCGGATGCGTGCTGCTTTACCGCTCGCAGGATCTTCGGCACTGGGAGTATCTGCACCCTCTCGCGCAGGGCAAGCCCACTGGCAGCAGCGCGAATGACCCGGTAGACAGCGGCGACATGTGGGAGTGCCCGGACTTCTTTGAGGTCGATGGCCGCCACTGCCTGCTTTACTCCACCGAGCGCAAGGTCTACTGGACAACCGGCGACTACGATGTACGCGAGCACCGCTATACGCCCACGCGCCAGGGCATTCTGGACTACGGCGCCTACTATGCGCCCAAGAGCTTTCTCGCTCCCGACGGCCGCCGCATCCTGTGGGGCTGGATTCCCGAGCGGCGCCCGGAGGCGGAGTTTTCCTCGGCGGGATGGGCGGGCGCCATGTCTCTGCCGCGCGTGCTCGGAGTGGACGCGGATGGACAGCTCACGATGAAGGTCGCAGCCGAAGCGGAAAAATTGCGCGGAGCAAGCGTACGGCAGACGCTGAAGAGCGGCACGCATCGGCAGAAGCTGGAGAGCCTCCGCCAGGAGATTGCCCTGCGTCTCACGCCGCAGACGAAGACCGCAGCGGTTCGTCTGCTGGTGGCTGGCCAACCCGCGTGGCAGATGCAACTCGACCTGGCCGGACACACGGCGCACTGTGGCGACCGCTCGTTCCCGCTGCCCGCGCTAAAAGCGGATGAGCCCGCAGTGCGGCTTTTCCTCGACGCATCGGTCATTGAGGCGTTCGCTGGCGCAACGCAGGCCATCACCGGCCGCTGCTACACGGTTCAGTCTGGCCTCACGGAGCTGGAGGTTGCCGTGGATGCAGGTGGCGGCGGTGAGTTGACACGTTGGCCGCTTGCAGCCATCTCGGAGAACCGGCTCACGGCCTGATGCGAACTTGCTCTATAGTGTCCAAAAGCACATCTCCTGCCGCAAAGGAAGGCACATGACACTGGATCGTCGAGGCTTTCTCGCCGCCTGCAGCCGCGCTGGCATTGCATCTCCGCTGCTGCCCGGTATTCTCTACACGCTGGCCGCGCAGGCGCAGGAGGCCGCGGGCACAGATCAGTCCAAGCCGCCCATGATCACCCCGGAAATGATTGACCAGGCCGCAGTGCTGGCCGGTGTGGGTCCATTCACAGCCGCGCAGAAGCAAATGATGTTCGATGGACTCATCGACACCAACGGCTCCTGCAAAGCGATACGAAAGCTGAACCTCCCCAATTCTGTCGCGCCCGCCTTCGTGTTTCATCCTCAGCCTGCGGCGAAATCGCTCCCTGATGCGGACTGTCAGACGCTTCCGGCTCCCTCCGCCCACGAAACCATCGGCATCGATTCCGTTGGTGGTGCTTCTGCGGCTCCCGCGCGCATGGAAGACCTTGCCTTTGCCACCGTCTCCGAACTCGGCGCTCTTCTGCGCGCCCGCAAAATCACTTCGCTGGCGATCACGCAGATGTATCTTGCCCGGCTCAAGCGCTACGACCCGCAACTTTACTTCGTCATCACGCTCACTGAGGAGCGCGCGCTGGCGCAGGCCAAAGCCGCCGATGCGGAGATTGCCGCGGGCAAATATCGCGGGCCACTGCACGGCATTCCCTGGGGCGCAAAGGATCTGCTGGCGGTTAAAGGGTATCCGACGACCTGGGGCGCGGGCGGCTTTGAGCATCAGGTCATTGACGAGGACGCCACAGTTGTCCAGCGTCTGGATGCGGCCGGAGCGGTGCTCGTGGCCAAGCTCACGCTGGGCGCGCTGGCCATGGGTGATGTGTGGTTTGGCGGGCGCACGCGCAACCCGTGGAATCTGCGGCAGGGGTCGAGCGGCTCATCTGCCGGTCCCGCGAGCGCCGTGGCGGCGGGCTGCGTGGGCTTCGCCATCGGGTCAGAGACGCTGGGGTCCATCTCCTCGCCCTCCACGCGTTGCGGCGTCACGGGTCTGCGCCCCACCTTTGGATTTGTGCCGCGCACCGGCGCCATGGCGCTCAGCTGGACGATGGACAAACTGGGGCCCATTGCCCGCTCGGCGGAGGATTGCGCATTGGTGCTCAGTGCCATCTGCGGCCCGGATGGCAAAGACGCGTCCGTCGCGCCTGCGGCCTTCAACTGGCATGGTGCGGGCGACTGGCGCTCACTGCGCATTGGTTACTTGAAGAGCGGCTTCGATCCGATTGAACCGCTCGCCTCGCTCAAGCTGCCTGCCGCGCCCGCCGGCGAAACCGCTGAGCAGAAGGTCAAGCGCGAACGCGGCAACGAAGAGCGCAGGGCCGCGCACGTCCGCCGCGCCTATGACCAGCGCTACGACGCGGCGGCGCTCGACAAGCTGCGCGCCATGGGCGTGAACCCGATTCCGATGGAACTACCCAAGTTGCCCTACGACGCGATGGTTCCGCTGCTCACTGCGGAAGCCGCCGCGGCATTCGACGAGCTGACCATGACGGGCCGCGATCGCCTGCTCACCGCGCAGGGGCCGGAGGACTGGCCCAACGCCTTCCGCGTCGCGCGCTTCTATCCTGCCGTCGAGTACATCCAGGCCAACCGCGCCCGCACGCTGGCTGTCGAGCAGGTCTCTGCGCTCTTCCGTCAGGTGGACATCCTTGTAACGCCCACGCTGGGCAACCAGCTTGTGGCGACCAACCTCACCGGGCATCCCGCGCTGATTGTGCCCAATGGCCTGCGCGGCGCCGACGCACCCAGGCCGCCCGAAATCGACACGGGCGACGAAGACAATATTGGCGGGCCGGGCACGCCCGTCTCTCTCACGTTTCTTGCCGGGCACTATCAGGATGCGAAGCTGGCCGCCTTTGGCCGCGCCTATCAGCAGGCCACCGGCTTCGACAAGCTGCACCCGAAGCTCGATTAGCGCCGCCCATGTACCATTTGGGCATGGCGCTGGTTGAGGTGGAAGCGGTCTCAAAAAGCTATCCCCGGCGGGTGGGGCTGCGCGCGGAACTGCGCACCGTGGTCGAGGACGTTTCGCTGACGATTGAGCCCGGCGAAACGCTGGGTCTCGTGGGCGAGTCGGGCTCCGGCAAGACCACGCTGGCGCGGATGATCCTGGGGCTGGTCGCGCCCACGCGGGGCAGCATCCGCGTGGAAGGTACCGATGTGGCGCGCGCCACGCCCAGTGAGCTGCGCGCCCTGCGCCGCCAGATGCAGCCCGTGTTTCAGGATCCATACGCCGCGCTGAATCCGCGCATGAAGGTGCTGGACATCGTCACCGAGCCGTGGGCGATCCACGGCGTTGAGCCGGGTATGAAAAAGAGCCGCACCGCTTTGCGCGCGTATGCCGCCGAACTGCTGGCCCAGGTGGGCCTCGACAACTCGGCGCTGAGCCGGTATCCGCATGAGTTCTCTGGCGGGCAGCGGCAGCGCATCAACATTGCGCGGGCGTTGGCGCTCAGGCCGCGGCTGCTGATTCTGGACGAGCCGGTCTCGGCGCTCGACGTAAGCGTAGGCGCGCAGATTGTGAACCTGCTGCGCGATCTGCAGCGCGAGCACGGGTTGACTTACCTGTTCATCTCCCACTCCATGCCGCTGGTGCGCTATCTCAGTACGCGCATCGCGGTGATGGAGCGCGGCCGGCTGGTGGAGACGGGCGAGGCCGAGGCGCTTTGCTCCGCGCCCCGCGAGGCCTACACGCGCCAACTGCTGGCGGCCACGCCGGAGTTGCCCGCCGGCGCCGCCTGAGCAGCTAGTTGGGTTGAGCTGGCGGAGCCGGTTTTGCCGGCGTCGCCGGAGCCGAGGGAGTCACAGGCGTCACAGGTATGCGGCCCGACGGAAGCGTTGTTCCGGGGCGCACAATGTTGCCGCCGGGCATGACCGCCGGATGGTTCGGCGGCATCATGATGTCGGCCATGCCCACGAGTTCGATATCAAAGATGAGGTCGGACTTCGGCGGAATGCCCGGGCGCCCCCGCTCGCCATAGGCCAGTTGCCAGGGGATGAACAGGCGGCGCTTGCCGCCGATTCTCATGCCATAGAAGCCCTGATCGAAGCCGGGAATCACGCGGCCATAACCCTGTGGGAAGTTGATGGGCTCAGGTTCGCCCTGCTTCGGCTTGCCGTCGGCGTCCATCACCGGCTTGCCATCGGTGCCCATGACCGGGGGACGGGGGTGGTCGTAAGACGAGTCGAACTTGTGTCCATTGGCCGCGAGCCAGCCGGTGTAGTGCACCTTGTACACCTTGCCCGCTCCTGCGGGTTCGCCGGTGCCGATCCTGATGTCCTCATAGCGCAGCGAGAAGGCGGTCTTGACGATGCCTCGCACGGGAGGCACGCCCGGCGGCAGCTTGGTGCCCGTGGCCGCGCTGTGCGTCACGGCGGGCTTGGCTGCGGTGGCTGGTTTTACTGGAATTTGAGCCATCGCTGCAGTTGCGCTGGCCGCGACAAAAAGGATAATGGCAAATTGTTTCATTGCGTGCGGTAACTCCGGTTTGTTTCTCATCGGGAGTGTATCAGGCGCGGGTGGCCAGCAATCCCGCCAGAAGCGCCGTTCGCGGAGCAAGATGCTCAAGCAGGATGGACTCGTGGCTGGCGTGCGCTCCCTCGCCCACCGCGCCCATTCCGTCCAGCGTGGGAATACCCAGCGCGGAGGTGAAGTTACCATCGGAGGCGCCACCGGTCGCCGCTTCGCCCAGCGCGAAGCCCAGTTCCGCAGCCAGCGCGCGGGCCTGCCGGTAGAGCCGCACAGTGCCGCGGGTGCGCTCCATGGGCGGGCGATTGATGCCGCCGGTGACAGAGAGCGAGCAGCGCTTGTCCAACGCCTTGAGCGCGGCAAATTTGCGCTCGATGCGCGCGCCGTCGCCTTTGCGGGCGATGCGCACATCCACCTCCGCCCAGGCTTCGGCGGGAATCACATTCGTCTTGGAGCCGCCGCCGGCCAATCCCACGCTCACCGTCAGACCGCGCTTCAGATCGCTCCAGCCGCTGACTGTCTCCACCACGCGGGCCAGTTCGCGCAGAGCGCTTGCGCCTTTCTCAAAGTCCACGCCCGCGTGTGCCGCCACGCCGCGAATGTCGATGCGCCAGTTGCCGGTGCCTTTGCGGGCCGTCTTGTAGGCGAGGCCCTGCGCCGGTTCCAGCACGTAAACAGCCGTGCATCCGGCTGCGAGCTTCTCTGTGATGGGCCGCGAGACGGGGCTGCCGATTTCTTCATCGCTGTTAAGCAGCAGCATGATTTCCCGCTCCAGCAGGCCGGCCTCGGTGAGCATCTCGATTGCGGTGAGCGCCATGGCGACGCCGGCCTTCATATCCAGCGTGCCCGGCCCCCACAGCCGGCCATTGCTCACGCGGCAAGGCATCATCTTGAGGGTGCCCAGCGGCCAGACGGTGTCCAGGTGGCCCAGCAACAGGACCCGCCCGGCCTTTGATTTCCGCCCGAAGCGCGCCTCAAGCACGTCGCCGAACCCTCGCTTTTTGTGTAACTTGACCCGTCCACCCAGCTCGCTGACGCGCGCCGCTGCCAGTGCCACGCAGGCGTCCACGGCGGCCTTGTCGTCACTGGGCGACTCGGCCAGCACCAGCTTTCGCGTCAGGTCCAGCAAAGCGGACTCCTTGCGCCGGGCCCCGGCAAGCAGGGCGCGCATCGGTACAGGAATCTCAGAAGCAACGGGCATCGCAAGTCCTTTCAATCAATATGCGCCGGCCATGCCGGAGACGTTCTGATTCTACGGGTTAGCAGGCATTTTTGCTTGCTGTTTCAGCGCCGAAAGGTGGCTTGCAATACGCAAAGTGTGGCAAAAATGCCACAGGACGGACTTGCAGGTTAAAGGCTAATCTAACGCTTGCGTGCGTTTTCCTCAGGGGGAGAAGTTCATTTGGCGCCATCAGCACACCTGGAACAGACCATAGCCGAGCCGCTGGAATTTACGGGCGTGGGGCTCCATTCAGGCGCGCCGGTGACCATGAGACTGCTGCCCGCGCCCGCCGGTTCCGGTATCGTCTTTCGCCGCACGGATCTGGACAACTTCGAGATTCCCGCCATTGGCCGCAACGTGGCCAAGGTCAGCTATGCCACCAGCCTGATGCGCCAGAGCGTGCTGATCTCAACGACCGAGCATCTGCTTTCCGCGTTGATTGGCATGGGCGTGGACAACGCGATTGTCGAACTGGATAATCTTGAGCTGCCCATCCTGGACGGTAGCGCCCTGCCTTATGTGGAGGCGTTCCTTCGCGTGGGCATCCGCACCCAGCGTCGCCGCCGTGAATATCTCCGCGTGCTGCGGCCGGTAGAGGTGCGCGAGGGCAACAAGTTCATCGGCGTCTATCCCGGCTCCGGCTATCGCATCGAATACACCATCGACTTTCCTGCCCCTATCGGCCAGCAGCGCGCCAGCGTGGACCTGGCTGCCGAGACCTACGGCACCTTTATCGCCGCGGCTCGCACCTTTGGCTACAAGGCCGACGAGCAGCGCCTGCGCGACATGGGCCTGATCCGCGGGGCAAGCCCGGAGAACGCGATCGTGCTGGGGTCAAAGGGACCGGAGAACGGCCCCTTGCGCTTCAGCGACGAGTACGTGCGCCACAAGGTGCTGGACCTGATCGGCGATCTCGCGCTGGCCGGGCGGCGCATTGAGGGCCACGTGGTGGCGGAGCGCGCCGGACACGCCATGCACACGGCGCTCGTGTCGCGCCTGCTCAAAGACAGGTCTGCCTGGGAGCTGGCCCATGTGCCCGTGACAGCCGCGCCAGCCGAGGCAGCAAGCCTGCGCGGAACGGCCATCGGCAGCCCCGCGCTGCTGGGCGCGTAAGCTCCTGCTGCGGCTCTCGCGGCCAGTGCCGGCCTTATAACTTCAAGCGAACAGAATGCACATGGGCGTGGGAGCAGGGAAGTTCCGTCCGTCGTTGGCCAGCTCACCCGTCTCAGGGTTGCGCGCAAAAACGCTCAGCAGATTCGAGTCCTGGTTGGCCACCAGCATCCAGCGCTCGGTGGGGTCCAGCGTGAAATTGCGCGGAATCTTGCCGCCGCAGTTGGATCGCTTCATCGGCGTCAGTGCGCCGGTCTGCGGGTTAGCCTTGAAGCTGTAGAGAAAATCGTTGTCACGGTTGGCGAAGTAGACAAACCGCCCGTCGCGCGTGATGACCGTATCGCAGCCGCGGTTGGGACCGTGATAGCCCTCCGGCAGCAGGTTGAAGCGCGCCTGCATGGTAAAGCTTCCGTCGGCCTTGTGCCACTCCAGCACCTCGACCGCTGAGGCCAGTTCGTACATGCAGTAGGCGGTGTGGCCGTTGGGATGGAAGTGCAGTGTGCGCGGACCCGAGCCGGGCTGGCCATGATACGCGCCTGCCGGGGTTAGATGAGCAGTCGCCGCGTCAAGGCGATAGATGTGGATCATGTCGCCGCCCAGGTCGTTGAAGTAAGCGAAGCGGTTGTCCGGCGAAAACGAGCAGAAGTGCGCGTGCGCGCTCTCCTGGCGGTCCTTGTTGGGGCCGTGCACGGTGTAGTGCTCGGTCCACACGGCAGGGCTCAGCTTGCCGTCGGTGACAAGAAAACTGGCAGCGCTGCCGCCGCCGTAGTCTGCTGAGAGCAGCACGCGACCGGTGTGGTCGAGGCCCACGTGGCAGGTTCCCTTGCTGGCCGAGTTCTGCGCGGAAAGCGGATGCAGCGCGCCATTCCTTACGCTGAAGCTGGCCACTTCGCCCGTGGGCTTGCCGTTGAAGCTGTCCAACTCACAGGCGGCATAGAGATATTCTCGGCCGGGCGAAAAGGTGATCCAGTCAACGGTGCTGATGTGGGCGGCGACGCCGGCGGGCGTGAGTTCGCCCTTCGCGGAGTCCCAATCATAGGCAAGAATGCCGGTGGGCGTGCCGGAAGCGACAAAGACGCGCTGGCGGCCCGGCGCGGCAAAGCCAGGCGAAGCGGCGGTGGCGAGGGTGGCGGCTGAGGCAGTCATAAGAAAGTCGCGGCGAGAGAGTTTGTCCATGGCACCAGCGATTGTCGCCGATGGAGCGGTGCATGCGCCAGCCGTGCGCAGGCAGGCCATATCAAGTTTCGATTTCCCGCACTTCCAGCCGCTCTTCCCGCTTCAGGTAGTCCTTGCGGCGGAACCAGTCTTCCATTGCAGGCTGAAGACGCGCGAGCGGCACGCGCAGCCCGGCTTCCATCAGACCGTCGGCGGCGGGCAGCGTGTCGTCGAAGATGGGCTCATTGGTAAAGTTGCGCATGGCAAAGTTGTCGATCCAGCGCAGGGGGCACGCGTGGCGGGCGCCGGTCGAGTCAATCCGCTCAATGGAAAGTCTGCGCGCGAACATGCATTCACTTTACAGCGGCGGCGCGGGACTCCTCCGTCTCCACCGTAAAGCGCTTGTAGTCGTAGTCGCGCTCGGTAAAGTGCTGGCGGACGTTCTTCAGCAGCAGAAAGCGTGCCTGCACGGTTCCTTCGCCACCGGTGGGAAGCCACAACCCGTCCTTTACCGGTGCCTGGTCGAAACGGAAGCTGGAGCCCTTGTCGATTTTGGCAAAGAGCCCGCCGGCAATGCGAAAGTCGTCGATAAAGCGGACCTCGAGGTGCGCCACCTGACGGTCGGCCTCGTCAATCCAGACGACGCCCTGCAGCTTCTTTGAGGCGTCTTCGGCCAGCCCGTGGGTCTTCGCGTCCTTGCGGCCCGCAAAGTCAAAGACGATAGCCGTCCGTCCGCGAAAAGTCTCGCGGCGCGGATTGCGCACGTCCATGATGTCCAGCAGGCGGCTGATGCTGACGCCGGAGTCCTCAAGCGGCTGGCCCGGCGGCGTTTTCTCCGCTTTCTCCACCAGCTTTGTCACGTGCCCGGTCTCTTTCTGCCGGGCCCCGGCGTCGAGGGGCTGGCCGTTCTTCTTCACGGTGCGCTGGATAAAATGCCCGTTCACAAAAAAGTCCTCGTACTCCGTGGTCTCGGTCTTCTTCACCTGCCCGCCGGCATCGATGTCCTGGGTGGTTTCAAGCGAGTTGAAGGTATAGGATTCGCGCACCTTGTCGAGCTGCCGCTGGTGCTGCTGCACCTCGCGCATCAGCTGGCGAATGTCGGGCGGCGGCGCGTTGGCTGCCGGTTGAGCTGGCAGCACGGGCACGAAGAACGCCAGAAACCAGACAGCGCTGCGAACCTGCATCATGGCTTTCCCCTGGAGACGGCTGGCTCCGCCGGTGGGCTGCGAAGCTGCCTGTTGGACCCGGAGTGTTCCGAAATGTCATGGGTGACCGGAAATAGTAACTTTCGTCCCCCGGACGAGTCATGCTATACGAAGAACTTTATGGCATCATGCATATACCCGGTGCTGCCACTTTGGGCCTGTAACAGGAGACTCGCTGCATGTTTCGAATGGTGATTCACTGGCTGCTCAGCGCGATTGCGCTCATGCTCGTGTCCAAGCTCGTCCAGGGCTTCTATGTGGACGGGCTGCAAGCGGCGCTGATTGCAGCCGTGGTGATTGGCTTCTTGAACGCGACGCTGGGATTCCTGCTCAAGCTGATTACCTTCCCGCTCGCCATCCTGACTTTTGGCCTGTTTCTGCTGGTCATCAACGCCGCCATGATTCTGCTTGCGTCGCGCTTTGTGGACGGTTTCTACGTTTACGGGTGGCCGCCCGCGCTCTGGGGAGCAGCGGTGCTCTCCGTGATTGGCCTGCTCCTCCGCTTCTTCATGAAGGACGAGTAAGCCGCAGAATCCTGTTACTGCGAGGATTCCTTCGCCGCCTTCCGTGCACGCCCCGCCTTGCCGACATCTGCGGGCTTCTTTCTGGCTTGAATGGCAGCTTTCGCAGCGCCCTGCGTCGCTGGCGCGGCGGCTGGCGAATGCCTGGGTGCCGGATGCTTGAGCACCGGGCCGTTCAGCGTCTGCGGCGTGCGAATGGCGTCTGCGCTTGAAAACCCGCCGGGCGCGGCCACGTGGGGCACGGCGACCGCCTGGGGTGTCTGGGCCGGTTGAACGTGCGAGTACACGCTCCATCCGCCGCCAGCCACAACAAAAACGATCGCGGCCGCGGCGGCGCCCCGCGCCAGCGCGCTGTCCAGCCATCCCCGGCGATGCGCGGGCGCGGCAGGCCACTGCAGCAACCGGCCGGTGCGCGGAGCTGAGCGAAGCGCCGCCTTCACGCGGTCTTCGAGGCCGTCGGGGGCAGGCAGGCCGGCGATCAGGCGCAGGGTCCTTTCGGCTTCTTCCGCGCCGTCGGCGGCATGGGGAGTGCTTGTGTTTGGCATTGGGGACTTCATCTGAGACTCCTGGAATGATGGAGCAGGTCAGCCATCAGGTTGCGTGCGCGGAACAGCCGGGAGCGGACGGTGGACTCAGTTACGCCCAGAGCCGACGCAATCTCCACGCTGGAGAGTTCCTCAAATGCCGACAGCATCAGCACTTCGCGCTCCTTGGCCGGGAGCCGGTCAACGCAGGCAAGCACCTGGGCATGGTGCTGTGCCGCCGCGGCACGCTGCTCCGCCGTCAGTCCCGAGGCGGGCAGCACGCGGGCCAGTTCATCAATGTCGTCGGTTTCAGGGCGGGTCTTCGCGCGGCGCTTGCGGTCCAGCACGATGTTCCAGACGATGCGAATCAGCCAGACGCGGTGATCGCGCACTTCGCCGAGAGTCTGGCGGTGGCGCAGGACGCGCACAAAAGCCTCCTGCACGGCGTCTTCAGCGTCTGCGGGATTGCGCAGCACCGAAAATGCGACCCGGTAGAGGGTGGAGGCGTACTGATCCACGAGCGCCGCCAGCGCATTTTCTTCAGCAAGCTGGCGCATGTCGTCCTGCACGGCGCTTGGCGCGATCTCCATCCAACCTGCGAGTATGACATGGCTGGCGCTCATACCAGGACCAGACGCAGGATCCCGGGAAAATGCTCATCTCCGGTACCTCGCAGGACGCTGGTTCCCCGCGGTCGGCGTTAGCCCTACTGACCCGCGGCGAGCTTTTGCGCGGCAATGGCGCCGGCCGCGCCGTCCTTGTCTGCGTCCTTTACCTTGGCCCACAGGGCGCGCGCCTGGTCCTTCTTGCCGGTTGCGGCGTACAGGTCGGCCAGGTTCAACTGCGCCACGCCCGCTGACACCGTAGCGGACGGCTTGGCGGCGAGGGCGTTGTAGAGGTCGATGGCCTGGGCGTCACGGCCCATCTGGTGATAGAGGCCAGCCAGGGCAAGCTTGGCGAGGTTCGAAAGATTGTGGTTCCAGGAGTCTGCGGCAATCTTCAGCTCGGCCTCGGCTTGCTCGTTCTGGCCCAGATCCTCGTAGGTAACTCCCGCAAAATAGTGGGCCTTGGCGCCCGCAGAGAGCCAGCCGTACTGCCTGGCCACTTCCACAAACTGCTGGTTGGCCGCCTTGGCGCGCTCGCTCGCAGCGGCATAAATACCGGGCTGCGCGGGGGCGCCCGGCTCAGCCAGCGGCGCTGAATACGTGTCCAAAGCCGCGCCCAGCGCGGAGTTGGCGGCTGACGACCGCATGCTCCAGAAAATCAATGCGCCGATGCCCAGAACAAGAACCACTGCGGCGCTGATCACCCAGCGCAAAACGTCGCTACGGTGACCGCTCAGCCAGCTCACGCTTGTCTTGGTGGCCTGGGCAAATTTGTCGCCCTTCAGGGCATGACGGGTTTGTGTGTCCACGGAGTCTTTGTCCTTCGTCGATTGACTTGCAGGCGGGTCCGTACAGGAAGGGGCGCAACGACTGCAACCCTGTCAGTCTATCAGTGCGCCAAGAGCAGCGTCCACCGGACGCCGTTTCTAGTGCCCGGGCCTGGATACGTTGGCGCGCAGCGCCCGAATGCGCTCGATGGCGCTGGCGACGGCCGGATCGTCCTCGAGCGCCCGGCGGCCCCTGTCGACCAGCAATTCCACGTAATCAATCACCGGCATCTTGCGGGCTTCGGCCTCGCGACGCATCTCGTCGGTGACATCAACAGATACCTGCATGATGGACGTGCCCCCTGCGCGCATTATCGGCAAGGCCATGCGGCTGAGCGAGATTGCGCCAAAACGCACCATCCGCTCCGGTTCGGCTCGACCCATGGAGGTCATTGAGACTCGGCGGGCTTGCCCTCGCCGGGCCGGAACGATAGGCTAATTGCATGTACGAGGAATACCACGTAACCGACCGCTGGAGCGGTGAAGACCTGCACTGCCGCTGGAAGGGCACCATGGTGGCCATTGCCACGCGCCACGCTGACGCCGTGGATGTGCGCTTTGACGTGAACAACCGTCCCATGTGGATCGCGCTGCCGTGCGAGGCATGGGTGGAGCAGAAGAAGCGCACGGGCATGGTGATTACCGACCAGATTGCCGCCCAGGTCGCCGGCCGTTACCTCAAGCATCTGGTCGAGGAGGGCTACGACGCGCGCCGAGAGATCTACACCATGACCGTCGCCGAGGTGCTGGAGCACCTGGATGTGGTGGTAGCCGAAGCCAGGGCGCAGGGCGCCATGCCCACGCTGCCCGTGGGCGTGTAAAGGCCCCGCGGCCTCCCTGGTTGAAAGTGGCTCTCGCCGCCGGCTTTCGCCTTGCGCCGCTCCCCGGAATCCATGCTTCCCGGCCGGACCGTGTTGGCCCCCCGGCTCCGTGAACGCAGCCATGCAATCCGGTAGGAGTTCTCCGTACGAAAAGATATGAAAGCAAATTGATTAGCGGGTTCTTTACCGGAGGTTACGGCGAGCCAGCCGGGGAGTGCTGATTGCTTCGCCTGAGATGTGGCACGATGGTGGGCGCTGCAGGATTCGAACCTGCGACTTCCACCGTGTGAAGGTGGCACTCTACCGCTGAGTTAAGCGCCCCGAAGAAGGGCCGGCAGAAGTAGCGCCAGCGGGGCATCCCGTAGGGTAGAGTAACACCAGTGGGGCTTTACGGCCAACCCCAGCCGCCCTGCCGCCGGGGCAAGCCGGAACCCAACTTTATCACTGATGCGCTGGAAAGCCAGATCGATCCGTAATGCGGGCGAGTCCGTCCCCGACGCCGAAGCGGCGTTGCGCCCTGTCCCCGGCCGGGGTGGCGCCGGCCTGGGCGGCGGTGCGTTTTCAGGCGCGGATGCGGACCTGATGGACGGTGAAAATTCCCCCGCGAAAATTTCCGAGGCGGCGCAACCTTCCAATGGGGATGGTGTTCGAGAAGGTATGGCTACCCTGGTCCTGGACAACCCGGCCCTGGGAAGAGGCCCGGCATCACGGCCGGAGGCGCATCGCGGGGTGAATCACGCCGCAGACGAGTCAAGCGACGCTGCCATCATGTTGCGCGTGGCCGCGGGCGACGAAGCGGGCTTCAATTATCTGGCGGAAAAGTACCACCGGCCCATCATTCACTTTCTGTTCAGGATGGTGCGCAATCAGGCCGTAGCCGAGGAACTGGCGCAGGAAGTGTTCCTGCGGGTATACCGCTCGCGCGAGAGCTACCGGGCTGAGGCAAAGTTCACCACCTGGCTTTACCGGATCGCGACCAACCTGGCGGTGAACCATGCGCGCGACACCCGGCACGAGAGGGCGGCGCAGACCGTTTATCTGGACGCGCCCGACGAGGAAACCGGCGCGACCCCGGACGTGGCCGACGACGAGCCCTCGGTGGAGCAGCGCCTGGTGCGCGACGAGCGCATGGCGGCCATCCGGGCCCAGGTAATGGCCCTGCCCGAGCGGCAACGCATTGCGGTGCTGATGCACAAGTATCAGGGAATGGATTACCGGCAGATCGGAGAAGTGCTCAAGTTGAGCGAATCGGCAACGAAGTCGTTGCTGTTTCGCGCTTACCAGACACTGCGAGACAAATTGAAAGGTTTTGTTTAAGTGAAAAACAGCCGGATGAACCGGCGGGGATTGGGGTGGTACCGATGGAATCGACCGTGAAAAATTGCACCGGAATGGATACGAAGCTGGCCGACCTGCTGCTCAATCCAGACGCGGCTCCTGCCAAGGTTGTTGCTCATGTTGTCGAGTGCGACTCCTGCCGTGGGGAGCTGGAGGAGCTGCGGGCGACCATGAATCTGCTGGATTCCTGGGAGGCGCCGGAGCCGAGCCCTTTCTTCATGACCCGCATGAATGCGCGGCTCGACGAGGAGCGCGCGGCGCCGCCGGCCGGATGGCTGGAGCGCCTGCGCGCGCGCTTTGCCTACGGGCCGTCGTTGCACGCGCGCCCGCTGGCTGCCATGGCGCTGACGGTTGTGGTGCTGCTGGGCGGAGGAGCCTATCTGGGCATCTCGAATTGGACGCAGCCGGCCGCGACGCAAGGACAGGCAGCCGTGGTGCATGATCTGCAACTGTTGGACAATAACGCTCAGCTGCTTGACCAGCTTGAGTCGATTTCAGGCAACGAGAATTAGGGGCTCGCGGTTCGCATGGAGGAACCGTAACGGCAGGGGGCCGGGGGGCGCCATGGTTGGGGAACATATTACGTGGGTTGTGAAAGAGGCGCGGCGCGCGGCTTTGACCGTAGCCGTGGCGGTGGTCTTGTGTCCGCCCGCGGCCATGATTCATGCCCAGCACGGCTCTTCCCATCAGGCCCCGGCGCCGCAGCCGCACTTTGCGCAGGCGCGACCCACGCGGCCCCAGTCTGAACGACCGCAGCAGAGGCGGGCGCCGGAGCAGAACCGTCGCCAGCCAGTGAAACAAAATCAGCCTAATCACCAGAACCAGCCCTCCCGTCAGAACCAGCCATATCGAGGCGTGGCGCCGGAGAATCCCGGCCAGCATCCGGCTCCGATGACGCGCCAGATGCCTTCGAGTCCTCCCTCGGCGGCGCGCCCGGCTTATCCCGGGCCGACCTATCCGGGCTCTTCGTTTACTGGGCAGGGCAACGCAGGGCAGGGACTGGCACGCCCCAGCTATCCCGGCAGCGTGCCGCAGATGTATGGCTCGCAGGGCCATCTGGGCGCCTGGCTCAACCAGCACCGCAGCGTTCCTCTGCAGGATCAGGAGAAGATGCTGCGCCAGGACCCAAGCTTCAACCGGCTTCCCCAGTCTGACCAGCAGCGGCTGGTGCGCCAGTTGCACCAGGTGGACCAGATGCCCGAGCCGCAGCGTGAGCGCCGTCTTGCCCGCACGGAGGCGCTGGAGCGCCTGTCGCCGCAGGAGCGCTCGCAGGTCACGGACTCGGCGCGCCGCTGGTCGGCTTTGCCGCAGGACCGCCAGGTCATGATGAAGCAGGCCTTCAGGAGTCTCCGCGAGGTTCCGCCGGACCAGCGTGAGACGGTGCTGAACTCCAGGCGCTACCAGAACAACTTCAGTCCGGAAGAGCGCGGCATCCTCTCCAATCTGCTGCGCGTCGAGCCCTACCAGGCGCCGCAGTAGGTCCGCTCATGGCAGACAAAAGCGGCAGCGGAGAGGCTCTCCGCTGCCGCTTCATTGCAGCCAGATTTGCTACGGACTTCCTGCGCGCAACCTACCGCGCCAGCGCCAGCGGAGCGCGCAGCCGGATGTCGCGTGACGACGCTCCCACCTGAATTTCAAACGTGCCGGGATCGGCCTGCCATGCCTTCGTCTGCGGATTCCAGTAGGAAAGCGCCGCGCGGTCCAGCGTATAGTGCACGGTCTGCGTTTCGCCCGGCTTTAATTCCACGCGGCGGAAGCCCTTCAGTTCATGCACGGGCCGGTCAATCTTCGAGTGCCCGTCGTGCACGTACAACTCCACGACTTCGGCGCCAGCGCGCTTGCCCGTGTTGCGCACCTTCAGGCTGACCTCAGCCACGCCGGCTTTGCCGCTGACGGGCTTCACAATCAGCCCGCTGTAATCGAAGGTTGTGTAGCTCAATCCAAAGCCGAAGGGGAACTGCGGTTCCACGTTCTTCGTGTCGTAGTAACGGTAGCCCACGTAGATGCCCTCGGCGTAATTCACCACCAGGTTAGTGCCGGGATAATTCGCAGCGGCCGGGGAGTCCTCAAGCTTCTTCGGCAGTGTGACAGGCAGCTTGCCCGACGGGTTGGCATCGCCGAAGAGAATCGAGGCCAGCGCGTGGCCGCCCTCCTGGCCGCCGTACCACATGTCCACGAGCGCAGGGGTCTTCTCGATCCACTTCGTCATCGTGACCGGATCACCGGTGTTCAGCACAACGACGGTGTGCGGATTCGCCTGCTCTACGGCGGCAATCAGCGCGTCCTGACCCGCGGGCAGGTCCATGGTCGCCACGTCGTGGCCTTCCGACTCCAGCTTCGAATAGCGCCCCACCACGACCACCGCGACATCGGCATGCGCGGCGGTGTCTGCTGCTTCTTTCAGCAGATTTTCGCGCGCTTCGGGCGTGTCCTGTGCGGGGTCTTCGCCCTCCATGCCCACGCCCAGCGCGCAGTTCACTTTCACAGTGTTCCCGGCTCTGGTGCGAATGCCGTCGAGCGGCGCGATGGCATACTTGGGCCGCACCAGCGAACTGCCTCCCCCGCCTGTGCGCGCCACGGCCGCGTTGGGCCCGATCACGGCAATCGAGTGAATTTTCGTCGTATCCAGCGGCAGCAGCGCGCCGGCATTCTTCAGCAGTACGATGCCTTCGGTCGCGCCCTGCAATGCCACGGCCTTCTGCGCGGGCGTGTCGATTTCTCCGCCGCCTGCGTGGGGATGGTCGAAGATGCCGCTCAGGAAGATGACGCGCAGAATGCGGCCCACGTTGTCATTGATTGTGGCTTCGGTGATGTTGCCGGCCTTCACCTCGGCCAGCACCTTGTCTGCCGCCAGCCAGCCCGCGCCACTGCCGCCTGCCAGGAAGCGCTCGGACTTGGTCATGGCCACCATCTGCGGTCCGCCCGGCATCTCAAGGTCCATCCCCGCGTTCACGGTCGGCGCAGTGGAGTAGGTGCTGGCCCAGTCCGACACCACGAAGCCCCTGAATCCGAATTCCTTCTTCAGAATGTCGGTGAGCAGGTAGGTACTTTCGCCGCAGTGCACGCCATTCACCTTGTTGTAGGCCGACATCACTGTCCACGCATTCGCATCCTCAACAGCGGCCTTGAAGGCGGGCAGGTAAATCTCGTGCAGCGTGCGCTCGTCGATGTGCGCGTCGATGCGGTGGCGCTCGAACTCCTCGTTGTTGGCGTCAAAGTGCTTCACCGAAGGGATGACGCCCTCGCCCTGCACGCCCTTGACGTAGGCCACGCCCAGGCGCGCGGAGAGATACGGGTCTTCGCCGTAGCCCTCAAAGTTGCGGCCCCACAGCGGCACGCGATTGATGTTGACCGTGGGTCCGAGGATCATGTCGCGGCCATGCGCCTTCACCTCCTGGGCAATGGCCTGGCCCTCGCGCTGCACCAGCACCGTGTCCCACGTGGACGCCATAGCCACGCCTGACGGGAACGCTGTGGACTCAATCTTGACCTGCGCATTGGCGGAGCTGGTCATTGCGGAACTGCCCATCCACGAGCGCACGCCCATGGGGCCGTCGGCCATCCTGATGGCGGGAATCCCCAGCCGCGCAATCGGCGCCGACTCCATCCAGCCTGAGCCGGAGAGCATCGTGGCCTTCTCTTCGAGCGTCATGCGGCTCACCAGGTCGGCCACGCGCTTCTCCACCGGCAGGCTTGCGTTCCTGTACGGCGCATTGGCCGGGATGGCAATCTGCGCGTGGAGTGCGGGGGGGATAAGGGTGGCGACAAGAAGGGTGCAACAGTACAGGACAGGATAGCGGCGCATGAGTATGGCTCCGGTGGCGAACTTCAGGATTCGCGGCCAATGGTAACGGATGAGAGTACTGCTGAACAAATGGCGCTGGCCGTTCGCGTGGAATGCCTACCGGTTCAGGTTCAGCGACAGGTTGCTTGCCTCCGGGTCTTCTTCCGGCGCGAGCAGCAGCCAGCCGATGCCCCCGGCCACAAGCAGCAGGCCCAGCCAGGCGCGCAGGCCCAGGGCTGGCCGCACCAGCGTCGCCCCGATCACCAGCGCCATAAACGGCGCCAGCACAAAGCGGGTCGTCATGCGCGCCGCGGACATGCGCCGCATGAGCCAGAAGAGCAGCAGGAGCGCCGGCAACTGCAGGACGGCGGACCAGGCCAGCTCTGACGCCAGCGCGCTGCCTCCCCAAACTGGAGACTCCATGAGCGCGCTTGCCGCCGCCAGGCCCACCGCCGCGGTTGCGCCGGCAATTGCCGCCAGCGGCGCATCCGGCCTGCCCGGCGTAGTGGTCACCACGCGCACCGCCTGACAGTTGGCCGCGGCCACGCACACCGCTGCCAGAATCACCGCGCCAAAGGCAATGGCGGCCTCCCATGACTGCGGAATCTGCACGGGAAAAATGCACAGCGTACCCACCACGGCGGCAAGGGCCGCGGGCAGCCCACCCCTGGTCCTCGGACCCATCACGTGACCAATGTAGGGCTCAAGGACAACCGCGAACACGGGCACGAGGGAGAATAGCGCTACGCGCGTCAACTCGGGCACCCAATCCTTTGCGAGAGACAGCAGCACGGCAGGCGCGACAAACAGACCCAGCCCAACCAGCACAGGAGGCAACAAGCCGAAACCACGGGGCCATGCCGTCCTGCGCGCCAGGGCAAACAAGGCTGCCGTCACGGCCAGAAGGGCAAACGGCACGGCCTGCTTTTCCATAGCCGGCAGCGGATGCAGAGTCAGATTCTGCAACAGATCGGACCGCAGCGAGCCCAGCGACCACAGAAAGCACAAGAGGAGCAGCGCCACAATCGGGCCGGGCCTGGGCCTGGTTCGTGCCAACCGATGTGCTTTCATGCCTTCAATCCAAGTCGGCCCGCACTCATGGCAGAGGCCGCGCCTTTTCCCGTAACCGGTGCTGTCTGAAAAGTGCGTTGATGCCTAAAAACGGCACAGCTAGGCGCCCGCAGTATGGAGCGGGATATGGCCAAGTCCTTTAGGGGATTATCACCTTTACGTTCAGCGGAAGCCAATGAGACGATTAAAGGCTAATGATCCTCTACCGGAAAATTGCGGGCTCAATCGTATTGGTCTTTATTGGCCTGTTTGAGATCGCGGAACGCGCAGCATTCGTAAAAGAACATCTTCCGAGGTGGATCACTATGCATAGCGATGTGACCGTTATCTCCCTGCTGATGGTGCTTTGTTTTTATCTGATGTTCGGAAACAGGGAGAAAAATCAATCTACCAAGACGCTTCCAATGCCAAAGATTTCTAATGCTCCCGCTGGAGGATCGGCGACAGCAACCGCAGAAGGGGGCAAAATTGTGCAACATCTGCATTTTCCCAATTCCCTTAGCATACCGCCGGAAAATGGAACCAAACATAAACACAATGTCCGATACTGGATTTAGGCAAGCTGGATATTCTCCCAAAACGGCGCTGTTGTGTTTCCAAAATGTACTCATCCCGGGGGAATCTGTCGGGGAGTTTCGGTCTGCTCGACTGAAAATCACGTACTACGACACAAATGACAAAGAGATAGCGGAGATATTTCCCGCGTTATGGTGGGGGGATTCACAGGCGGTCGCCGTTGACATTGGCGCAACCACTAGCTGCGCCGTAGCCGCTTCATTCCTAGCGGGCAAATGGACTGCATGCCAGGTTATCGATGCGCCATTGAATTTCGGCACAGAGAACAGGCTTGAGCTGGTGGATCTTCCTATCGGGCAGGTCAATATTAGCGCAACTCTAATTGGAGAGCATAATTTGTCGATCAAGCCAATTGAGGGAATGCTATTTCTAGAAAAAGATGGCAGCGCATTATTTGTCGAATGGTAAGCACGCGCTACCAAAAGCCGCGCCCCTAGACATCGAATCACCCGGCTGGGTTCCAGATTATTGCATGGTGACGATATAGCATCGGGCCTGCACGCAGGAGAAGCCCAGATAACGCTCGTCCGGCGTCAGCGTCATCTTGTCCTTGGGCGTGATCTGCGTGACCGTCACGATCCCTTTCTCATGGTGGTTTGGGTCTTTGGTGTCCTGCGCCCTCACTCCAAATGGACGCGCGATTAAAACTCCAATGACGACTCCGACCAGCAAAACAAGCAAATGTTTAAAAGGTTTCATGCCACCCAGTCTATGCGTGGATTGCCGGCTGCGCCAATAGTTCTTTGATCGTCCAAACGTGCCCAGCAATTCCCGCTTCCATCGCCGGCGTAACGCGCAACGAGGAATGTACCCGGCAGAAGTTGTAATACGCGAACCAGAGCGCATAGGCCGCTTCCAGGTTCTCCCACTTCTTCGAGAATCCATTGGTGAGCCGCGTCATACGCCGCATTCCCATGCGGATGCTGAGATTCTGGCGCTCGATGTAGCTGGTGCATATCCGGTCCCTGACCGGCCTTCCCATGATCTCGACTGGGACCGCATCCACAACCTCGGCAGGGCTGTACCGCTGCTCGCCATCGCGCGGCGTGCCGTAAACCTTGATTAGTTGTGCGAAGTCCACCCGCCCACGCAGGTACAGCCCCACGGCGGAGACATACGGCGCGAACCCATCGGTCGTCAGTTGAAAGCGCTGGTCAGACGTGGCATAGGCCAGCTTGCCGATAAAAGCATCCGTAGAATTGGCCGTGCGCTTACCAAGGTGCCAGCAGAGAACCAGTTTCGTGTTCCGCTCCATGCCGATAAAGCAATAGGCGTCGCCGATCTGGTGAGCGTCCTTTTCTTCCGGCAGCTTGTGGCCCTCTTTCTTCTGCACAAATCCCCAAACCTCATCAGCCTCCACATCGCAGACGGGAAGGTTCTGGATCTTCGAGACCAGCAGCGTCTTCGAGCGCTCCCCGGCCAGCACCAGCAGACGCATGATCGTGTTGCGGTCCATGCCGGTAATCCGCTCTGTGCTGCGGATCGAGTTGCCCTCAAGCAAGAGCTGCAGGGTCAGGACGGCCCTCTCTTCGGAGATATACATCGAATCCAACACCCGCGAATGCGCTTCCGTAAAGGTCTTCTTGCAGCTCGGGCAGCGGAACCGGCGCAAGCCGTTCCGATGCCGTCCAAAGCATTGACAATCCACGCCGCATACCTCGCACATCATGGCCTGATCGGACTGTTTCGTGTTCATCATGCACAGACAATACAGCGAGCGCTTGCTGTTTGTCAATGGAAATGTGCGTTGATTCTTTCCCCTGCCGGGGATGCCAGTTTGGTGGTCCTCTGATTGTCTCCGGATGCCTCATGCCAACAACAGTAGGCGACCCCTCAATGCTGGACGCAAGGCAGGAAGACAAAGAAAACTATGCGGGAAAATGCGGGAATGCGGGAAAATGCGGGAATGCGGGAAAATGCGGGAATGCGGGAAAATGCGGGAATTAACAACTACGGCGTTGGCTTCATGAACCCCTGAAAGTCTTCTGACGCAAGAGAAAGAATCCGATTGAAAGCCATGGACGCGGCTTTGTTACGACCGTCGCCCCGCTGAAATCGCTCGAACTCCGTTCGATCCGCGTACCCGGCTGCTTTCCAAATATCCTTGCGCTTGATCTTCAATCCCGCTAGGGCCATTTTTTGAATGAACTGCTCAATACGCTCTCGGTTCCCCAGTGGGACTTGCGGCGCCTCCAGTTGAACTGGCTGAGCTGGAATCTGGACCGGCGATCTGGACGCCTTCCATGAATATTCGTTCGCGGCCCGCATTAATAGCGAATTGAGCCCAGCCCGCATCTCATCGACGGTCAAGCCGTGGTAACTGAGTTGCACATCTGGTCTCTGCTCAACCAGCGCGATTGTCTCGAAAATTCGCGCAATTATTCGATCCTTAAGCCGGATCAGCCATCGCGAATAAGACTCATCGCGCTCGAATTCTCCGTACTGCGCCACCTCCGCAACGAACAGATTGCTGGCATAAACTTCCAGGGCGTTCATCAATTTTCGCGGTTGTTTGGCTGGTGCACGCTTCCCCGGCGCAACTGCGGGGTTGACCGAAAAAGCCAAAAGCGATTGCTCGTGGCGCTCATCGATCTTTCGCAGTTGATCCTCGATCAACTCGTACATAATCGCGGGAAGTGGTGGCCGATCCTGATCGCTCATCGCTTGCAATCTTGAAGAGCGACCATTTTACCCGGAGAGGGCTCTATTCGGCTTTCTTAGTGCGGGGTCTACCGCCCGCCCGCGTTTTGCGCTTGGCCGCGAGCTGGCGGAAATAGTCGGAGCCCCGTTTGGCCGTCTCAGAGCCACCCTTACGCCCTAGGAGCGCTGCGGCCGGCATCTTCGCCTGGCTCAGAAGATCATCGGTAAGAGCTACTGCGGCTCCCAACAGTTCCCGACATCGGGCGGTGCGGTTCTCTGGCAGGTTGGCGGTCGAAAGGACCAGATCGGCTTCCGTCAGAAGCCGCTTGAGCGTCGCAAGTTCTACCCGAGTCGATGCCATGCTCTGACGATAGGGCTAGTCGAGAGAAAAAGCAAGCGGTTGCTGTTTTTATATTGTAATTCCGATATCCGACAACCGCCGTTTAATTTCGGTAAGCATTTGTTTTGTCTTCTCCCGGTCGGCTATCAAATTCCACAGAGATTCCCCATCAAAATGCGCTCGCGAAAGACTGGCAACCGTATTCAGTCGCGGTCTATTCGGGAGATCATGATAGCCGGGAGGATAAGGGCGCAAGATGTCTAAATGCTTTTCTCCTGCCTTAAATATGCTATCTCCCAAGTCCCCTTTATACCCATCGATCAGGACTATCCAAGAATCGGCCCTATCAATGAATTCGTTATCAAGTGCAAGAAGATGCTCCTTGAGAGCCTTCCCCCTCCGGATCGTATCGACAATCTTGGCTTTCTCTGCTTCCTCGGATTGAAAAAATGCGCCGTTTTGTTCAGACATGACTTTATTGCATCATGATCCTTTAAAAAATACCTTGATTCGCGTAAGGAAATTTTCAGGATTCCGCTCAACGCAGATTTAAGACAGTACCCCCGTAACCCGCCAAACTACGCCCGTAAGTTAAAATAATCAATGGGCCAAGGCCGATCTTTTTTGCGCAGTGAGCGCAAGCACAGCAAGGAGTTTTACCCTTATGGCGATTCCCGCCACTCAAATGCGTCCGGGCATGATCATCAAGCACAACGACCAGTTGCACCTGGTCTTCAAGGTGGAGCACCGCACGCCCGGCAACCTGCGCGCCTTCATCCAGGCCAAGCTGCGCAACCTCAAGTCCGGCGCCATGTTCGAGCATCGCTTTCGCTCCGCCGACGCCATTGAGCGCGTGGTGGTGGACGAAGTGCCCATGGAGTTTCTCTACTCCGACGGCGATGACTACTATTTCATGAATCCCGAGGACTATGAGCAGACCGTGCTCAAGGGCTCCACGCTGGGCGATGCCGTGGAATACCTCACGCCCAACCTGCAGATCAAGGTGAGCTATCACGACGGCCAGGCCGTGGGCATCGAACTGCCGGGAACCGTCGAGTTGACCGTCGTCGAGACCGAACCGGGCCTCAAGTCCGCCACCGCCTCCAGCGTCACCAAGCCCGCCAAGACAGAGACCGGCCTCGTGGTCCAGGTGCCGCCCTTCATCAACGAAGGCGAAAAGATCCGCGTGGACACCAGCGAAGGCGCCTACCTGAGCCGCGCGTAATCCTGCCTGCAAATCAAAATAGAAAAGGCCACCGCCCTCAAGCGGTGGCCTTTTTCATGGATGCAGACATGAACGAGCCGCAGTTACAGCTGCACCAGCTTCGCCTCGATCAGTGCCTCGATCGTTCCCAGAGCCTCCAGCACCGTCGCGGAAACCGGCGCGTCCACCTGCACCACGGCCAGAGCCTTCACCGGCTTGGCGCCTGTGCGCTCGCGGCCCAGTGCAAAGTTGGCGATGTTCACTCCGTGCTCGCCCAGGATGGTGCCGATCTTGCCGATCACGCCCGGCACGTCGAGGTTGCGGCAGACCAGCAGGTTGCCTTCGAGCGGCGCCTCGATGTCGATGCCGTTGAACTCCAGCAGCCGCGGCTGTTCGCCGTGGATCACCGTCGCGCTGGCGTGACTTGTTCCCGCCGCCGCATGCAGCTCGATGGTCAACACCGTGCCTGCGCCGCCGCGAGCGCTCTCCTGCTTCTCTTCGTGCACACGGATGCCGCGCTCCTGGGCCACCGCCGCGGCGTTGATGCGGTTCACGTTCTCCGAGCCCTGCAGCAGTCCTTCAATAGCCGCGTTTCGCACGAGGTCTGTCTTGGCCTCGGCCAGCGCGCCGCCATACACAAGGTCAATGGCCTCGATGCCACCCTTGCCCGTCTGCGCCAGGAACGATCCGAGCCGCCCGGCCAGGTCGATATAGGGCGCCAGTTGCACGTATTCCTCATGGCTCAGCGAAGGCAGGTTCACGGCATTCTGCACCACGCCCAGCTTCAGATACTCGCGCACCTGCATGGCGATCTGCACGCCCACGGCCTCCTGCGCCTCGGCCGTGGAACCGGCGATGTGCGGCGTGAGCATCACGTTGTCGAGCCCGAAGAAGGGTGAGTCTTTAGGCGGCTCCACGGTCAGCACGTCCAGCGCCGCGCCGGCCACCTGCCCGCTCTTCAAAGCCGCCACAAGCGCGGCCTCGTCCACCAGCTCGCCGCGCGCACAGTTGATGATGCGCACGCCCTTCTTCATCGCCGCCAGCGTTTTGGCATTGATGATTCCCGTGGTCTGCGGCGTGAGCCCCACGTGCAGCGTCAGGTAGTCGGAACCGGCGATCAGCTCATCCAGCGTCACCAGCTTGATACCGCTTTCGCGCGCCACTGCGGCCGACACAAACGGATCGCTGCCGATGATTTCCAGCCCAAAGCCCCTGGCCCGCTTGGCAACTTCAAGGCCGATCCGGCCCAGACCCAGAATGCCCAGCGTCTTGCCGCGCAGCTCCGTGCCCTGCAGCGACTTCTTCTCCCACTTCCCGGCGTGCATCGATGCATTGGCCGCGGGCACCTTGCGCGCCAGATCGATCATCAGGCAGATGGTCAACTCCGCCACGGCCACCGCATTCGCGCCCGGCGTGTTCATCACTACAATGCCGCGCCGCGTGGCTGCATCGGCGTCAATGTTGTCCACGCCCACGCCTGCGCGCCCGATGACGCGCAGCTTGGGTGCGTGCTCCATCAGCGCATCGTCCACCTGCACGGCAGAGCGCACCACCAGCGCATCGGCATCGGCCAGGGCGCCGGTCAGTCCGTCCTTCAACTGGTCGTGCGTCAACACTTCCCACCCCGGCTCGGCCGCAAACACGGCCAGCGTCGCCGGAGACACCTTCTCCGCCAGAACAATCTTCATCTTTTCCCCTTTGCCTTGCTGCGCAGGTTCGTACTCGTCAAAGCGGATACCGTGCTTCTCGCACAGGAGCTCGAACATCCGCACCACCGCTGCATGCGGCTTGCCCTCGCCCCGCTCGTACTTGGTGAGCGAGTTGGGATGCACGCCCAGCCGCTCGGCCATCTCGTATTGGTAGAGGTCAAGCTGCCTGCGTGCAATCAGCAGCTTTTCCCCAAAACTCAGTTCGGGCATGCGCTCTTACCCCTTTGTGGCGTCCGCGTAGACCTGCTGCGCCGCCGCCACTGCCTGCCCATACTTCACTGGCAGCTTCAGTGTGTCCTTGGCGATGTGCTCCATCGCTCCAAGGAATGCGATCGTGTCCAGATAGTCAAAGAATCCGAGGTGCGCCACGCGGAAGATCTTGCCCTTCATCTCGCCCTGTCCGTTGGCGATCACGGACGCGAACCGCGTCTTGAGCGCCTTCACCACGTCGCTCGAATCCATCCCCTCGGGCACTGCCACCGCCGTGGCTGCCGCCGCCGGCGCCGTGGGCGCAAACAGCGTAAAGCCCAGCTCCACCAATCCTGCGCGCGTGGCCGCCGCGTTCACCTGCGCGTTGTCCACCAGCGCAATGCGGCCCTTTTCGAGGTCGCCGCCCGCCTGCCCGGCTATGTAATCCAGCGCCGCGCCGAGCCCGGCAATCAGCGCCACCGCTGGCGTGTAGGCGCTCTCGCCCTTCACCGCGTTCTTGCGCTCCTTGCGCAGGTCAAAGTAGTAGCGCGGATTCTTCGACTTCTCCATCGCCGCCCACGCCTTTTCGCTCACGCTCAGGTAGGCCAGCCCCGGCGGAATCATGACCGCCTTCTGCGAGCCGCCGATCAGGATGTCGATGCCCCAGCCGTCCACGTCGAAGTGCGTCGTGCCCAGCCCGGTGATGCCGTCCACTACAAGCAACGCCTCGCTGCCGGCTTCCTTGATGATTTTGGCGACCGCTTCCACGTCATGCCGCACCGCGGTCGAGGTCTCCGTGCCCTGCATGAAGACGGCGCGATGCTCCGGCTTCAGCGCCTTGCGCACCTGTGCCAGGTCAAACGTCTGGCCATAGGGAGCTTCAACCACGTCCGCTTCGCAGCCAAAGGCCTTGGCCAGGCCCACCCAGCGCTCGCCAAATTTACCTGCCGTCAGCACGAGCACGCGGTCGCCCGGCGACGTCAGGTTCGATACCGCCGCCTCCATCGCTCCCGTGCCGGAAGAAGACAGCAGCAGCACGTCGTTCTGCGTACCCACAAAGACCTTCAACTGCGCCAGCACCTTCTGGTAGAGGGCGCGAAACTCAGGGGTGCGGTGGTGCATGTCGGCCGCAGCCATGGCGAACTGGGCGGCGGGAAGCAGCGGGGTCGGACCGGGCGTAAACAGGCGCGTTTTGCGAATCATTTTTCTCCTCGTTCTGGACTGGCGGCAGAGAGCAGGCCAGCCGTGACAATCACAGAATACACATTATTGTGGTTTTTGTGAATTACGAGCCTGTGCAAAACCGGACTGAATGGATGCGGCAGACGCAACGCGGCAGGGATGGGGAAATCGGATCGGGAAGGGGTTTTTGGTGTGGCTGGGCTTCTGGGGGGCAAAAGCATCGGGGGAATGCTGGCAAGCTGCATTCCCCCAATGTTAAACAATGCTAAAGGCGCTGTTTAGCGATGGCCGCCGCCGCCCCCACCGCCGTGGAAGCCTCCGCCACCGCCGAATCCGCCTCCGCCGTGGAAGCCGCCGAAGCCACCGCCGCCACCCGCACGGAGTCCGCCGCCAAAGCTGCCGCCATGGAAGCTGCCGCCATGGAAGCCGCCAAAGCCGCCGCCGTTATGCAGGCCGCCCACATGGATGGGGCCGCCACGAGGACGTACACCGAGCCCAGCCTGGGATCCGAACGAAGTGCCGTAGTTATGCATTCCGCCATAGCCGCCACCGCCATAGTATCCGCCGCCGTAGCCGCCATAGTAACCGCCGTAGAGGCCGCCGTAGGGTGGGTAGAAGCCGAAGCCGAACGGACTCCAGAACGGGCCGCCGCCGATGAATGTGTAATCCATGGCGTAGGGGTCCCAGTACCAGCCGGGATCGAAGTTCTGGTCATCGGCATACTGGCCGGCCACCTGCTGGTTATCTTCGGCCAGGTACTCCGAGCGCAGGCTGCTCCAGTTGTAGAGGTCATCCTTGGCGGTCTTCACGTTGAAGTTCGCCGGCTTTTCCTTGGCCAGCGGCTTGGCGTCCGGCCCGGGGGCAAGCAGGAGTTCGTGGTGATTCTTCACCACTCTGTACTTTCCCGGTCTCAGTTCCACCGCGGCTTTGCCTGTGAAGACCATGGCCATGGGGTTGTTGGCGTCAAACTCGTAGTACCCATTTTTGACCAACTGCGTTACGACGCCGGCGTCAATGATTTCGAGATCGTTCTCCGGATGGATCTCGTCCACTTCCACGCCGGCGCGGCCGTGCAGCAGTTCGACCTGGGTCAGGGTGAGGCCGGGGGAAATCATCTTCACGGCGCTGTGGTCATCGAGGCGCAGGAACACGCCCGGCGTCAGTAGCAGCTCAACTTTGCCCGTATTGGTCGTCAGCACTTCGCCGGGATTGAGCTGGGTGTCGCCCACGCTCTTGGTGGTCAGTTGCTGTCCCTCTAGAAATGCCGAACCCTCAACGTAATTCAACGCGCCGGGCTGGGGCATAACTCCGTTCTGGGGAGTATCGGCGCCGAAAGCCGGCGCACTGCAAATTCCAAGGCCAAGTAGCAGGATCGTCATCGATTTGAGATTCATCGATTTGTACCTCAGTCATGTAAACAGGAGTGGCAGGGAAAAGTTGTGGTGCAGCCGGAGCGGATGCCTGTCGTGTTGTGCAGGGTCAACAGAAAAATCAATTGAAATAAAACGTTTTTGCTTTTGAGTGCTCACCAAAACCAAAGGCGCGCAATGAGGCAGCATTGCTGCGGCAGGCGAGCCCCCGTTGGCCGTGCTGATTTTCAAATTGGATGATGCCGTCCCGTTGAAGGCGATAGACTTATCTACAGGTTCGGAACCGCACAGAGTTGCACGGAAGGCAGGAAACGCAATGGCAGAAGCAGGCGCGCTCGAAGCTGTCGTCAATCAGCAGGTTATTACCGCCATGAAGGCCCACGACACTGAACGCACCGGCACGCTGCGTCTTATCAAGAACGCCCTCAAGAACAAGGCCATCGAAAAGCGCGCCATGCTTACGCCCGCCGAGGAGCAGCAGGCGCTGGCCACCATGATCAAGCAGCGCCGCGACTCCATTGAGCAGTTCACCAAGGGCAACCGCCCCGAGCTCGCCGCCAAAGAGGCCGCCGAAATTGTAGTCATCGAGGAGTTCCTGCCCAAGGCGCTCGACGAAGCCGGCCTCCGCGCACTGGTCGCAGAAGCCGTGGCCGGGCACGCCGCCTCTTCAGGCCAGAAGCCCACACCCAAGGACATGGGTGCTGTCATCAAGGCCGTTCAGGCAAAGCTGCAGGCGAGCGGCCTGCGCGCCGAGGGCCGCCTGGTCAGCGAAGCCGTGAAGGCCGCGCTGGCTGGCTAGGCCCGCTGCAGCAAATATCAGCCTGGAAATACGGGTGGATCAGCGCGCCTGCAATGGTGCGGCATGTCGTGTCGCACGCCTCTGCACGGCGCTTATTTTGGCATGACTAAAAAACACTGCCTCTTGTGTCATCCTCATGACAAGAAGGCTGATTTAGAGCGCCGTGGACACGGCGCTCTATGCGCAGACACATAAAATCGTTGTACGGAATATGAATATTTTCAAGCTGGTTCGCCTGCTCAAGACTATTTATGTGGATCGCGAACCGGACATAGCCTTGATCCAGCGGCTCGGGCTGCTCGCCGTCAAAATTGGCCAGGTGTACGCGCTTCGCCCCGACTTTCTCGGCGACGAACGCTGCCGCGCTCTCTCGCGGCTTTACAGCAATACAGAAAGTCTGCCGCCTGAAGACGCGGTCAAACTGATCGAAGCCTATGCCGGGGCTGACTACCTCAATCATTTCACCTCATTCGATGCAATGCCGTTCGCCTCGGCATCCATCGGGCAGGTGCATCGCGCCGTCCTCAAGACAGGCGAGCAGGTTGCCGTAAAGCTGGTCAAAAGAGACTACGCCCGCAACTTCCGGCGCGATGTCAGCAGCGTTCGAAAGCTCTTTCGCTTTGCGATTCTCTTCTACCCGAAACTCCGCGGCGTCGCCAACCCCGTAAGCCTGCTGCACGAGATTGAGAAGATGACGCTGGGCGAACTCGACCTGCGGAACGAGGTGAGGGGATGGAAACAGTTACAGGAGATTTATGAGTCCAATAAGAGCCGATTCGATCTCTCCCGGCTCCGCTTCAGGAGTGTCTTCGAGGAGTTGTCGAGCGAGAACATCCTTGTCTCCGAATACGCCGAGGGGCCAACGCTCGACGAGTTGCTGACTCAAGGAGAACTGAATTATGCATCCCTCCTTGAGCTCTTTCATTTGCACGGATTCTTCATGTTTGCCATCGGCACGTTTCACGGCGATATTCACCCCGGTAACATCGTTCTCCAGGGCGACAAGTTTTACTTTCTTGACACCGGATATATTGGTTGCGTTCCAGATCGCATGAGAAAGAATCTTTTCGCTTTCTTTGAGGCTCTAAGTGAGGATGACTACAAATCATCGGCGCGCTGCCTGAACGCCATGGCGGAGCGCCCCATCGAGGGCGGGCAATTCGGCGCGTTTGAGAAGAAGTTTCTTGATCTCTATGCGGATTTTAAAGGCAAAACTGTGAGCCAGGTGAGTCTCACGAAGAAAATGATGCAAACCATTCGGCTTGGTGTTCTTTGCGGCATGCACTTTGACGAGGGCATGTTCGACATTATTAAAAGCCTCATGTACCTGGACGGCATGGTGATTCGCGCAAATCCGCGTGCTGTGCTTTTGAAGGATATGCGCCGCTTCATCCAGGATTTCAAAGCCGTGATGGATTGATGAGAAGGGGAAAGAGACTGTGGATCGCATATCGGCGAGCGGAAAGAAAAAAAAGATCGTCGTCGTCGGCGCCGGGCCGGGCGGGCTTACGGCTGCAATGGTCCTGGCGAAGAGGGGATTCGATGTCGAAGTGTTTGAGAAAGCCCCGGTGGTCGGCGGGCGCAATGCGGAGCTTGCCGTCGGAGACTTCCGATTCGATCTTGGTCCCACCTTTCTGATGATGAAGTTTGTTCTCGACAAGGCCTTTGAAGAGGCGGGAGTAAAAAGCGAGGACTATCTGGACTTCAAGCGCCTCGATCCGATGTACCGGCTGATCTTTCCTGATTTCTCGATGGATGTCACAGACGATCGCGAGCGGATGAAGCGCGAGGTTGCACGATGCTTTCCGGGCGAAGAAGCCGGTCTGGACAGATTCTTCGCGCGCGAGAGCGACCGCTTCCGCCACATCTATGCCTGCCTTGAGAAGGACTACTCGTCGCTGTCAGACTTCTTCAAGCCGACATTCCTGCGCGCGCTTCCCTTTATTCCATTCGGAAGTTCCATCTATCAGTATCTTGGGAATTACTTCAATTCTGAAAAGCTGCGTCTCGCCTTTACTTTTCAATCGAAATATCTCGGCATGTCGCCCTGGGAGTGTCCAGGCTTCTTCGTCATCCTGCCTTATATCGAGCATGAGTTCGGCATCTTCCATGTGCAGGGAGGCTTGTCTGAAATATCAAAAGCCATGGCCAGGGTCGCGAAGGAGCAGGGCGCTGCGATTCACCTCAACGCTCCTGTGAAACAACTCCTCGTCGAACAGCGAAGCGTCAAAGGTGTCGTTCTTGAGGACGGGCGCAGGGTTCATGCGGATGCAACCGTGGTGAATGCTGATTTCGCACACGCCATGCAGACGCTGATGCCGCCGGGCGCGCTTAAAAAATACTCCTCCGACAAACTGAAGAAGAAGAAGTTCTCCTGTTCCACATTTATGCTCTATCTAGGGCTCGACAAGGTCTTCCATGAGATGCCCCATCACAACATCGTCTTCGCCCGCGACTACCATAAGAACACCGATGATATCTTCAGGACACTCAAGTTATCGGAAGACATTTCCTTTTATATAAGAAACTCCAGCGTCACGGATGACAGGGTTGCCCCAGTTGGGAAATCCGCCCTCTACATCCTTGTCCCTGTCCCGAACAATTCAAGCGGCATTGATTGGGCCAGGGAGAAATCCCGTTTCCGCAACATGGTGCTGGACATCATCGCTGCACGCACGCCCATGGGCGATCTGCGTCCTCACATAGAAGCGGAGCGGGTGGTTACGCCCGATGACTGGGAGGATGCAGGCGTGTTTTATGGAGCCACGTTCAATCTGGCGCATACCATGAACCAGATGCTCTATTTCCGTCCTCACAATAAGTTTGAAGAACTCGATGATTGCTATCTTGTCGGTGGCGGAACCCATCCGGGAAGCGGCCTTCCTACCATTTATCAGTCTGGTCTGATCGCTGCGCATCTGATTGAGAAGAGATATGCGTGAGTAAATGCTGGAAGCAGTATGCAGACTGCTTCTCCGCAAACACAAAAATGCCGGAGCCAGCGGATGCTGACCCCGGCATGGAAGTGAGTTGCGGTTGAACGCGGACTAGTTATCCTGCGAATCCACGTAATGCGCGACCAGGATTGCGCCGCCAGTGGTAGGGTCCTTCAGCAGCACGCCAACAACGCGCACGTTGGTCGTCGTATCGAGACCGCCCAGATCGGCCAGCCCATCACGGTATTCTGTTTCGCCCGCAATGTAGACCGTCACCGTTTCCGGAATCAGGATTCCGGCAAAGCCGTTCACCTGCATCTGGAACGTGTTGTTGCTGGTATTCACGCTGCCGGGAACGACCGTGCCATTAAAGCCCCAATTGCGAAGCACCACGCGGTTGACTGTAACGTTGGTCGGAGCGGCTGCGCCGCTTGCCGGCCCGCCCACGGCCACGTCCTGGCCCGGAAGCATGAGGCTGGAGTTGAAGAGGAACTGCGTCAACTCATCATGCAGCCAGTAGATGGAGAAGTTCTCGTTGCCGGTCAGGTTCACCTGTGCAATCTGCCCCAGCGTAAGCCCGGTGGTCGTCGGCAGCAATCCGCGCACGTACATGTCAAAGCTTGTGGCCGCACCCGATGCCGGTGTCACGTACGTTACCTGACCGCTTGCGTAGAAGCCCTGCTGCGAGAGGATTTCCACTTCATCCGCGTCCAGGTCGCCGGTGGTCTTGTCCAGCTTGCCTGACACCTGCACGATGCTGCTCGTGGTCAGATCGTTCAGCGTGGCGTTGCCATCCCATTCAGTCTGGCCGGTCACTGCCACGGTAATCTGGCCGCCATGCGGCCCCTGCAGCACGAAGGTCTGCGAGCCCGCATCCACGCTGACCACCGCGGCAGTGTACTCGTCAATGTGCGCGCCGGCATCATCGGTGCCCACCGTGCCAACCTTGAACGTCGGCGTCACCTGCCCCGTGATCTGGCCGGTCGAGTCCACCTGGATCGACTTGCGCAGGTTGAAGTCCACGTGCAGGCCCACCGGCGCCGCGGCATTGGCCACGATCAGCGGATTACTCAGCGTCACGTTGATGGTGTTTGAGGTGAGCGTTGCCGGCATGGTTTGAATCGTCGGCGCGCCGGTACCGCTGGTGTCAAGGTAGCCCAGGGTGGCGGCGCCCAGCGTGATGGTCACGTTGGTGTAGGTGCCCTCGGGCACATTATTCATGCTCAGCAGCGTCTGCAGTCCGTTGAAGCGCGCGAAGTCAACCGTAGGCGAGCCGCTGATCAGCTGCACGCTGTTCCCGTTGGCATCGGTCGCCGTGATGCTTTGTACTTGCACCGAAAAGGAGGTCACGGCATCCATGGGCGCGTCTGTGCCCACCACAAATGAAGTGCCGGTTTTGGCGCTCGACAAACCGCTTATCGAGCCGCCGCTGCTGCAGCCCGCCACAACCAGCGTGGCGGCGCTCAGCGCAAGAATTGAAGGGAGGACAAGTCTCTTGTGCATCCTGGTGCGCATCTCTGATACATCGCTTTCTGCGAGCGTCCGTGGCCTCCACGGTAGCTTCGCGAGAGGGGGATTCAGACCAAGGCAGCTGGAGAGGAGCAAGGGTTGAGCCGCCGGGCCGTCGTTAACCATCAACCCGGCCACAGCAGAAAAAGTCGCGCACCAGACGATTATTTTTTTGCAGGGCTTTTGGTAACCTGCTGCACTTGCTCGGTCCCTGTTTGCTTGAATGCCGTCGTCTTCAGTGCGAAGGAGAGCTCCATGCTTGTGTGACAGAATGCAGGGCGCTGATTTTCCGGTGCCCTGAGTCCATTGGACGCCGCGCATCGCAGACCGTGAGCGCGGAATCGTTTAAAAACGTGATTCTGAACCGCATATATATGAACGTATCATCTCTTAATACCTTAGTTGTTTGAACAAAGATTATTGTAAGGTTAAAGGCCGCTGAATGGAGGCTGGAACAGAGCCTCGCTGCCTTCCGGCGGACGGCGACCTTGTGTCAGGAGTCCGGGGAGAATCCATCTTTGACGATAGTAATCCAGCTGACAATCACGACCAGCACGCAGCCTGCCAGGCCCACAAAGAACATGGCCTCGAGCACGTAAAAAACCAGGGTATCAATCTACCCAGCATGGCGGTGAGCGCGATCATAGCCACGTGGGTATGGAACCGACAACTATCCCTTGGTAGAGTTGGGGAACACCGGTAAGCCCGCAACCCTGCCGTTAGAACAGGCCTATGTATCCCTCGGGCGCGGGAGCATGCTTAAGCAGCCCAAGTTCGCCGGCCAGCCGCTCCAGCCGTGCGCGGGTGGCAGCGGAGGGTGGCACCAGCGGCAGACGAACCACATCCGTGGTGCGGCCCATCAGGTTGAGCACTGTCTTCACCGGTCCGGGGTTTGACTCCCAGAAGTTGGCCTCAAACAGCCTTCCGTAGCGGCGCTCGAGCTCGCGCGCCTGCGTCCAGTCATTGCGAAGCGCCGCGCGTATCATGCGTCCAACCTCAGCGGGAGCCTCATTGGAAGCAACGCTCACGAGTCCGCATGCGCCCACTCCAATGGCAGCCAGAGCCAGGTTGTCGTCACCGGAGAAAATCTTGAAGCCGCGCGGCAGCATGTGCACCAGGGCAGAAATCTGGGGCAGCCTGCCGCTGGCTTCCTTGATCGCCTCGATATTGGGTGCGGCGTCCACCAGTCGCACAACCGTTTCCGGTTCCAGGTTCACGGCCGTGCGCCCCGGCACGTTGTAGAGCGCCACGGGCATGGGATCCACCGCCTGCGCCAAGGCAAGAAAGTGCTGGAACTGCCCCTCCTGCGAGGGCTTGTTGTAGTAGGGGTTGGCCGACAGCACCGCATCCACGCCGCGTACACGGCGCAGCAGCGCCGCCTGGCGCAGCAGCGTCCGTGTGGAGTTGTGCGTGCATCCGGCCCACACCGGCAGCCGCCCTGCCGCCGCGTCCACCACCACCTGGATCGCAAACAGCCACTCCTCTTCGTCCAGCGTCGCCGCCTCACCCGTTGACCCGCAGGCAACCAGGAAATCGATGCCCGAGTCAATCTGCCAGTTCACCAGCGCACGCAGCGCAGGCTCATCTATCGAGCCGTCCGCCCGGAAAGGCGTGACAATAGCCGTACCGCAACCTGTTGTTTCCATAACAGGAAAGTGTATAACGAGAGGCCCTGGAGGATGACGGCCTGCGTGGATAAAAGGGGCCAATCGCTGTAACCAACGCAGGCTCTACGGCTTCAGCGCCGCATATTCGCGGTCGAGCACAGACATCAGGCGCAGCGTGCAGTACTCGCCGTTACGCAGCGCGGCTTCGCGCATCTTGCCCTCGTAGACAAAGCCGAGGCTTTCATAAAGATGGCGCGCTCGGGCGTTGTCCTCAAACACGTCGAGAAACAGCCGGTGCGCGCCGAGTTCGTCAAAGGCGATGCCCATCAGCTCCTGGAGCATTTTGCGACCCAGGCCGCGCCCGGGCGTTGCAACCACGATGCGTTTGAGCTCGATGGAGCGGGACGGCTCGGACAGGCCGCGCAGGATGGCGAAGGCCTGCGGCTCGCCGGATTCCGCCTCGCTGACGAGGTAACGGGCATCCGCGCTCACAAGGGTTGCCCGGTGGCGCTCCTCGCTCCACTGGCCGACGAATTGGCATGACTCGGGCAGGCGTTCCATGGCGATCATGGCAGGGAGATCAGCGAGCGTGGCGGGGCGCAGGAGCATGAACTTCAGAGTAATGCAAACGCGCTTTTCGGGGTTTAATGGCCGAGGCTCAGGGCGCGCGGCTGGTCAAATAGTGACGAAAGGCACCCCCGCCTTGTACTGACGTGTTCTATTTGAATCAGAATGCGTATAGCATAATGCTTCAAGGGCGCTGGCAGCGGATGGCATTCGCGTTTGCCGGGGACCCCAGGATTCAGCGCATTGCATTGATTCAATAGGCCTCGACCTGCGACATCGGACAATCGATCAGCCGCAGGCGGCAGTCCTTCTTTCCCACAGATCTCCGTCGTCTTCACAGGACAAGCTGGCAAACGATGCCGCGGCTTGTGCTGGCGTGCCGTTTCGCTTCGCCCCGGCGACTGCCCCCGGAGTCGGAGTGAAAGTGGAATGCGACAGGGTTTGGACGAACCGTTACGAAGGACCAATGACCTATGGCCGCAAGTACTCAAGTGCCCATCACCCCGCAAGAAGCCGAGCCCGAGCTTTCTGGTTCTACTGGCATGTCGATCGCGCTCATCGGGCCCAACGATGCGCATCGCAGAATCGTGGCCAATGCCCTGGCCGGTTCAGACGTCCGCAGCGTGCGCGAGTTCCTGGACTATCCCGGCCAGATCACAGATCTGCCGCGCATGATAGGACAGAGTTTCGACGTCGTGATCATCGACGTGGACACTGACGAGAGCTACGCGATTGCACTCATCGAAAATATCGCCGCCATCGGCAAAGTGAGAGTGGTGGCCTATTCGATGAGGAGCAACCTTGACCTGGAAGCGAGATGCCTGCGAGCGGGAGCCCACGATTTTCTGCCGCTTCCATCGGATGACGATAAGGAGTCCATCCTGGTTGATCCATCCTTTGTGGAAGAAGCCGGACAGAGCGGGCCGGAAGACCTGTTTATTGCTGAAGAGCAGAGCGCACTGTACAACAGCATCGAGACGGATACAGTCGAGACGGATATCACGGAGACGAAACAAGACAAGGCTTCGTCGCCCGCGTCGCAGAACCCTGTTCGCGAACCGGAGCCTGATGCCTACGACTTTACTGAATGGGATGCCCGGTTCCTTCGCCGCGCTCGGCCGGCAAGCGCCGAAGTTCCTGAAACGAAGCCGAAGCCCGCACTTGCCCCTGAGCCGCCCGCGGAGATTGAGCCGCAGCTCGCCGCACCGGACATCACTCCGCCAGTGGCGGAAATCGCTCCGCCTATGCCGGAAATCGCGTTGTCCGCTGCGGAAAGCACTCCGCCCGCAGCGGAGATCGCGCTGCCCGAGGTAAAGAGTGCTCCGCCCGCGATTGAGAGCCGCCCGCCTGCGGCTGAGAGTCGCACGTCACCAGTTGAGATCCGCCCTTCCGCGGTTGCGACTGCTCCACGTCCCATGGAGAGCCATCCACCGGCGATCGCTCGGACACTTATACCGATCGACTGGGCCGACGACGAACTCCTTCCGGTGAGTAAAGAAGATGCGCCTCTCCCGGGGGGGGGGAAAGTCGAGATCTTCCGGGCCAGCAAATACAAGGCCGAAGCAGGCGAAGACGAGGACGATAGCGGCAAATCACGCCACAATTGGATCAAGCGGATGTACATCCCGGCAGGAGTGGGTCTGGTTGCAGGATTGCTCTTCCTCATTTTCGGGCAGTCATTCCGGCAGGTTTTTCAGGCCGCGCTCGCGGAGCAGAGCGTCGCGCTACACGCCGTACCCTCCGCGCAGAACGTTGGACCTCTGGCGTGGACCCCTAACCCAGCGCCTAAGGTGACCAGTTCGACTCCCAAGTCATGGAAAACGATCTCGGATGCCAGCGTCGAGAACCTCGAAGAGCCGGAGCCTATGAAGCAGGTTTCGCCTGACATCATGGAGGCTCAGCTGACGGCGCCATCCAGGATCTCCGTCGCCGCGAAGAAACCCGCTCCTGTGGAGGAACCACCGGCCGCACTCTCGCCCGTGGCCATAGAGAGCGGCGCCAGCGTTCCCGGCGCAGTATTCGGTGGCGCGAGCCAGGTGAAAGTAGAGCCCGCTGCGTCCGCGATTTCAGCCGGCGTGGCAGAAGGCTTGCTGATCCACAGAACCGCGCCACTCTATCCGGCGTTTGCCCGGGAGCACAACTTGAGCGGCACGGTGGTTCTGAGCGCCACAATCACTAGGACGGGAGCAATAGCCGGCTTACGCGTTCTCAGCGGGCCTTCCATCTTCCGCAACGCCGCCGTAGACGCGGTGAAAACCTGGCGCTACAAGCCCTACATGCTCGACAACCAGGCCGTGGAAGTGCAGACCACCATCAGCGTGGTCTTCAAGACCGGAGACCACTGAGCCCTGTGGATCTGGTAGCAAGTGGAGAGCCGCTTCCAGCCACGAATGAGGCTCCAGACGCAGCGATGATCGCAGGCTATATTTGATATAAAGTGCGTGTCTTTCGAGAGATGTTCGACCAGACATCCAGGGAGGATAGGTAGAAATCTGTATATGCATTCCTGCAGGCAAGATTTAGAGAATCTTGCCTGCGCATGCTCTCTTACAACTGATCGAATATCTCGCGGAACTCCCACGCGCCTTGTTTGCCGGCGAGCCACTCGGCTCCGCGGACAGCGCCCAGCGCAAAGCCGCGGCGCGAGTGCGCGTCGTGGTGCAGTTCCAGCGTGTCATATTCGCTGGTGGCTGTAACGATGTGCTCGCCTTTGGCGTCGCCCACGCGATGCGACGTGATTGGAACCTCGATGCCTGGCCGGACCGAGTGAATAATTTCCTTCAGCGTCAGCGCGGTGCCCGAGGGCGCGTCGAGCTTGGACGTATGGTGCGTCTCGCTGATGGAAAACTTGTAGTCGTCAAGCCGGGCCAGTTCCGCTGTCAGGCGAAAAAGCTTCTGCACGCCGATGGAGAAGTTGGTGCCGTATAAAAGCCCTCCGCCGCGGCGAGCGGCCAGCGCCTTCATGTCGTTCAGGTGGGCATACCAGCCGGTGGTGCCGACCACGATGCGCCCGCCCAGGGCTAGCACGGCGCGCATGTTTTCCACCGCCGCCTCGGGCGCGGTAAAGTCAATGACCGCGTCCACGCCTGCCAGGTTGGGCGCGGTGAGCGCGGAGGCGTTCTGGTTTTCAGTAATGTCGAGGGCGCGCACACCGTGGCCGCGCTCGCGCGCTACTTCAGCCACCAGGCTGCCGGTCTTTCCCTTGCCTAGAACGAGAAAAAGCATGGTTCCCCCGGTTTGGTTCTCATCTCCCAGGTCTTCAATGCGAGACCTGGAGCACAGGCGCCGTCAGGACGATCGGGCGCCCGTCTGGCTTGCCGATTCAGTGGCCAGCTTGCGTGCTTCCACGTCGAAAATCTCCGGATCGGGATCCGTGAAGAAGGCTGCGTGTAAGGAACGCACCGCCTCGTCGGCGTCATCCTCGTCGATCATGAAGCTCATGTTGATTTCGCTCGCGCCTTGCGAGATCATGCGCACGTTGATGTGGCGGATGGCCGCAAAGACCTGCGCGGCGATGCCGTTCTGTCCGCGAATGTCTTCGCCGACCATGCAGATGAGCGCCTTCTTGCCCTCGTATTTCACGTCGGCCAGCTGGCTCAGGTCGGCGGCGATGGCGGGCAGCTTGTCGTTCGAATCCACGGTGAGCGAGACCGAAACTTCGCTGGTGGAAACCATATCGACCGGGCATTTGTGCTTGTCGAAGATGGTGAAGATTTCCTTCAGGTAGCCGTGGGTCATCAGCATGCGGCTGGCCACCACGTCGATGATGCTCAGCTTCTTTTTCACCGCGATGGACTTGAACGGGCTCCTGCAGTGCGGGGCCAGCGAGATGATGCGCGTGCCCTCGTTCGACGGGTTGCGGCTGTTGAGCACGAGCACGGGAATGTTCTTTTTGACCGCCGGCAGAATGGTGGCCGGGTGCAGCACCTTGGCGCCGAAGTAGGCCAGCTCGGCCGCCTCCTCAAAGCTGATGACCTTCACGCGCAGCGCATCGGGACAGACGCGCGGGTCGCAGGTCATGATGCCGTTCACGTCAGTCCATATCTCGATGGCGTCCGCGTTGAGTGCGCCGCCGATGAGGGCGCCGGTAAAGTCAGAGCCTCCGCGGCCCAGCGTGGTGGTGATGCCGTCTTCGTTGGATGCGATGAAGCCGCCCATCACGGGCACCTTGTGCTGGTCCACCAGCGGGCGTAGCTTCTCCGCGGCGCGCTTCTCGATGATCGCGTCCTGCGGCACGGCCTTCTGGAATTGCGAATCCGTGATAACCACGTCGCGCGCGTCCACGTGCGCGGCGTCGATGCCGCGTTCGCAAAAGGCCGCGGCGACAATGCGGCTGGAGATGCGCTCGCCGTAGCTGACGATCAGGTCAGAGATGCGGGGCGTGAGCTCCAGAATCGCCGCCAGCCCGCGCAGAATCTCGTCGAGCGAATCGAACTTCTGGTCGATGTGGGTGACCAGCTCGGCCGGGTTCTTGACGAGCGCGGCAGCCGTGTCGCGGTGGCGCGAGCGCAGCCGCGAACTGATGGCGAGAGCGCCCGTTCGGTCTCCCTGCGCTGCCGATGCGGCGGCGCGCAGCAACTGGTCAGTCACCTTGGCCAGTGCGCTCACCACCACCACGGGCTGCTTGCCCATGGCCACGCGTCCTGCCACAATGGCCGCCGTACGACTGATGGCTGCCGGATCCTCGACCGACGTGCCGCCGAACTTCATCACAACCAGGCTCATGCGAGATTTCCCATTGTTCCAGCCCATAAGCGGCCGGTAAAGGTTGCGCCTCAGGCGCGCGTGGCTGCCTCAGCCGCCGGTTCCAGTTTGCCCAGACTCGCCAGCAGTTCGGCGTTCAGAATGGCCGCTCCCGCCGCTCCGCGAATGGTGTTGTGCGAGAGCACGGTGAACTTCCAGTCCAGCACGTTGCAGGGGCGCAGGCGGCCCACGGTTACCGCCATGCCGCGGCCGCGATTGCGGTCCAGCCGGGGCTGCGGGCGGTCGCTCTGCGGAGCCCACTCGATGGGCTGCTCCGGCGCGGTGGGCAGCGCCTGACCTGCCAGAGGCTTGAACTCTGCCCATGCGGCAAGCAACTCGTCGTGTGTGGCGGGCTTCGCCAGCTTGATGCTGACGCTCTCCATGTGGCCGTCTTCAACCGCCACGCGGTTGCAGTGGGCGCTGATGCGCGCGTTCAGGGGCGTCACCGCGTGGCCCTCCAGCCGGCCCAGCAGCTTGAGCGTCTCGGCCTCCATCTTTTCTTCTTCGCTGCCGATATACGGCACCACGTTGCCAAGGATGTCCATGGAGGGCACGCCGGGGTAGCCTGCCCCGCTGACGGCCTGCATGGTGGTCACCAGAATCTGCTCGATGCCGAAGCGTTCCTCGATGGGCTTCAGCGCCATCACCAGGCCGATGGTGGAGCAGTTGGGGTTGGTGACCATGTAGCCGCCCGTTGCGCGTCGCGAGGGCTGCTCCTCGATCAGGTGCAGGTGCTCGGCGTTGATTTCGGGAATGACCAGTGGCACGCTGGGCGCCATGCGGTAGGCGCTGGAGTTCGAAACCACGGCGCAGCCGGCCTCGGCAAAGCGCGGCTCCAGCTCGCGGGCAATGCCGGCGTCCAGGGCGGCAAAGATGATCTTCGGCGCGCCTTCGGGGTCGGCGGGCGCGACGGTCATTCTGGCGATGCGCTCGGGCAGGGGAGTGTCCAGCCGCCACTTGGCGGCTTCGCCATATGTCTTGCCGCTGGAGCGGTCGCTGGCCGCAAGCCAGGCCACCTCAAACCAGGGGTGGTTCTCAAGCAGTTGAATGAAGCGCTGGCCGACCATTCCGGTCGCGCCAAGGATGCCGATGGGGTATTTTTTTTGCATGGCCGTGAACTATCCAGTGTACAGGAGGATGGGTTCAGGCCAGCAAATTGCTCGCGGCGGAGGCCAATTTCCCGCCTTCGGAAGATCCCGGGCCCGCAGACCCGTGAGCGGCCTGACCCGGGTCCTGCCGCGTCAGGCCGCCTTGCGGGGCCGCTCGGAAGATTGCGATGCTTCCTGGCCTTCGATTCGCATCTCGCGCCAGCATTGCAGCATGCGGTCGCCGTCCGAGCCCTGAATCGGCAGCAGGTTGGCGATACCGCAGCAGAAGTTGGCCAGGCCGAAAATCGGCCACCAGGGCCAGCAGAGGACGAGAATCAGATTGATCAGCGGACCGGCAAAGGAGATCAGCAGGTTCTTCACTGGAGGTCCGGCTTCCCTCACTGTGTACATGCCTTTCCAGCCGAAGCCGACACGCTTGACCCTGATGCCCACAGCCCGCGCCATCGCGATGTGCGCCGCTTCGTGCAGAGCCATCGCCAGCAGCCCAAGGAATAATCCCTGGAAAAACGGGAGGAACCACGCAAATCCGGGAACTGACATGCCAGCCTCCTTTCCTCTCACTTCCTAGTACGTTTTGATTCCGGTTTCTCGCAGAGGACATCAAAAGTCGATTTGATGCCGTCATAAAGCGCCCCAAGGCCCCGCTGCAGGCCACGGCAAAGACCGGCAGGAGGCTTGCGGCAGAAGCCTGCTCTTTCCTTGTATCGGCAGCGGGCGGCATTTCAACAGTCGGTTGGGCCAGTCGCCTAGAGAAGCGCGCGATTCAGCCGATGGAGCACTTGAAGGGGTGACTTGATTCGAGCCGGGCGCCTCGCAAGGGCCTGATTTCCCAGCGGCGTCCGGCCGGATTGCGTTTCTGTTGCCCCCGTTGTGCTGCAGCGCTCCCTCATCGGGCCGGAGTCTGCCCTGGAGAGATACCTATGTCTCAACACGCCATCGAAGAAGCCATTGAGCCGGTCCTGTATGCCACGCGCCTGCCGATTCTTGCCGCAAATCAGAAAGTCATTGGGTACAAACTTCTGTTTAGAGCGAGTATTCAGAGCTATCTGGCCGGCACCGGCTCGGGCGATGCCAATCGCACCGCCATTGACGTGTCCAGCCTGCTGGGCCTGACAACCTTGTGCGATAACCGCCTTGCCTTCATCAGCTGCGGGCGGGAGATTCTGCTTGAGAATCATCTTCTGCTTCTTCCGCCGGAAAAGCTGGTGGCGGAAATTGAAAAGACAGTCCGGCCCGACGACGATGTGCGGCAGGCTTGCAGCCGATTGAAGGATGCCGGATACAAGATTGCGCTGGGCGACTTTGCGCTCGACGATCCGCGGGCGCCGCTTGCGGACTTCGCCGACTTCCTCAAGGTGAACCTGCAGGGCCCGTCCCGGGATGACGCAGCCAGCATTGTTGCCCGTCATCGCGGCAAAGACTGCCGCATGGTGGCCGAGAATGTGGAGACGCGCGAGGACTTTGAGCTGGCAAGAGAAGCTGGTTTCCGATATTTTCAGGGCTATTTCTTTCGCAAACCGGAGAAGGTGCGTGCGCGGGGCGTGTCGTCGAACCTGGCAATCTGCCTGCAACTGTTGAAAGCTGTCTGCAGGCCGGTGATGGACTGGCAGGAAGTGGAAGACATCATCAAGCGCGATGCCGCGATCTATTACCGCCTTCTGCGCTACCTGAACTCAGCCGCGCTGGGGCTTCGCGGCCAGGTGCGTTCGGTGCGTCAGGCACTGACGATCCTGGGCGAGGAGCATTTTCGTCGATGGTGCAGGCTTGCACTCATACTCGATGTGTCGCAGAACCAGCCATCCGATCTGATGCTCTCTGCGCTGGTGCGCGCCCGCTTCGGCGAACTGCTCGGTGAGAAAGTCGAACACGGCGACTCTGACCTGTTTCTGCTCGGCCTCTTGTCCCTGATGGATGCAATCCTTGAGATGCCCATGGGCACGCTGCTTGAAGAGTTGCCGCTGGATCCTGAGAGCAATATGCTCCTGCTGGGCCACGCAGGCCGGCTCGCCCCCATCTACACACTCATCTTTGCGGTGGAAGAGGGCCTATGGACTGTTGTCGTCAAGGCCTGCCGGCAGTTCGGCCTGGAAGAGCAATTCGTAGCCGATTCGTATCGCGAAGCCATGGAGTGGGCGCAGGCAATCGCCACCAGCGCCTGAGCCCTTGCACGGGCTCAGGCCCCCATCGCGGCCAGCACGGCATCGGCAAACTCGCTGGTGCCGGCGTGGCCGCCCACGTCGCGGGTCAGCGTCTTGCGCTCGGCATAGACAGTCTCTATCGCCTTCTGCACCTTGTTCGCGGCGTCTTCTTCGTTCAGATGGTGCAGCATCAGCACCGCCGACTGCAGCAGTGCCGTGGGGTTGGCGATGTCCTGGCCCGCAATGTCGGGCGCCGACCCGTGCACCGCTTCAAAAATCGCGCACTCGTGGCCGAGGTTCGCGCCGGGCACCAGCCCCAGGCCGCCAACCAGCCCCGCGCACAGGTCGCTCACGATGTCGCCGTAGAGGTTCTCCAGCAGCAGCGTGTCGTACTGGTAGGGATTCATCACCAGCTGCATGCAGGTGTTGTCGATGATGTGCTCGCCATAGAGCACGTCAGGAAATCCCTCGGCCACCTTGCGCGCGCAGCGCAGGAACAGGCCGTCGGAGAGCTTCATGATGTTGGCCTTGTGGATGGAGTGAATCTTCTTGCGGCCGTGCTTGCGCGCGTAGTCAAAGGCGAACTTGGCGATGCGCGTGGAGCCCTTCTCCGTGATGACTTTGATGCTTTCCACCACGCCGGGCACCACTTCGTGCTCCAGGCCCACATACTCGCCCTCGGTGTTTTCGCGGACGATGATCAGGTCCACGCCGGGCCATTTGGTGTCCATGCCGGGCAGGTTCTTGATGGGGCGGAAGTTGGCAAAGAGGTCGAACTTCTTGCGCAGGGTCACGTTGATGCTTTTGAAGCCCCCGCCCACGGGCGTAGTGACGGGCCCCTTGAGAGCCACCTTGTTGCGCTCGATGGACTCGTACAGCGCGGTGGGAATGTATTCCCCGAAAATCTCAAAGGCCTCAGCGCCGGCGGCAAACCGCTCCCACTCGAACTTGACGCCGGTCGCCTCCAGAATGCGAACCACCGCCTGGGTGACTTCGGGGCCAATGCCGTCGCCCGGAATTAACGTAACCTTGTGCGTCTTCGTCTCTGCCATCACGTGTCCTTGTCTACTTTTTGCCTTTGCTTGTCCTGTGGCTGTCGAGCAGGCCTTCCAACTCTTCCTTGAATTCCCGCACATCCTTGAAGTCCCGGTAAACGGACGCGAAGCGGATGTAGGCCACGGTGTCCAGCCCTTTGAGGTGCTGCATAATCAGCTCACCCACCTCGCCCGTAGTGCGCTCACGCTCCGGTGCCTCCATCAGGAAGCTTTCGGTCGCGTCCACGATTGCTTCCAGCTTGCTCGAAGGCACGGGACGCTTTTCGCAGGCGCGCAGCAGGCCGCTCAGGACCTTCTGCCGGTCAAAGCGCTCGCGGCGGCCGTCTTTTTTGACGACCATGTAGGGGATCTCGTCGATGCGCTCGTAGGTGGTGAAGCGGCGATTGCACTTTTCGCACTCCCGCCGCCGCCGGATCGATTCGGCTTCCTTGCTCTCGCGGGAGTCCACCACGCGATCTTGTGTGAACCCGCAGTAAGGGCACTTCATACGTGTTTGATTCTACTCGGATGAGTGCCCAAATTGCAGAGGCTCTGAGGTTTGCGTTCCTCGGGATGTAGCTATGTGGCCAGTGCGGCGCGCAGCAAATCCACTGTAGGGATGTGCAAGTGGGTAAGGCGGAGAGGCCTTTGGGTGTCCACTCCGCGTGAGCATGCGCTCGTGCCTATTTCTCGCGGTTGTTTTGACCGCCGGCGATCTGCA
>JAGWRX010000124.1 GCA_028876395.1 Acidobacteriota bacterium
GTCCACCAGATCCTGGTAGATGGCATGGGCGTTGCGGCCCTTGGCCAGCGACAGCTCAATGAAGTCGCGGTGAGGTTCGCAGGCGCTCAATGTGGTGGCGCTGCGGCCGGGCTCTCCGGAGCCGGTGGACGCCGCACGGGCCGGCTTGGCATCTTCTGGCGTGGGCGTTTCGAAAGCAAAATCCTCGCGAAAGTCGGTGGACACTTCGCTCCGCCCATTGGCCGGTTTTGATTCTGGAGCGTGCTTGCCCCAGCCTCCCGGAGGCCGTACCGCGATGCCGGCGGCTTTCAGATACCTCCTAGCCCGCATTTCTCACGAACGCTATAGCAAAAAGCCGCCGACTCTGGCATAACTGAGTTTCCAGACAGCAGTTAGCGCCAAGGAGAAAGCGGCTTTCGCTATGACAGAGTGTACCCAAAACAGCTTCGAGTTCCAAAGTCATTTTTCGCGCGCGGTGCGGGCGCAGTTTGACGGTGGCGCGATGACCTCCGATGCAGGCGGCTTGCTGTTGCGAGAGACGGACCGGCGGATGAACCTGCTGCCGCGGCTGGCGCAGTGCTTTCTGGATGGCCGCAATCCGGCGCGAGTCGAGCACCCCGTGGGCCAGATGGTGGCGCAACGCGTGTACGGGCTGGCGCTGGGCTACGAAGATCTCACCGACCACGAACAACTGCGCCAAGATCCGGTGCTGAAGCTGCTGGCCGGCCAGCCCGATCTGGATCAGCCGCTGGCCGGTAAGAGCACGCTCAACCGACTGGAGCTGAGCACGGGCTCACCAGATCGATACAAGAAAATCACCTTCTGGAAGCAGGCCATCGACGAACTGCTGGTGGAGGTATTTGTGGAAGCGCACACCAGCACACCTCAGGAGATCGTATTGGACATCGACACCACCGACGTGGCGCTGCACGGGGACCAGGAAGGCCGCTTCTTTCACGGCTATTACGATCACTACTGTTATCTGCCGCTGTACGTGTTCTGCGGCGAGCATCTGCTGTGCGCGCGCTTGCGCCCAGCCAACATCGACGCTTCCGCCGGAAGTCTTTCAGAGATTCGCCGCGTGGTCGAACAGATCCGGAGACACTGGCCCCAGGTGCGCATCACGCTGCGCGGCGACTCCGGCTTCTGCCGCGACGAGTTGATGAGCTGGTGCGAAAACAACGGCGTGGATTTTGTTTTCGGCTTCGCCCGCAACCCGCGCTTGCGCGCCCTGGTGGCCGATGCGTTAATCCAAGCCCAGCAGCAATGGGAACAGACCCGCAAACCGGCACGCGTGTTTGTCGAGTTCTCCTATGAAACCACCTCCGGCTCCTGGTCCCAGGCGCGGCGCGTGGTCGCCAAGGCCGAACATATCGAGGGCAAGGAAAACCCCCGCTTCGTGGTGACCTCGCGATCGACCCAGGACTGGCCCGCGCAGAAGCTGTACGAGGAACTCTACTGCGCCCGCGGCGATATGGAAAACCGGATCAAGGAACAGTTCGTTCTGTTTGCCGATCGCGTCAGCGCCGAGACCATGCGCGCCAATCAACTGCGTCTGTATTTTTCCTCCATGGCCTATGTGCTGCTGAGCGGGCTGCGGCGCATCGGACTGAAAGCCACCGAACTGGCCACCGCTCAGGCCGCCACCATCCGTCTGCGGGTGCTAAAAATCGGAGCCCTGGTGCGCATCACCGTACGCAAAGTATGGATCTCGCTGCCGCGCAGCTACCCTTGGCCCGATCTGTTCGCTCAGTTGCATCGAGCTCTGAGTGGATGAACTCGTCTGATCGCGCTCTTTGACAAACCGGTTCCCAAAAAACTTCTTGTGGCACCACTGCGTCTCCACACAACCCCTAGCGGCTCGATATCGGCACTCCTTCAACCAGCGCCCCTCCCCTCCTCGCTCCAAACACCTACCTCGTCACTGGTGAGAAATGCGGGCTAGGGTAGATGCCTCATCTCCCCTTAGGGAATTTCGCTGTATTCCCAGGGTTCTCGCCTACTCGTCCAAGCCGTCCGGAAGGCCGAATTTATATCCATGAGGAATCGTGGGCGGGAGGCGCTACTGGCGTGCTGCTTCGCGGCTTCGGCGATCGCCGCGGATCTTCATGGCACCATCATCGTCGAGAAGCGGCTGACGCGGCCCAACCTGACCGCTCCCATCGGCGCCTACGGCCGCGGCGTGGCGGTGAA
>JAGWRX010000125.1 GCA_028876395.1 Acidobacteriota bacterium
CGACTGTCCGGTGGTGTTGTCGTGCAAGGCCAACGGATTGCCGCCGCTTTCCTGCTGGACGATGGCCGCCATGGTCACGGCCGCCACCTTCGGTGCGCACTCCTCGATGGCGTTCAGTGTGATCGGCCCCATACCCAGGTTCGCTGGCGTGTCGCGCGGGCCTGATGCAACCGCGCGCCGAAGACAGGTAAGGGCCGGATGGCTCCTTCGAAAACCAACCTGTTGGAGAGTTGAATGAAGACCGCTGCTTTGATTTTCACCGCTGCCGTTCTGGCTTTGAGTGCGCAGTCTGCCTTTGCAGAAGACGCTCGCGGGATTGTGGTGGATCACTCCAAGACGCTTACTTACGTCAGCGAAGTAAGTCGATCAACCACGTGGACCGGAGTCCGGGTGCTGAATCTCGGACGCGGGCAGTGCGAGAAGGTATCGCAGCGGCTCATTGCCATGCGCCACATCAACGGAATTGATCTCCCCAATATCGCCGTGAGCAGGATTGTTGCGCCTTGCGGCATCCTCGGTGCGCCCAAGAAGCGATAAGGCTTAAGGGGTGGCTGTCGCAACAGTGCAGCGCAGAGCATCACCATTCTTGAGGGTAATGGTTTCCGTTCCGGCGGTCGCAGGAACGGTGACGGTTTGCGTAAGGCTCACGACTTGTCGAGGTTCGATGGATCGACAGATTTGGATCGGTTTTTTCATTTCCGCAAGAACTTGTTCCGTCGCGCCCTCCGCATCAAACCGCTGAATCGTGATTGCGATTTTTTGCTGTTGCGTGTTGAGGCGGGCGGCCATGGTGTACCCAGACTTCAGCATGACGGTACGGAAATCACGCGTTGTTGTGCCGCCGACATGTGAGCAGCGGATTGCCGGGTACCCCTTCTCTTCAATTGAGGCGTATTGGGCGATGGGCTTCGCAGTGTTGTCCGTCTGATCCGCCTGCCCGGCATAGAAATTCAGCGGCCCTTCCGCAACCAGGTGTCCGGAGTGTGAGATGGAAACAGTCACTAGAAATTGCTGCGGTGCCGCGTCGTGTGCCTGGGCGCACCCGAAGGAAAGCGCGAAGAGAACGGCGCTCGCGATACGTTTCAAGGAAGTATTCATGAGAAGGAAAGTCTCTTTGTTATGTGGTTGGTTGCGATGAGAAAGCCATCGCATGGGAGAGCTTAGCCCACCGCAAGGTGCCCCCTGACGCGACCGTGTGCTGAACACAAGAAGGGGCCACGGCCCATCACAGAGGAGTGACGGATGAAACATCCAATTTTTTTACTTGCCACGACTGTGGCTCTGGTTTGCGGGATGCCTGCCGCTTTGGCTGCCATGCCAGATCAGATGGCGCCGCAGTCTGCGCGGCTTCTCACGGCGTTGGCGCTCATCGTGCCGCAGCCGTATGAGATCAACGTCGACAACAGCATTCCCACGGACACGCGGCTGTCGTGGGGAGAGCAGGGCGATTGGGAACAGCAACTGCGTCAGGCCGCCGCGTCTGCTGGCCTGGGCGTGCGCTTCAACGTTCCCGCGCACGCGCTGCTGATCTTTCGCCTGCCGCGCATTCATCGCGTCACGGTCGGACTTCCCGCTGCGCCGGCGCAGGCGAGCTCGCCTGGGATGGCAGCCGCAGCGGCGCCGGCAACACTGACCTCACGTGAACCCCGGGAGACCGCACATGGCCCCGCGATGCAACCCGCCCCCAACGAGTCGGCGGGCGGCGAGGGTTGGGCGATGCCCGCACCCGCGATGCCGGCGCGGACCGTGCACCTGATCGATGCGATTCAGCTGCTCATGCCGCCATCCCTTGCGCCGAGCCTGGAACTGGAGGTGCTGGCCGCCAATCTGAACGCGCCCGTGCATTGGGCGCCCGGTACGCGGTGGGGCGCGCTGCAGTCGATGCTGCACGGGATGGGGCTGCAGGCACGCCAGGATGGCAAGACGTTGCGGATCGCGCCATGGCCTGGACCGGATCCTGAAGCGGCTGCAGCCCAACCAATCGTTGCGCCGCAACGTCCCGTGGTGCCAGCCGCGGCGCCTGCCGCAGTCAGAAGCATCCCCGCTTTCAAACCGATCCCGCTGTGGACGCTCAAGGCGAATCAGGCAATCAGTGTCGGTCTGGACGCTTGGGCCGGTGCCTCGGGCTGGAAGGTCGTCTGGAATGTTCCCCAGGACTGGCTGGTGCCCAACACCGTGCAGTTCCAGGGCGATTTCAGGGCCGCGGCGACGCAGGTCA
>JAGWRX010000126.1 GCA_028876395.1 Acidobacteriota bacterium
CAGGGGCTACCGGGGACATTCATCTGCGCGCGCCGGTACGGCTCTTCTTTGAGCTGGACCCGCTGGTGGCGGTGGTGAATGCGCTGGGCAGCCATGCGCTCTATCGCGGGCTGCTGCTGAGTCTCATCATCCTGCTTCCGACACTCTTTCTGGGCCGTTTCTTCTGCGGCTGGATCTGCCCGATGGGCACGCTCCAGCACTTTGTAGGCAACATGCCCTCGGAGGCCAAGCGGGGGAAACAGCGGATCGACTCCAACCGCTACAAGCGCTGGCAGACGATCAAGTATGTCGTGCTGATTGCAGGACTGGTGGCGGCGTTCTTCGGGTCGATGGCGATTGGCTGGCTTGATCCTTTCGCCCTGCTGGTTCGCTCGATTGGCCTGGCGCTGCTGCCGGCGTTCAACTTTGCGGTGCGCGCGGTGCTTGTGCCGATGGAGCACAGCCACATCGCGGCGGTCAAGGCGGCCGGTGAAACGCTGCACAGTGTTCTGCAGGCCACGGTGCTTGATTTTCGCCAGACGCACTTTGCGCAGGGGCTGGTGCTGGGCGTGCTGTTCATCGTGATTCTCGCTGCCAGCCTGCGCGTTACGCGGCTGTGGTGCCGCTCGATCTGTCCGCTGGGCGCGCTGCTTGGCGTGGTCTCGCGCTGGTCGATTCTCGGACTGCACAAGGACTCCGCGTCGTGCGACCGCTGCAATCGCTGCCTGCTCAACTGCCAGGGCGGCGATGACCCGATCGGCGGCGTGCCGTGGCGCAAATCCGAGTGCCTGATGTGCATGAACTGCGTGGGCAGCTGCCCGCACCACAGCCTGGTCTTCCGCTTCTTCCGCAAGGAGCGGGAAATTGCCTCGCCTGATCTGGGCCGCCGAAGGACGGTGACGGGTCTCGCGGCCGGCGCGGCAGTTGTGCCGCTGATGCGCGCCAACACGGGCATGGGCAAGAGCCGGCATGACCGCCTGCTGCGTCCGCCGGGCGCGCTGGATGAGACGGATTTCCTCTCTCGCTGCATCCGCTGTGGCGAGTGCATGAAGGTGTGCCCGAACAACTCGCTGCATCCTACGCTGGAAGAGGCGGGGATCGAAGGCTTATGGACGCCCACGCTGGTGCCGCGCATCGGCTACTGCGAGCCAAGCTGCGTGCTCTGCTCTGAGGTGTGTCCGACCGGCGCCATCTGGCAGTTGACGCCGCAGGAAAAGGGCTGGGTGGTTGGCGTGGGCGCGCAGAGCAAACCTGTGCGCCTCGGCACGGCGTTCTATGATCGCGGCCGCTGCCTGCCGTGGGCTGAGGCAACGGACTGCATTGTGTGCGAGGAGTGGTGCCCGGTATCGCCTAAAGCCATTTACGTGGAAGAGGCGCAGGTGGTGGACTCGGCAGGCAACACCAAAACGCTGAAGCAGCCGCGTGTTGATCCAAGCCGCTGCGTGGGTTGCGGCGCATGCGAGTATGCCTGCCCGCTGCAGGAGCGGCCCGCCATCTATGTGACCAGCATCGGGGAGAGCCGCTCGCCCAGCAGCCAGATTTTGCTCAACAGGAAGTAAGCGAGGCATGGCGTGAAGATTCGTTCAAGACGATGGATGTTTGCAGTGGTTGCGGTTGCGCTTGTGGTGATCGCCATGGGTGCGGGCTGCAGGAAGAAGGCAGTGAATCCGTTTCCCGCGTCGGGCGCGGTTGCGGGCTGGGAGAAAACAGGAGAGACGCGGACCTTCGCAGCCAAGGATCTGTGGCAGTACATCGACGGCGACGCGGAGCGGTACATTGCCGCCGGGGTTGTCACCACCTCGACCTCTGACTACAAGTATCAGGGGAAATTGGAAGCAGCGGTGGACGTACACACCATGCGCGACGCGGATGGCGCGCGCAAGATTCTTGAAACAGGCCTGACGCGCGACGCAAAGACGATCCAACTGGGCGATGAATGCGTGCAGTATACGCAGAGCGTGATTTTTCGCAAGGGCCCTTACCTGGTGCGGATTGTTGCGTATGAATCCACGCCCGACACGCCGCAGGCGCTGCTGGCGCTGGCGCAGGGCGTGGAAGCGAACCTGTAACCCAGCGCGGCCCGTGAGCCGGCTGCACGGATGAATGTGAGGGAAGCGATGAAAAGCCGCCGTGAGTTTCTGAAGGGAGCAGCAACGGGAGCTGCGCTGCTGGGCGCGCAAAGCAGGCTGGGGCTGGCCGCCATGCTGGATCAGCGCACAGAGGCAGGAAAGCCGAAGGTGGTGATTGCCAGGGACGCCGCGCTGATGGGCAAGGATGGCAAGCCGGACGAAAAGCGCGTGCTTGATCTGCTCGACCGCGCGATCGCCAATTACACCGGAGGCGACAAGCCGGTGGACGCATGGAAGATGATCGTCGATCAAGGCGGCGGCAAGGACAAGGTCATCGGGCTCAAGACGAACGGCCTGGGCGGACGGGGCATCAGCACGCATCTGGCGCTGGTGCTGGCCGTGGCGGAACGGCTGCAGCAGGCCGGCGTCAAGCCGGGAAACATTCTGGTGTGGGATCGCAATGCGCGCGATCTGGAAGCGTGCGGCCTGACGATCAACACGGACTCAAGCCGCATGCGCTGCTACGGCTCCGACACAAGCGGCTTTGAGGAGCAGGTGGAGACGTGGGGTTCATCGCGCGCACGATTCTCGAAGATTCTCACCCGCGAGTGCGCCATGGTCATCAATCTGCCCATTCTCAAAGATCACAGCATGGCGGGTGTCACCTTTGCGATGAAGAACATGTACGGCGTGGTGGAGCGCCCGCAGGAACTGCACGCGGGCGGGTGCAATCCCGGTGTTGCCGACCTGAACGCCTTTCCGGTGATCAGGCAGAAGATCAAGCTGACCATCGGAGACGCAATGACCTCGGTGTATGAAGGCGGGCCGGGCTTTCATCCCGAACATCTGTGGCAGCCGAATGCGCTGATTGTGGGTGAGGATCGGGTGGCGCTCGATCAGACTGCATGGGACATTCTTGACCGCAAACGCGTTGAGGCGGGGCTGCCGAAGCTTGCGGACGCGGGCCGCCCGCCGCGCTACATTGCCACCGCCGCGGACGCTGCGCACGCGCTGGGCGTGAATGATCCGAAGCGGATTCATCTGCGCGAAGTTTGACGGGAGGAGAAGCATGGCCGGGGAAACTGGAGGCAAGCCGCTGCCGATTACGCCGGAGCCGCCAACGCAGAGTCTGACGCGCAGGGAGGCCATGCTGCGGCTTCTGCGCGTGGGCGGCGTTGCGGCTGGCGCGGCGGGGGCTGCCTACTGGCTGAGCGAGCAGAGCAGCCGCCCGGTTCCGGCTGCGGCGGAGCAGGCCCGGCGCGACCATCGCGTTGCGGCAGACGCGCAGCATCCCAGCCTGACGGTGGTTCACTACGCAGTAGACAAAGATTCGAGCGCACAGGCGGGCGAGCCGCGTGCGCTGGTGCAGCAGGCGCTCCAGAACCTGGGCGGCATGGGACGCTTTGTGAGCCGCCAGGATGTGGTGGTCATCAAGCCGAACATTGCCTGGGACCGCACACCGGAGCAGGCCGCGAATACCAATCCCGAGCTGGTGGCCGAAGTGGTGCGGCAGTGCCGGGCGGCGGGAGCTAAAAGAGTGATTGTGACGGACGTGAGTTGCAACGAGCCGCGCCGCTGCTTCCAGCGCTCGGGCATACAGGCGGCTGCGCGCGCCGAGGGAGCCGAGGTGATTCTGCCCGACCCGGAGCGCTTTCGCGAAGTGGAGATGGGCGGAGTGGCCTTGAAGAGCTGGCCGGTCTTCATTCCGTTTCTGGAAGCAGACAAGCTGATCAACCTGCCTATCGCCAAACATCACGAACTGACCGGCGCGACGCTGGGCATGAAGAACTGGTACGGCATCCTGGGCGGACAGCGCAACCGGCTGCATCAGCAGATTCACCAGAGCCTGGCGGACCTGGCCAGCTTCATGCTGCCCACGGTTACGATCATGGATTGCTACCGTATCCTTGTGCGCAACGGGCCCACGGGCGGCAACCTTGAGGATGTGGCGCTGAAGAAGACTGTGGTGGCAGGCACGGACCCGGTGGCGCTGGACGCCTACGTGGCCAAAGCCTACTGGAACTTGGACCCGGAGCGCCTGCCGTATCTGCAGATGGCGGCCAACCGTGGCCTGGGCACGGTGGAGTTCGACACGCTGCCGGTGAAGGTAAGCCAACTGGCGTGAAGCAGGAAGTTTGCAGGAGCCGGAAGGTCTGCGATAGCGTCTAGTGTGAGAGCACGTCCAAACGGGAATGAGGGCGCGGCCTCTCGTGCGCCCTTGAAGGGGTGGCAATCCATGACGCAATCGCGGAGAAGCTTTCTGAAAACGGGAGCTGCGCTGGGGCTGGCTTCGCTGGCCAGGCCGCGTGGCCTGTTCGCCGACGTACAGCAAGAAACGGAAGTGACGCCTCGGCTCGGGCAGTTCGGATATGGAGATGTCGCGCTGCTCGAAGGGCCGCTCCGCGAACAATTCGAAACCAATCATGCCTTCTACCTCGGCCTGAATGAAGACAGCCTGCTCAAGCCGTTTCGCCAGCGTGCGGGGCTGCCCGCGCCGGGCGAGGACATGGGCGGCTGGTATGACAACTCCACGGATTTTGACCCGCATGGGAATTTTCATGGGTTCGTTCCGGGGCACAGCTTTGGTCAATATCTCTCAGGGCTGGCGCGGGACTATGCGGCCACGGGATCGAAGCCGACGCGCGCCAAGGTGGAGCGTCTGGTGAAGGCGTTTGCGCCAACGATCACGGGCAAGTTTTACGACGACTATCACCTGCCTGCCTACACTTTCGACAAGATCAATTGCGGCCTGATCGATGCGTATGAGTTTGGCGGGGAGAGTTCAGCGCTTGCAGTGCTGAACGCGGCGACCGATGCGGCGTTGCCGCATCTGCCGAAGCGGGCGTACTCGCGAGCGGCTCAGTATGAGTTTCCGCATAAGGATGAGGCCTATTGCTGGGATGAGCCGTATACGCTGCCGGAGAATCTTTTTCTGGCGTGGCAGCGCGGCGCGGGCAGCCGCTTCCGCGATCTTGGCGTGCGCTTCCTCGCCGATGACTGGTATTTCAACCTTCTTGCAAAGGGGAAGAATGTGCTTCCGGGCAAGCACGCGTACAGCCACGTGAACGCGATGAGCAGCGCGATGCAGGCTTACCTTGTGCTGAGCAGCGAAAACCATCTGCGTGCGGCCATCAATGGATTTGAATTTCTGCGCACGACGCAGAGTTTTGCCAGCGGCGGCTGGGGCCCGGATGAGCTATTCCGCAAGCCGGGCAGCGGAGAGATGGGCGAGAGCCTGACGAAGACGCACTCCAGTTTTGAGACGCCGTGCGGCTCCTACGCGCACTTTAAAATTACGCGCTATCTGCTGCGGGTGACGCGCGACAGCCGCTACGGCGACAGTATGGAGCGTGTCCTGTATAACACGATTCTGGGAGCCAAGCCGATCCAGAAGGATGGATACGGATTCTATTATTCCGACTATAACAATGATGCGACGAAGTTCTATCACCACGATAAGTGGACGTGCTGCTCGGGGACCTTTTCGCAGATTACCGCAGACTATGGGATAAGTTCGTACTTCAATGATGACGAGGCGATTTACGTCAACCTGTATGTGCCGTCGCGTGTGACGTGGATGCGCGGGGCGGACAAGACGGTGCTGACGCAGACGACGAATTACCCGCATCATCCGACGACGCAGATCGAGATGACCGAGGTGAATCCCGACACGTTCCCGGTATACCTGCGTATTCCCGCATGGGCCGGGCCGCGGACGACGATTGCGGTCAATGGGAATCGCATTCTGCGCGGGCCCGAGCCCGGGAAGTTTGCGCGCATCAAGCGGACGTGGAAGAAGGGCGACCGCATCGAAATTGAGTTTGAGATGCGTACGGCGCTGGAGGCTGTCGATCCGCAGCATCCGGACCTGGTGGCTCCGGTGCATGGGCCGCTGGCTCTGTACAGCATCCTTCCGGTTCCGGCCAAAGTGAGCCGCAGGGAACTGCTTGCTGTGAGCCAGGTTGCTTCCGGCTCAACGGACTGGCAGGCGAACACGACGGCAGGCAGGCTCGCGCTGAAGCCGTTCGCGTCGATTCACGATGAGCACTACCGGCTGTACATGAACGCGAAAGCCTGAGGAAGTATGCACGATGACGAAAGGCCGGAGCGAGGGCTCCGGCCTTTGTTTCTTAATGAGGATCAGTGGCGTGCGATTCAGGGCCGGTCGTAGAAGCGGAAGAAGAGCGACGGCTTTGCGCAGGGCTCGGCGCGGGCGACCAGCTCCGTCTGCTGGCTTTCGCTCAGCGGAGTGAACTCGCGCGCGAGCTGCACGTTTTCCTCGAGTTGGGCGATGGTGTCGCAGCCGATGATGACGGTGCTGACGGGGCGCGAGAGCGTGTAATACATGGCCTCGCGCATCTTGAGCGTGCCAAGGCTGGTGGTCTGGATGGTCATGCCCTCCCATGAGTGTTTCTGCTGTTCGATGGAGGGCGGCGTCCAGGTGGAGAGAATGCGCCCGCGGCCGGGAATCTTCATGCCGATGATGCCCATCTGCTTTTCGACGGCGAGCGGGAGCAGGGCGTCGTTGAAGCTGTAGTGGTGCGGGTCGGCGGCGTTCATGGCCATGAGGATGGTGTCGAATGGATGGCGCTTGATGCCTTCGATGAGCGCGTCAGGGCGGTAGTGGCCGGTGATGCCGAGGTAGCGGACGACCTTTTGCTGCTGCATTTCAAGGAGCGCTTCCATGGCGCCGTCTTTGGCGAAGATCTCATTGATGTCGGTCATGGTGCCGACGTCGTGGAGCTGCCAGAGGTCGACGTGATCGGTCTGGAGGAGCTGGAGCGACTTCTCGATCATGCGCATGGAGCCGTCGCGGGTGCGCTCCTTGGTTTTGGTGGCGAGGAAGGCCTCGTTGCGGCGGTGGGCCATGACTTTGCCGACGTACTGCTCGCTCCAGCGCTGCGGGCCACCGTAGATGGAGGATGTGTCAATGTAGTTGACGCCGAGGTCGAGGGCGCGCTCGATGATGGGCACGGCGACGTCGAAGTTGCTGGGCCGCTCGAGCGATGCCTGGCCGCCGAGCGAGAAGATGCCGACCTTGTAGCCGGTTTTGCCGAGGTTGCGCGTGGGCATGGCGGCCTGCGTTTTCGGATTGGAGGGCAGCGCGGGCATGGTCTTGCTGGGCGCGGCGGCGAAGGCGGAGGGCGTGAGCAGCGCGGCGGTGACGGCGCTGCCGGCTTTCAAGAATTCGCGGCGGCCGTGACGGGGGGTGGGTGGATGTTTATCGCTCATGGGAGTGGCTCCTTGACGGGCCGTGCGCGGGCCGGTGTGATTGTGCCTCCATGATAACCCCGGGCGGATGCGGCTGGCGCGCGCCAGTCCAATGAGGGCAGGATGCGACGGCTTGTTGATGCGAGGAGCGAAATTATGTGCAAGGAATCTGTGGAAAAGAAAAATAAATAAGGGGGGGTAGGGGGGTGTCCTTTTAGCCGCTAGCTTCTAGCTCCTAGCCGGGGTGATGACTGGACGGAATCCGGTACGGAGCGGGAGCGTGGCTGAAGGATTTCTACTGTTCCAATTCCATTGTGCAGGATTGAGGGGAAATTATCTGCAAAATCGGCGGGGGAATTTTTTGTTGGGCCAGGCGGGCAACCGGGACCTCCCACACTGTCCTTCGCTGCGCGAACGACGAGGGTGGAGCAACCCGCGAATGAGCGGCATAGAACAGCGCTTCCATCATCCCCGGTCCCCAAAAGCGAGGGACCGGGGGCACCCTCAACGTGGTGCGGAAGGGTCATCGAGACCGGGGCCACCTGCCCACCCGGCCGAGCACATCCTTTCCGCGGAAGGCGCGGAAAAGGGTGGGGCAACCGAGCGTCAAGGATGGAGGCTGCCATTGGCGCGGAGGAGATCTTCGACGTCTTCAATTTTGTCGGTGAGGAGGTTGAGCTTGTGGGAGAGGGCCTGGATTCCGGCTTCGGCGCGGCGGTTGACATCAAAGTCCAGCTCGCTGCGGAGGCGGTCCTTGGTGTCCTGGCGGTTCTGACTCATCATGATGACCGGCGCCTGAATGGAAGCGAGCATGGAGAGAAACAGGTTGAGCAGGATGAAAGGGTAGGGGTCCCATGCGCGGCCTTTGAGAATGATGTTCACGCTGGAGTACGCAATGAGGACAACGGCGAAGAGGATGATGAAGTTCCAGGAGCCGCCGAAACGGGCGACAGCGTCGGCAACGCGCTCGCCGAAGGTGGCTTCTGCTTCGATGACCTCATTGGGGTTGCGGCTGGCGCGCAGTTGGATGAGCCTTTGCGAGGCGTGGAACTGGCGGCCGAGCACGGAGAGCATGTTGAGGCCGGCCATGGGCTTGCGCTGCAGGAGGGTGGCAATGTCGTCGCGGTCCAGTTCGACGCAGACGGTCTCTTCCATGGCCATGGCATTGGTCTGATGGGGTGTCTGGTCGAGCATGGAGGCGAATCCGAAGAAGCCGCCGTGCTCGGGCTCGTCGATGAGGACCTCCTGCTGGTCTTCGTCGACGGTGGTGACGCGGACGCTGCCGGACATGAGGATGTAGGCCTGTTGCGATGGGTCGCCGATTTTGAAGATGCGCTGACGGGGGGCGAATTGCTTGAGGTCCACCTGCGCGGCGAGAACGGCGAGTTCGTCGTCGTCGAGCAGCTCGAAAAGGGGGACGTGTTTGAGTTCCTCAGGATCGCAGGGCATGGGTGACCTCACTCTGGAGACAATGATTGCCTGAGTGTATCGCTTTGGGGGAGATGATCCGCCAGCTTTTAGCCGCTGGCTTTTGGCGCGGGGGCTGGATGGATTGGCTCTTTGTTTATTGTGCGACAGGTGGGGGAGATTCTCCGTTAAGCGGGCGGGGATTTTTGCGAGACCGCCTTTTCCGCGGAGAGCGCGGCAAAGGGTGGGGCAGCCCGGCACCCGGCGGATACGGTTCTGATTGGGAACGCAGAGGGGCGAACTCATGTCGTAGAGACTGTCTTTTGCAGTCGCACGCTTTGCAGATATAGTACGGACCAGACTTTGGGAGGAGATATGAATCGCCGGCAATTTGTGACTCGTTCTGTTGCGGCAGCAGCAGGGGCTGTGTTCGCTGAAGACGCTATCGCTGCTGCTGCCCCACCTACCCCGGATCAGTTTCCAGGTCTATTAACCGAGTCAAGAATGCCAGGATCCGTGCCAGAGCCGGAGATACAAGGGGCGCGATTTCCCGATGGATTTATCTGGGGTGCCGCTACCGCCTCGTACCAAGTGGAGGGCGCATGGAATGAGGACGGCAAAGGTGAATCCATCTGGGATCGATTCACACATACGCCTGGCAAAGTGCGGGGTGGTGTGACCGGCGATGTTGCCTGCGATCAATACCATCTTTACCCACAGGACATCGCACTGGCCAAGCATCTGAACCTAAAGAGCTACCGTTTCTCCATCTCCTGGCCCCGAATTCAACCGACGGGTATTGGCGCGCCGAATATGAAGGGGATAGATCACTACAGCCGTTTGGCCGACACGCTTCTGGAGGCAGGAATTCGTCCCTGGTGCACAATGTACCACTGGGATCTTCCGCAAGCTCTGGAGGATCGAGGAGGCTGGCCAAATCGCGATCTCGCCGGCTACTTTGCAGAGTATGCCGGTATTCTTGCGAAGCATCTTGGCGATCGAATTACGGTATGGGCGCCATTCAATATGCCCTGGGCCATCGCTTATATGGGCTATGCGGCTGGTGCGTTTCCGCCATGCCGTACCAGTTTCGCCGACTTTCTAAAAGCAATCCATACGCTCGCGCTGGCCCAGGGTGAAGCGCACCGTTCCGTCAAGGCGGCATCTTCCCATGCGACTGTGGGCAGTGCTTACGAGATGGCTCCCGCATACCCGAAGACAGATTCTGAGGGAGATCGCGCAGCCGCCGCGCGATACCACGCCATGAACAATGTGTTCTTTCTTGAGGCTGCCATGAAGGGCCGATATCCGAAGGCATTTGTTGGCGAACCCCCATACGACGTCATGGGTTTCAAGGCAGGCGATGAGAAGATTCTGTATGCACCGCTTGACTGGGTGGGCTTTCATTTCTACACGCGTCGCATTGTTTCCGATGCAAGCAATACCCATTCCTTTGGCGGTAGCTTCAGTGGAACCGAGATTGAGTCTGACTCCGCCGGCGCACGCGATCCCTACACACAGATTCGAGCTGCGATGCCGACCGAAGGTCCATTGACGGAGTCTGGCCTGGAGATCTGGCCACGTGGCATCTACGACCTGGTTACACAGATCTCGAAGGAGTACGACCATCCGATCATCGAGATCACGGAGAGCGGCTGCGGTTATCTGGACGCGCCGTACGACAAAGAGAATGGCCGCATACCGGACACGCGGCGAATTCAGTGGTACCGGCAAGTGCTTGCGGAGCTTGCTCGAGCCATAGCGGACGGTGCACGCGTTCGTGCATACCATGCGTGGAGCCTGCTCGACAATTTCCAGTGGGCGGAGGGATACACGGAGCGCTACGGCTTGATCTATACAGACTTTAGAAGCCAGAAACGCACGATCAAGGATTCAGGACACTGGTACAGCCGCGTAGCAGCTTCTAATCGGCTGGATGTGTGAGGACGGCAAGCTGTCAGCCGTCAGCTGCGAGCTTTGTGGTGCGGGCGCTGGATGGATTGGCTCTTTGTTCGCTGTGCGAGAGGTGGGGGGAGATCCTCTGTAAACCAGGCGGAGATTTGTGCGGGCCTACCCTTTCCGCGGTGGACGCGGACAAGGGTGGGGCAGCCCTGCGTGAGTGGAATCCCAGGTCTCAAAGGCGAGACCTGGGGCACCCGGCCATTGTACGGGCATCAGACTGCGACAGCCTCCCGCGAGGCGGAAAATACCGGCGGCTCGTCGGCGCTTGGTCCCCAGCTCGCAGGTACAGGGACATTGAGCAGCCGCAAGTAGACGCTGAGCTGGCCGCGATGCTGATACCAGTGGTTCAGCATAACGTCACGGAGGAACTGCTTCCGCGGCTGCGCCAGCAGCTCTTTCTCGCCGGCGAGGAGGCGCCATGTTTCGTTCATGGCTGCATCATCGAAGGTTGGGAGCAGATCCTTGACGGTGGCGATGCTTTCATCCAGCGTTCTCAGAACTTCATCGCGGCTTGCAGGTTGCGTGAAGAACCTGGAGAAATCCGGCGCCTGCTGCGGGTTGATCTGCGCGGCGCGCACCACGTTGCCAGGCACGGTGGCAAGATGCAGAGCGAGTTGCCCTGCCGACATGGACTTGTCATGCGGCTTCCATGTCAGCTTGTCTTCCGGCAGACGCTCAAGAAATCTGCGCGTCACCGGGGCCTGCTCTTCAAACTCAGCGAGAAGGGATTTTGCAATGGACATTGGGGACCTCCTTGTTTGTGGGATGGATTGGTTGTCTGTCTGCGGAAGGCGTGGCTACCGGGTAGAATCCGCGTGGAGGCGCTCCGCACGCAGCCGAGCCTGCTCGTGGATGTAGTTCCAGCCGACGTTCACGCCCTTCCGGTGCTCCTCCTGAATCAGGCCAAAGGCAGAGTGACGGAAGGTGATGAGAGTGCCGCCCGGCACTTCAGACAAACGGTATTGCACGTTGTTGATGACGGGGTAAGACATAAACAGGGGCCCATACATCTCGAGCAGCGTGGGTCGCTTGATGGCTTGCACCGTACCCCAGTAGTGGCCGTTGTCACCACCGATATCGCGATACCAGCGCCCTCCCGGCCGCGGTTCGAGCTTCATGGGCATCGGCGTGCCATCGGGATGCTCGCTGGCCGTGGTCAACTGTTCCAAGAGCGCGGCAAAGGTGGTTTCAAGGGGCGCATTCACATGAATCTCCTGCGCAATCGTCAACGTAAGCTCTTCTGTGCCTGTTGCTGTTCCCAGCATGCTTCCTCCTCATGGTTTTGCGGTTTCTTTTTCGCCCGCCCCGGCCATGTTTTCCGCGCGTTCCTTCACGCGCATCAACTGATGACTCCAGTAGCGTTCAAATATGGCTGACCATTCGTGCAGCGGCTTCATTCCCTCGGCGCGTGTTTGATAGAGCTTGTGCCTGCCATTCCGTCGCACACGCACCAGTCCAACATCGCGCAAAACGCGCAGATGTTTGGATACGGCGGGTTGCTCGATGCGCAATTGTTCGACCACATCGGTCACAGGCCGTTCGCGGCCGAGCAGGAAAATGAGAATCTCCCTGCGTCGCGGCTCAGCTACGGCATTGAAGACATCCGAGGTTGTTGCGGCCCGTGCCATATTCAAGATATATACATGCCCATATGGGAATATGTCAATCATCTCGTCACACTATTTTTCCTCCAGGCCGCTCGACTCCCTGCGGGCCGAAGAAATCTGGTCGCCTGGGAGACGATGACTGGGTTCAAGAGGTGGGGGGAGATATTCTGCGAACCGGGCGGGGAGTTGTGCGAGCCCACCCTTTCCGCGGAGGGCGCGGACAAGGATAGGGCAACCCGGCTAGTGGCTGGGTTGGGTTCGTGGATTCCCACCCTTGCCGCCCGCCTGCGGCGGACGGCATGGATGGGAATCCCGGGATTTCTGCAAGGTAAGAGTGTACTCCCAGGTCTCAGAGTCGAGACCCGGGGCACCCGGCAAACGGGATGTTGCTTGGAATTTGATGGACTTTCGCCGGCGCGCCGGAACATAATCATCGCGTCTTCATCTTTCCCGCATTCTTCCTAACATTTAGGGTCAATACACTCCGGGGCGATTTAAGAGAGCGATGCGCCAAGGAAGCCTGGGTGCAGGTGTATCAGGGGGTAGCAATGGCGACGGCGCCTGCGGTGCAGAATGGGCGGAGTGCCTGGCATGTGCGAGGCACGTGGAGCGCGCGGGATGACCGCACGGCCTACGCGGTGTGGCTGGGTGTGCTGTGGGTGGGGATGATCGCCGGTTTCGGCGTGGACTTTCCGAGATATCTGTCTGAGAACCCGCCGGCCCCCATGATTGTGCACGTGCATGGTGCAGTGTTCACGGTGTGGATGCTGATCCTGACGGCGCAGGTGATGCTGGTGATGAAGGATCGGGTGCGCTGGCACATGAAGATGGGCTGGTTTGCGGCGGGCTGGGCGTGCCTGATGGGCATACTGGGGCCGTGGGCGGCGATGGAGTCGCAGGTAGCGCATCTGTCGAACCCGGTCATTTTTCCGCAGTTCATCTCAGTGCACATTGTGGATATTGGCGGGTTCCTGCTTTTGCTGGCGTGGGGGATGACACTGAGGAAGAATCCGGCGGCACACAAGCGGATGATGATCCTGGCAACCGTGTCCCTGGCCGACCCGGGGTTTTCGCGATTTACAGGGTGGGTGTGGCCGGCGGAGCCGACTTCAATGGTCGTGTGGTTTCTCTGGTCGTTCTACGGCAATGTGCTGCTGGTGGCGCTGATGCTGGGGTGGGACTGGTGGCGCGGGCGACTCATCAAGCAGGCGGTGGTCGGCGGCGTGGGGCTGCTGGCGGCGGAGGTTGCGTCAGTGCTGTTGTACTTCTGGGGTCCGTGGAAGGTTGTGACGCTGGGCTGGGTGCAGGCGTGGGCGCGGACGTTTGGCTAGATGGCGTGGATTCCCACCCATGCCGCCCGCCGGTGCGGACGCCATGGATGGGGCACCCGGCGTGAGTGGAATCCCAGGTCTCAAAGGCGAGACCTGGGGTACCCGGTGGCTGGGTTGGGATCGTGGTCTCCCACCCATGTCGCCCGCCTGCAGCGGACGCCATGGATGGGGCACCCGGCGTGAGTGGAATCCCAGGTCTCAAAGGCGAGACCTGGGGCACCCGGCAGGTGTGTATAGGACGATGCGTAGAAAGGCCGTCCCTTGCGGGACGGCCTTTTTGTGTTGGGAACCAAGGTTAAGTTGAAGTGCGCCGAAGGCGCGGTTAGCTGGACGCTCAGTCCCCGGCGACG
>JAGWRX010000127.1 GCA_028876395.1 Acidobacteriota bacterium
CCCCCTCATCCTCGATGTCGCCCTCGGCCGTCGCCAGTCCATTCGCATCTACGGCGACGACTACCCCACACCCGACGGCACCTGCATCCGCGACTACATCCACGTCTCCGACCTCGCGGACGCCCACCTGCTCGCCCTCGACGCGCTCCAGAAGCAGGACCGCCTCATCCTCAACCTCGGCAACGGCCAGGGCTTCAGCGTCCGCGAGGTCATCGAGTCAGCCCGCCGCGTCACCGGACACCCCATCCCCGCCGAGATCCATCCCCGCCGCCCCGGTGACCCCGCCGTCCTCGTCGCCAGCTCAGACAAGGCCATCCGCGAACTCGGCTGGCAGCCCCGCTACACCCAGCTCGACGACATCCTCCGCACCGCCTGGACCTGGCACCAGAAACGCTACCGGTAGTCAGTGGAAGAAAGTCTTGCGTGACCCGTTCATCGCGGCCGTATCGCGATGAGTGGGGCACACACGCCCAAAACCTCAAGGCGTATATTCAAAAGCGGTGAACGGGCCACCTGCCCTGCAGAGTCAATCAAGTAGGGGAATTACCCAATTAACGCATAGAGCAAAATGGATAGGGAGGGGTGCGGGACATGGATGGCTCAAGATCGCCGCGAGCGCGATGGATTCGTAGTTTATGGGGACGACTCCACGAACGTGGTGCGGCTTTCCATCGGTCTTTATCCGAGCGGTTCCCTAGAGCAGTTGCTGCTGTTGATCGATCTCTAGCCTTCTTGGTTGAAAAGGTCCTGTCCCATCCTATTTTTGCGGTTCTTCTCACAGTGGCGTTAGCCTTGCTGTCCGTTGTTGGAGTTCAGGTTATCGTTCAGGTTTCGTGTGTGCTTGCCTGGACGATCTCCTTCGCGTGGATTGCTCGGGCAAAATGGATTAGTAGCCAGACGATTGGGACGCGACTTCTGACTCAGTTGCTTATCGCAGGGTTGCTGGGGAGCTTATTTTGGGGATTTGGCTCGTGGGCATTGCGGCAGCACGCGAAAGAGCAAGTCCAAGTGGCTACGCCTTCCAAGCAAAAGAAGACTTCGTTGCAAGGAACCGGCACCGGTCTAAATCCAGAAGCTGTCACAACATCAGGAAAAGCCAACAGCGATAAACAGCCTCTACAACTTGGGCAACCAGTTTTGTCGCACGCAAAATCCAGCAAGCCCCGGGTTTCCAGCGCGGAAGTTCAGTTTGTCGGAATGTCAGTCGATCCCGGAGGCAGCAGCGCACCCCTTTCATTCAAGCCTCTGTTGAACTACCGGGTAGTTGGCGGCACTGTATACCATCTCAAGATGTTATCTGTTGGTTTTGCGGCTACGACAGGCATAGATTTCCCCGGTATCGGTGGGAAATTCTACCGTGCATTCGACAAAATGTTTTCCCCGGATAAAGTCCCCGAAGTCCCTGAATTAGCAGGAAACGAAGGGTTCTCAAGGTCGCCTCAGCTCAGCACAGCCTTTTCGGGGAGTGTCCCCGGCGTTTTCGCAATTCTTTATACGCATGCGACTTGGGCTGACAGATTGGGGGTAAAGGGAGAGTTGACTCAATGCTTCGAGACGAGAGTAGAGAAAGGCCCCATCGATTCACAAGCGAAGTGGGGTTTATGCCAAGTATCAGATCCAACAGCCTATGACCTGAAATATGAAGCGATGAATTCGGCGCAATTACAACTTGCTTTATCAAATCTGGAGACAGCTCTGCGCCAGCAGGACGACCAGCATGACCAGGAAGAGGAGGCGAGGTTCCAAAATCAGCGGATTCACAACAAAGAGGAATGGAAGGCAGAAGCAGGAGCTGAGGTGGAAGCCTTTCGATCCGAAGGTCGGCATTACGCAAATGAGATTTGCCCAACCCTGGAGCCCTTGGTCGAAGAAGTCATGTTCCGCTTCTCATACTTGCCATACTTTGATATTCAGCGACACACAACTGAGTTGCAAGCCAAGAACCACCAACAGGTCGACCCTAAAATGATCGCGATGGAGACAGAGATGGAGCAAAATCTGATAAGGCGCTTGACCATCGGCTGCACGGCGGGAGGCAGCTATCACCCGCAGCTCAGGGACGTCGTTAATGCTCTCGATATGCTAAATGCAGCAATGACAGAAGTGACAAAGGATGGAATGGGATTTCCCGTGCCCTTCGACTCTAGGCCACAGTGAACTTCAGCAGCCCTTTAGAACCCAACCTCGGCCAGGTTGCCCCGCCCTTGTCCTTCGCGCCAGCGAAGGACAGGGTGGGATAAAAACGAACCCCAGGGCCCGAAAAATCTTCTCCCCAATTTGCAGATCATTACCACCCAATCCCGCACAATGGAAATGGATCGAGGAAGGGAAGAATAATCAGGTATGTCCCCAGTCCGTACTGGATTCCGTCGAATCACCACCCCGGCTGGAAGCTAGTGGCTAGAGGCTGGAAGCTAGACCCCCCCCCTACCCCCCCTTTTTTATTTGCAGTTTTCCACAAAATGCTTGCACATAATTTCGCCGTTGTCTTTCACGCATCTTCGCCCCGCGCCAATTTCGCGGGCTCAGAGTCTCCGCCTCTCACCGGGCTTCCGCCCTCAACTTGCCGTGTGTGCCTCCGCCCCGTTAAAGTGACTCCCAAACGCAATGCCTGCCGAAGCCGCGTAACGGTTGTCCTTGGCTCGCCGCGCCTTGCACGGACTCTTTCTTCCCGCAAGAGGTTATGTTCATGTCTTCCACTGGCGCGTCTTCCGGTCCAATGTCTTCCTCGCCCAATCAGGGTATTGACTCCACTTTGCGCGAGGACCGCGTCTTTCCCCCGTCGCAGGAGTTCAGCGAAAAGGCCCATATCCAGAGCCTTGAGCAGTACGAAGCTCTCTACAAGCAGTCGATTGAGGACCCCGAAGGCTTTTGGGCTGAGGCAGCCAAAGATCTCCACTGGTTCAAGCCCTGGGGCAAGGTCCTCGACTGGAATCTGCCCTGGGCCAAATGGTTCGTCGGCGGCCAGCTCAACCTCAGCTACAACTGCGTGGACCGCCACGCCCTCGGCGAGCGCCGCGACAAGACAGCCATCATCTGGGAGGGCGAGCCCGGCGAAATTCGCCGCCTCACCTACGCCGAGTTGCACGCCGAAGTGCAAAAGTTCGCCAACGCACTCAAGTCCCTTGGCATCAGGAAAGGCGACCGAGTCGCCGTCTACATGGGCATGACGCCGGAGCTGGCCATCGCCTTGCTCGCCTGCGCGCGCATCGGCGCCGTCCACTCCGTCATCTTCGGCGGATTCGCCGCCAACGCCATCGCCGACCGCGTCAACGACTCGGGCTGCGTCGCGATCCTGACGCAGGACTCAAGCTATCGCCGCGGCAATGAAATCCAGCTCAAGCGCACCATCGATGAGGCCATGCACGCCTGCCCGACCGTCCAGCACGTCATCGTCTATCGCCGCACCGGCAGCCCCGTCAACATGGTCGAAGGCCGCGACCGCTGGTGGCACGACCTCGTCGCCAACGCACCCACACACTGCCCCGCCGAGCCGCTCGACTCCGAACATCCGCTCTACATCCTCTATACCTCCGGCACCACCGGCAAGCCGAAGGGACTCGTCCACACCACCGGCGGCTACGCCGTCCAGACCTACCTCACCACCAAGTACGTCTTCGACCTGCGCGACGAGGACATCTACTGGTGTACAGCTGATATCGGCTGGGTCACGGGCCACTCTTACGTCGTCTACGGGCCGCTGCAGAACGGCGCCACCGTCCTCATGTACGAGGGCGCGCCAAACTGGCCCGACTTCTCCCGCTTCTGGAAAATTGTCGACGACCATCGCGTGAGCGTCTTCTACACCGCGCCCACAGCCATTCGCGCTTTCATCAAGTGGGGCGATCAGCACGTCGAAAAGCACAAGCTCGACTCGCTCCGCCTGCTCGGCACCGTCGGCGAGCCCATCAATCCCGAGGCGTGGATGTGGTACCGCGAGAAGATCGGCCACAACCGCTGCCCCATTGTCGATACCTGGTGGCAGACCGAGACCGGCGCCATCCTCATCGCGCCGATCCCTGGCGCCGTCGCGGCCAAGCCCGGCTCGGCCACGCGGCCTTTCTTCGGTATCCAGCCGGAGGTGGTCACGCGCGCTGGTGAGCCGGTGCCTGCCGGCAGCGGGGGATTGCTGGTTATCCGCAGGCCCTGGCCCTCGATGGCCCGCACCATCTACGGCGACCCCGAGCGCTACCAGCAGACCTACTGGAGCGATGTGCCCGGCTGCTACTTCACCGGCGACGGCGCGCGCATGGACTCCGACGGCTATTTCTGGCTCATGGGACGCGTCGACGACGTCATCAACGTGAGCGGCCACCGCCTTGGAACAATGGAAGTCGAGTCAGCGCTCGTGGCGCATCCCAAGGTGGCCGAGGCCGCTGTGGTGGGCCGCCCGGACGATCTCAAGGGCCAGGCCATCGCCGCCTTTGTCTCCCTTGAGAGCGGCAACCAGCCCAGCGAACAACTCAAGGAAGAACTGCGCAAGTGGGTCGCAAAGGAGATCGGCTCGCTGGCCCGTCCCGATGACATCCGCTTTACCGAGGCGCTGCCCAAAACGCGCAGCGGAAAGATCATGCGCCGCCTCCTGCGCGAGCTGGCCACCAACGGCGAAATCAAGGGCGACACCACCACCCTCGAAGACTTCACCGTGATCGCCAAGCTGCGCGAAGCCGAAGAAGGCTGAGCGCGAAGGGTACGGAAGCACACGAGCGCAAAAAGAGGCGGAAGCTGCGGCTTCCGCCTCTTTCTCTTACTGCCTGTTGAATATTCCTTAGAACTTGTACACCACGCCCAGCGCTGCGTGCGCGTTCCAGCGGATATGCGGCGAGTAGCCGGACTGGTACGGAGTCACCGTAAAGTCCGAGCCGATGTTGTCGCCGTAGAGCCGAAGCGCCACGCGCGGCGTTAGGTTATAGTCCATGCCCAGGCCGATGCCGCCTGCAAAGGAAACTGTCGGCGAAATATTCACGCCGCCCGTATGCACCGCGCCAAGCAGCCCATGCACAAACAGGCCGGTGCGCTCATACAGCGGCGCGTGAAATTCGGGGCCGCCCAGAATCATATCCACTGAAGGGCTGCCAATCGCCGCGTTGGACGCCGTCACCGACCACGCGTAGTGCCCGCCTTGCGCGGTCAGGCCGAAGTATTTGCCCCAGTCGCGGGTGATGCCCGCCGTTACGCCCTGCAGGCCGCTGCGCGACTGGCTCACCTGGTTGATGCTCGTGTAGCCCCATCCGACAAATCCCTCGTACTTGTACGTAGGCCCGGTCTGCACCGCCGGGGGCTTCTCTGGTCTGATCTGGCTTTGGGCCGCCAGGGGCATCAGCGCGGCCGGCAACACGGCCAGAATCGACAGCAACAACTTTCTCTTCAATTTCAAACTCTCCTCGATACCGTGCTGAGGCTCCTCAGCCGCTGCGGGACATTCGTCCCCGAGCGGGCGCCATGGATGGATTCCGGTACCTTCATAGACTATCCTTTAACCCCCCGTTCCACGAAGAGCCCGCGCCCGCCTCGGATCGTGCCTTTTTCAATTCGTGCCCGGGGTGGGCAGCTTGCAGCAGTCGCCGGCCGCCGCCGGCTCATTCGCACCGGCGTCCAGAACCACTTTCCACGTGCCGTCAGGCTCCTTCCGCCAGATGGTGATATAGCGCCCCGTCGTGGTGACTGGGTTGCCGTTCGCGTCCTTGCTGTGCCCCTCGAAGTGGCCCCATGTGTAGCCAATATCGCCGGACGGGCCCATCGCGGCGTCGGTCGGCGTCCATGTCAGCTGATAGTCTTTTGCCGTCCAGCTGGCGGACTTGGCGATAGCCAGCTGGCCAATCACAGGTGCCGCTCCGTTGCCTAGCGTTACGCCGTCTGGGGCAAACCATCGGGCAAAGGCTGCTCCGCCGTGCTCGGCCACGTCTTTTGCAAAACGCTTCTCGAGATCCAGCAGCAGCACCTTGCCCGGATTGGCCGTGGGGTCGGTCAGCATGCTCGAGGCGCTGGACTTTGCGTCCGGCTCCAGCAACTGGCCATGCAGCGGGGTGGCTGCTCCCAGTCCCAAGGCCAGCAATCCCAAAACGGCAGAACTAAAACCTTTGCGCACTTCCACTCCTCCTGCGACCCCTAACGGCAATCCTACAACGCCGGGTTCCTGCCGCATGTTCCTCGGCCGAATGGGCTTTGCGGAGCAACTTTGCCGCTTGCCGCGCGTCAAAAGATTCAAGATGCCGCAAACTTGCGGATTGTTATACTTAAGTGGAACAATTGCGCGGTCCGTGGCGAGCCATGCGGTTGCCGGCTCTGAGGCAGTCAGTTGCCCCGGCCGGGCAGCAGGGCTTGCGGAAGCCCGCCGCACCAAAGGGCTTTTCCTGGATGCCCGGCTTTTCCCGGGGGAAGGACACACATGGGAACACTGCTGGAATCCATTCACTCGCCCGCTGACGTAAAGAAAATGAACTTTGCGCAGATGGACGAGCTGGCCGCAGAGATTCGCGCATTTCTGATTCAGACGCTGTCGAAGACCGGTGGCCACCTGGGACCGAATCTGGGAGTAGTCGAGCTGACGCTGGCCTTGCACGCGGTCTTCAACACCCCTGAGGACAAGCTCCTGTTCGACGTCAGCCACCAGGCCTACATCCACAAGATTCTCACCGGACGGCGGGAGCGCTTTGAGACCATTCGTCAGCCGGGCGGGCTCAACGGCTTCATGCTCCGCACGGAGAGCGAGCACGACTGCTACGGCGCAGGCCATGCCGGAACCGCGCTTTCCGCGGCCCTCGGCATGGCGGTGGCCCGCGACCTGGCCGGCGGCACGGAGCATGTGGTGGCCGTGGCCGGCGACGCAGCCTTCACCAACGGCATCTCGTTTGAAGCGCTGAACAACATCGCCGAGCAGACCAAGCGGCTGATCGTCGTGCTCAATGACAATGAGTGGTCCATCGACCGCAACGTCGGCGCCATTGCCCGCTACTTCCACCGCATCGTCACCAATGAGCACTACCGCAATTTCCACGAGTCGGCCGCGAAACTGGTGGAGCGCTTTGGCGGCAAGACGGCGGTGACCGTGGTGCGCCGCGCCGAGGAAGCGGCCAAGAGCATGCTGTGGCCCTCCATCCTGTTTGAGGAGTTCGGCCTGCAGTACTTTGGCCCCATCGACGGCCACAACCTGCCCCTTCTGGTGGAGACATTCAACTTTCTCAAGGCTGAAAATCGCCCCGTGCTGCTGCACGTGCTCACGGAAAAGGGCCGTGGCTATCAGCCCGCGCTCAACGGGCAAAAGAAGTTTCATGGCCTGGGGCCCTACGATCCGGAAACCGGCAGGACCACGGCCGGCCAGCTCACCTACTCTGAGGTGTTCGCCAACACGCTGGTCGATATGGCCAGCAAGGACGAGCGCGTTGTCGCCATCACCGCGGCCATGCCCAACGGAACCGGCCTCGATCTCTTCCGCCCGCATCACCCCAAGCGCTACTTTGACGTGGGCATTGCCGAGGAGCACGCCGTCATCTTTGCCGCGGGCATGGCCACGCGCGGCTTCCGTCCCGTCTGTGCAATTTATTCCACGTTTCTGCAGCGGGCCTTCGATCCCATCGTGCATGACGTCTGCCTGCAAAAGCTTCCGGTAGTCTTCTGCATGGACCGCGCCGGTCTTTCCGGCGACGACGGGCCCACGCATCACGGGCTCTTCGACATCAGCTATCTGCGCGGCGTGCCGGACATCGTGCTGATGGCTCCCAAGGACGAAGACGAATTGGCCGACATGATGAAGACGGCCCTCGAGCTTCCGGGTCCGAGCGCCATCCGTTATCCGCGCGGCGCTGTGGCTGGAGTGGCGCGCAAGGCCGAGCCGCAGGTGCTGCCCGTGGGCAAGGCTGAAGTGCTCGCCGACGGCTCCGATGTTGCAATTCTTGGCCTGGGACCCATGATTACGATGGCCCGCGAGTTGGGCGCGCGGCTGGAGCGCGACGGCTTCTCGGCCGCGGTCATCAATCCCCGCTTCGTCAAGCCGCTGGACCGCGAAATGCTTGAGCAGTACTCGCGCCGGGTGGCAGCCTTTGTCACCTTTGAGGATCATGTGAAGATGGGCGGCTTTGGCTCGGCGGTCATCGAAGCGCTTGACGAGATGGGCATCTCCGTTCCGGTGGTGCGCATTGCCTGGCCCGATCACTTCATCGAGCACGGCAAGGTGGATGCTCTCCGCGCTCAGTACGGCCTGACGCCCGATGCCGCGTACGCGCAGGTGCTGCCGCTGCTGGCGCATCGACAGCGCCGCACGCTCGTCGCGAGCTAGCCATCGAACGCGGGCCCAGCGCTAGGATCATCTCAAATCAATCGGGCAAACGGACGCTTCCGTCCTCGGCGATGACGAACGACGGGTTCCAGGCGACCTCCCATGGAAAGCCGTCGGGATCGCTGAAGTAGCCTGAATACCCGCCCCAAAAAGCTTGCTCGGCGGGTTTCAGAATTGTCGCCCCTGCCGCTTTTGCATCGGCAAGCACGGCATCCACTTCGTCACGGCTGCGTGCGTTGTACGCGAGCGCAACGCCGGCAAATCCGTGGCCGTCCGCCGCGATATGCGCATCCTTCGCAAGTTCCAATCGCGGATATAGCGCCAGGGCCATGCCGCCCGCCTGGAAGAAAACAACGCCTTCGGCTTTTACTGCCGACCGCCGCCATCCAAGCCGCTCGTAAAACCTGCTGCTGCGCTCGAGGTCCGCGACGCCCAGCGTCACCAGGCTTATCCGTTGTTCCATTCGCGCCCGCCTGTCGAGTGATGTTTGCCGCAAAGAAGGAATTCTAATGCAACGGGTCGTCTCCTCGCGCAGCTCAACGCGACGATTCAAAAGGCAATCACGCGCTCAACGCCGCTGTCTCGCGTATGGGCGCCGCGGCGGGACGTGTGTGCGACAATCCACAAAGACTGATTTCTTATGCGACTTTGTAGCATCCTTCCGGTGTGGATCGGCGGATTGGCTTTGGCGGGCGGTCTTTGCTGGCCTCAGGAGCCGCCTCCGCCCTCGCCTCCAGTTCCGCTCGTGTTGGCTGGCGGCACCGTCGTGGACGTGACCAACTGGGGCCGCTCCGCAAAGGATCAGCAGGACGCCATCGTCATCGTCAGCGAGGGACGGATTACTGAAGTCGGCTCCCGCGCGGATGTGCCCATTCCCAAGAACGCGCGCGTCGTCGATTGCACCGGCAAGTTCCTGATACCGGGATTGGTGGACGGATTTGCCGGCATGAACAGCCAGGGTCAGGCCAGCGCTGACCTCTACATGGGCGTGACCACCGTGGTGGCCCGGGCCGGCAGCGCGCGTGGCCACATCGACTTCAACGCAAATCCTCGCCCGCATCTGTATCCGATTGACTCCATCGGCTCGACCGATGATTGGAGCCTGCTCATCGGGCAGAAGGATTGGGCTGCCAGGCTCAAGCAGGGTGCGCACCCTGCGGAACTGAGTCCCCAGGACACAGCACGCCAATTGAACGATACCGCGCGCATGGGAACGCGCGTTCTGTGGCTCGGGCCGGACCTCACGGCAGCCAACACGCAGTTGATCATCGCGCGCGCGCATCAGATGGGCCTGGTTACTTACGGCGAATTTGTTTCCACTCCCTACGAGGTCGGCATCCGGGCCGGCGTCGATGTCCTGCTGCACATGGGCCGCTATGAGTTGGGCGTGATTCCCAACGAACTGCAGGCGCCGCTGGTGGACGACCCCAACGGCTCGGCGGCCAACACCGCTTACGACTACGCTCAGCACCTGCCGCCCACGGATCTGCACCTGCGCGACTATGCCCGCTTTGTGGCCGCGCACCACGCCGCGCTGATGCCGACGTTCAGCCTCTACTTCCTGAACCTTCCAGGGCATCGCAATCTGTGGCTTGAGCCGGCTGCTGCACTGCTTGATCCAGCCAATCTCTCGCAGCCGCCTGACCGCGCCACAGGCGAGACGGTCTATCCGCTTTCACCGTGGACGCGCCGCCTGCCGGCCGTGGCCCAGCGGTGGATGCAGGGGAATCAGCGCAAGAAGGCCGATCAGGCCGCCATGCGCCTGTGGCAGGTCAACCAGACGATCTATGCCGCCTATCCGCACTATCTGGCGGCCTCCGGCGCGCCGGCAATGGGAACCATGCCCGGCATCTCATTGCACACCGAGCTGGAGATGCTGGTGCGCCTGGGGCTTTCTTCGCGCGAGGCGCTGGCTGCGGCCACCAACAACTATGCGCTGCAGTTCGGCTGGACCGAGCTGGGCCAAATTGCTCCCGGCCGCCGTGCCGATATCCTGGTGCTCGATTCCGATCCCACCAAAAACATCTGGAACGTCCGTCGCATCTCCACTCTCATCCTGGATGGCAGCGTGGTGGACCGCGAAGCGCTGCTGAGTCAGAAGAAATAGTCTTCGCGCCTCAGGGCTCACGCACAGAGTGTTGTGCGGCAGCCAGCATTTCCGGCAGGCGCTTTTGCCGTTGCGCGAACGAGCGCTGAAGCTGGAGCCTTGCAAGCGAGCTCACAAGACGGCCCAGCAGCCCGAAGGGCAGGGCGTAGTCGATTTCGTCGCTCACCAGCGTGCCCGCCTAGCCGTTTCTCATTTCGGCAAGCGTGCCGTGGCGATGGCGAAACACGGCAAACGGACCTTGCACCTGCTCGTCCTTGAAGTGGCTGCCCCAGTCAAACTCAATGATGCGCGCCCGCCAGCGCACCCGCAGCGGCAGCCAGGGCAAGGGGCGAAAGCTGATCAGGATCTCTGATCCCACGCCCGACGCATCTACACCGGAAGAGCCGCCGGGACGCATCGCTTCAGGCGGCGCCGGTGCAGGTTGCAGGCGGGCCTCGTCGATCCGGGTCTGCAGTTCGGGCGGCATCAGCCCGGGCAGATTGCGCGGGTCGGCGAAGAACGCGAAGACCTGCTCCACCGGAAACGGAACCCACTGATGACTCTCAAATCGGAACGTACGACTCTTGCCACGGTTCATGGTTACGCTCTGCGCCTCTGGGCGGCAATGACCAATTACCGGTATAACCCACAACACAGGCTGGATTTCCATCTTTCGGCGGGTATTCGACCGCATGGATAAACTGCGCGCGCTCTATCGACGGTGGCAAAGCCGGTGCTCTGGAGACCGGGTCCGGCTCCACTGTGAGAATCAGCTGTAATCAGTTAACCTAAAGATGGTCGCCTTTTCCGAGGAACGGCTGGCAGGGGATACCATCGACGTTCTAGCAAAACCCAGTGTTGAGCACGCACGCCACAATCGCCTGCTCGTCCTGATTGCGGTCTACAAAATGCTCCAGGCACTTTTGTTCGTCGCAGTCGGCGTAGGTGCGCTGCATCTGCTGCACAAGGACATCGGCGATGTGCTCACCCAGGTAGCAGCCGCACTGCGCTTCAATCCCGAGTCGCGCTTCGTAAACCTCGTGCTCGACGAGGCGGCGCTTCTGAACGACCCGTTGCTGAAGCGGATCGGGCTGGTCGCCTTCAGCTATGCCGGGGTCAGCCTGGCCGAGAGCATAGGCCTTTATCTGGAAAAGGCATGGGCTGAATATCTCACCCTGGTGATTACGGCCTCCTTCCTGCCCTGGGAAGTGATCGAAATCTTCCGCCGCCTGACGTGGATTCGCGTTGGCCTTCTGACGGTCAACGTGCTCGTCTTTCTTTACCTGCTCAAGCTGCTGATGAGCCGCAAAAAGGCGCCCGGGGAGGGGAAAGGCGAATAGATTCGCTTTTCATTCTCCCTATAAGCCCTTTGCTCCCTCTTGCAAAGTGCTGATTTCGCCCCCAGAACCAAACAGATAAACACCGTATCTTGTGGTCCATGGAGGGTGGAAGTCTATTAGCGGCAACTCCGCGAAATGCTCTTCCTGAATGTCCCGGAAACAGGCAGTTTTCAACGCTTTCAACAGTTTTTGCTGTTGGAGCGGACAGGAATGTCGGCTATTATCGTGTCTGAAGTGGAGCAGAAGGGAGCAAAGGGGAGTAAAAGCGTTGGCTACAAGGCAAGATTACTCCAATTTCTTCTGCTCAACAGGGAATCCGGGCAACGAAGTGGCTTTTGAACCAGTTTCGGCAACCGGGAAAAGGCACGGCCAGCAACGGTAAATGGGGCTGGGCCGGAAGCATTCAGGCGAGGGCGGGCGCAATGTTCAGGGGCAACCATCCGGCGAAGGTGGACGAGAAGGGGCGGTTGAAGCTGCCCTCTGCCTTCAAGCAACTGGTGGATGCCGCGAATGTGACCCAGTTCTATGTGACCAGCACGGACGGAAAGAGCGCGGAGATCTGGCCGTTGCCGGAGTGGGAGAAGAGGGAAGCGCAGCTTGCCGACTCCAGCACCCTGGACGACGCGGTGAGGAAGTACCTGAACCTGACCAGCTACTACGGCCAGCAGGTGGAGATGGACAACCAGGCACGGTTGCTGCTGCCGCAGATTCTGCGGGGCTCGGCCAGGCTGGATGCGGAAGTGACGGTGTTCGGCATGCGGACCTACCTGGAAGTGCATAACAGAGAGGCCTTCGAAAAGAGCCTGCCGGAGAACGAATTGACGGCAGAGGATCGCAAGGCAATGGCGGCCCTGCTCAGCCGCCGCGGTTGAAGCCCCCAAGGGGGAGCGCATGACGAACCAGAGCGAACGCCATGTGCCAGTTCTTTCAAAAGAAGCGATCGAGTTTTTGAGAGTGCGCGCGGGCAGCACAATCGTGGACTGCACGCTGGGCATGGCGGGCCACGCAAGCCAGGTGGCCAGGCTGCTGGGGCCGGACGGACACCTGATCGGTTTCGATAGGGATCCTGAGGCTATGGCGCTGGCGAAGACAAAGCTGGCGCGGGTTTGTCAGGAATTGGGCAGCGAAGCGCCCAGGGTAACGCTGGTGGGCGAGGCGTTTAGTTCTGTTGGCAAATATGTGCAACCGGGTTCGGTGGATGGCCTGCTGGCGGATTTTGGCGTAAGCAGCCTGCAACTGGACGAGGCGCGCCGGGGATTCAGTTTTATGGCGGATGGGCCGCTGGATATGCGCATGGATACGCGCCGGGGCCCGACCGCCGCACAAGTGGTGAATGAGGCGAGTGAGCGCGAGCTGGCAGACCTTATTTACGAATACGGAGATGAAAGGAGGTCGCGGAGAATCGCCAGAGCCATTGTTCGCGGGCGGCCGGTGACAAGCACAGGGCAGTTGGCCCGGATTGTCGCCTCAGCCGCCCCGGCAATGAAACAGGACAGGATTCATCCGGCGACGCGGACGTTTCAGGCTCTCCGGATTCATGTGAATCGTGAACTGGACGAGATTCGGGCGTTGATGGAGGCCGCACCCAGGTTGCTTAAGCCCTCAGGACGACTGGCCGTCATCAGTTTTCACAGTTTGGAAGATCGCATCGTGAAAGACAGCTTGCGCGAGGGCGCAAGGCAGGGCATCTGGGAAGTGTTGACCAAGA
>JAGWRX010000001.1 GCA_028876395.1 Acidobacteriota bacterium
CCGGAGGGTACGGAAAATCTGGCGACGTACAGGGCGCGCGCTAACAAGTGAGATGTGCGCGAGGGAGCGAAATCTCCCGGCCTGTGCGCCCGGGCCGTGCGCAGCCGATAGCTGTGCGCCGGCCCTGGCAGCGGTTGCATTTCGCCAGGTACACCATGGCCCCAGGTCCTGGGTAGAACGGGGGCCGTGACCAATTTCCGGTCTGGGCGCTTCCGGTTCAAAGTATGCTTTCTGGTTACTTGCGGATACCGAGTTTGCCGATTACATCGCGATAGCGGTCTGAATCGTGCGTCTTCAGGTAATCCAACAGGCGGCGGCGCTTGCTGACCAGCATCAGGAGACCGCGCCGGGAAGCGTGGTCCTTCTTGTGGGTCTTGAAGTGTTCAGTCAGCTCGCCAATCCGCTCACTCAGAATCGCAATCTGGACCTCCGGAGAGCCGGTGTCCGTATCGTGGGTGCGGAAGCGTTCAATCAGTGTGGTTTTCTTAGCAGTCGCCAGCACGGCGTGTGTTACTCCTCTTGCGTTCTCAGTCCACTCTCAAGTGTCTAGAGTGAGATTACCATGAATGAGCGCTCTACGCCACGTTGCCTGCGGCCCGGAACCAGAATCGTATCCGCATTTTGCGGTCCAAAATTCATTGCGCCTGCTGCATCCAGTAGTTGGTCCGGGCCACGATGCGGGCTCCGAAGTCCTGTGTTGTCCTCACGCGGATGGTGTGCAGGCCGGGAGTGGGATTCGACGGGCTGAAGGTGATCAGATAGCGGTTGCGCACGTGCCTGGCCGCATCCATCACCCGCTGCTCAAATCGCTTGTCGCCGGTAAAAGTTGTGTATTCCCCGCCGCTCATCTGCGCCACCTCTCTGGCAACGTTCTTCTTGAAGGCCTTGACCGCCATGACAAGCGCCGAAACCATATTCAGCGTGCGGTCTTCTCCGGAGTCCTGCACGTCGTGGAGCAACTCAGCCCCCGAAGGCGAAAACGAGACGCTCAACACGAGCACGTCCGAGCGGCCAATCTTCTGGATCAACTGCGCGGGTTTGGCATGCTTGCTGCCGTGATCGCGCCTTTCGCTGATCAGCAGCAGTACGCGCCGGTATTCGTTGGGCTGGGACTCCAGCAGATCGACGGCATAGCTCACGGTGTCCAGAATTGCCGCCCCGCCATCGCCGGGTTGCAGGCTCTGCAAGTCGTTATTCAAGTCCGGCTCAGAATGCGTGTAGTCACGGATGAGATGCGGCCTGGAGTCGAAGCCGATCAGCGCCGCCTGGCTTTGAGGATCCGCCAGAAAAAGATCGAGCAGCGGACCGAGCTTGGCGAGTTTTCCAAATTCAAGCGCGCTTGAGCCACCCTCCTCGACGGCGACAATCAGCGAAACCGGCGCTGTGTCCATCTCCTCCTGCACGCGAATCTTCTGAGGAACTCCGTTATCCTCGAGCACAAAATCGGACGGCTTCAGGCCATACAGAATGCCCCCATCGCGTTTTTCCACCAGCGTGGGCACCAGCACTTCATTCGTGGTCACGCGCAGCGTTGGCATCTCTGCAGGAGCGCCCGGTGGTGGCTGCGGCGGCTCGGCGGGCGGCAATTGCCGGGCACAGGCTGAGTGGGCCACAGCCAAAGACACCGCTGCAGCGAGGCACGCAATCACGAGACGCCAAAAGTTCAATCTCAAAGGAAACAATCCCCTTCCGATGATAGGGGACGGGTGGAGTCCTTGTCGCACAGAGACAACATCAGATCAGGGTTTGCTTTGAAATAGCCTGGCACGGGGGCCGTTACCTCTCTCAACCTTCCCAATCCGATGCTCTAGGATCCAGTTCTTTAAGAGCGGGGCCAGCGAAATGGCTGAAATCCATCCGAATAATTGCAAAATGAGGCAGATTCACAACGTGGACTTTGGCGTTATACTTGTGCAGGCTTTTGCGTGGAATTGCGCGGCATGGGGAAAATCGATGGCCCGCATTGCTGTGTTGTTTTCAGTTGAGTATTATGACGCGATCGACCATCCGCTGACTGGCTGGGACAAAGTACCGTTCGGCCTAAGTATAGTTGCTGGATGTCTTGAACGCGCCGGCCATGAAGTTCGTTGCTGGGTGGTTTGTCCCAGGACTTCGCTTCATCGCGTCGCCCACGAAATAGTGCATGAGTTTGGATGCGACATGGCTGCCGCCAGCGCAGTCACTACTCAGTTTCCGCTCATCGCTCGTCTCTGCCAGCACATCAAGGATCTGAAACCGTCGATCCCCATCCTTCTCGGCGGTGTTCACGCCACCGTTCGCGCGGAGAAGTGCATCGCTCACCCGGCCATCGACGCCATTTGCGTCGGGGAGGGTGAGGATGCAGCCGTTGCCTGGGCAAACGCTATCACTAACGGTGAACAGCCCTCAGGCATCCCGGGGCTCTGGATTAAAGTTCCTGGTCAGACCGAAGTCGAGCGCAACCCACCCGCGCCGTTCCGCACTGATCTGGACGAGTTTCCATTTATGAATTACCGGCACTGGGAACGCTGGATCGACCCCCGCGACCGCACGTTGCGTGTTGTCGTCGGGCGGGGGTGCCCCTATTCATGCACCTACTGTTCCAACCATGCCCTGCGGCGCGTCCAGGCCGGGCGCTACGTGCGGTTCCGCTCGCCCAGCAATGTTCTTGCGGAGATCCGGATGATCGTTGAGCGCTACCCGGATCTGGAGTCGATCTACCTCGAAATAGAGACCATCGGTGCGTCGGTTCCCTGGGCCCTTCAACTTTGCGACGCCCTTGCTGAATTCAATGCTGCCCGCGAACGGCCTATCGCATTCCGCGCCAATCTAGCCGTTACCAATCAACTCGTCCAAAACGAAGAACAGATGCATTCGCTCTTATCGGCGTTCCGGCGCGCCAATCTGCTCACTGTCAATATTGGCCTCGAATCCGGTTCTGAGCGCATCCGTACGGAGATACTTCGACGGCCAACGTATACCAATGTGGCCCTGATCCAGTTCTGCGACGTCGCCCGACAGTATGGAATTTCAGTAGTCCTCTACACGCTTGTTGGCGTCCCGACCGAGACTCCTGCCGAAGCGGTCGAAACGAGCAAAGTCGCACGGGCCTGCGATCCGCTAGATGTCGCCAAATCAATCTTTTATCCCTATCCCGGCACGAAGCTGCACGAACTCTCCACCGAGATGCATCTCCTCGACGAGGAGCATCTGGCAGTGACCGCCGAGCGCTCGCGTGTTTACCTTAAATTGAAAGATTTTCCTCGCTGGAATGTCTTCTTCGAGTACGTCTTCATGACTTGGCGGGTCTTCCATCACCGCAGGAAAACGACTTGGCTCGCCCGCAGGATGATATCGACAGCTTTCAAGATCGCTCCAGGCCTTTTAATTGCATCTCTTCACCTGCGAGAGGTTCTGCATCCTCATCGGCACGTCAGCAGTAAGGTCGTCCCCAGCCGCATTGCCTGATGCACTTGCGTCCTTCTTCATGCAGGATCAGAGCTAGCAACGTACAAGGTCCAGCCCTGCTGGCGGGCGCTCTCACGCGCGCCTGCGCGCTTCGCGGTCCAACTGGTCTGTCCATATGAGGAAGTTCAGCAACTCCCATCGCGTGCTCCACAGGAAACCCAGTACGTCGCCGGCTTTTAGCGTCTCGGCTCGCTTCCCGGAGAATGTCTCGATACGCCAGCGCAGATATACGCTCCGCCAGGGAGTCAGCCGATGACCGCGGGTTGCATTCCAGATGAATCGCAGGGGCGCGAGCAAGGTGGGTTCCTTTCTCCTCAGGTTCCTTTCTCCCAAGTATAGTCGGCCGCTGACCCGAACCGGGGAGACCCTGGCTCGGCACGGCAAACCGTCCCTTTTCCCGGCCAGCCTCCTTTTGTCCTTCAGGCAGCCTGCCGCAGCGATGCGCGTTCTCTGCGCAGCATGTATGGCAGACTGCACCTCGACTGACTTGCCGACTAACTCTGCAAGTGACTTCGTGCAGGCTTTGGCAGGCTCTTGAGCCTACATGAACCTATGATGACATTCACATCATGGGCTTTAACAAACACCCAGGTTGGGCCCTGAGAGAAGCTTCCTATCTGCTGGCTCGATCCCTGCGGTGGTCTGAACATTCCCACAAAAGTAAACGCGGTCACAAGAAAGCAGGTTACTTTTGTTCGGTACCACGGTTAGGCCAAGACAATCAATATGACGGAGGATTCATTGAAGACGCAGGAAACCGGCTGTACTATCACTAAACCAGGTCGAGAGAAACGCGGAGCAGAAGGCACGAAGTATCTTACTGCGAGGTGAAATGTCTACATTCCACATAACTGGGGCAAATCATGAGCCCAGGGGGCGCTTTCGCACGAGAGTACCGCGCATTGGCGTCGAGCCCAGGCGCGATGAAAAATCAGCGCGAATTCTGATTGCCGATGACCACCAGATTCTCCGGGATGGATTGCGTTTTCTGTTGGAGACGGAATCGGATTTCCGGGTAGTCGGTGAGGCTGCGGATAGTGACATGACCGTTCGTCTAGTGCAGGAGCTCAAGCCGGATGTTCTCTTGCTTGACTGGTCAATGGCGATTCGCGACGGCATGAGGGTGATGCGCGAGGTGTCGGCGTCAGGGCTCCCTGTCCGGATACTGTTGCAGACAGTCTCCCTCGACAAGGCCGACATTCTGCAGGCTCTTCAACTCGGCGCCTGGGGTGTGATCCTCAGGAATTCCACCACCGATATGCTCTTCGAGGGCATCCGCCGGGTTGTGTCCGGGCAGTACTGGATAACCCAGGACAGCGTTGCAACCCTCGTTGAGGCCCTGCGGGACTCCAGGACGCCCGAGCCCGCCCCTGCCCCGCGGCGTGATTTCGGATTGACAAAGCGCGAACTGCAGATCGTCGAAGCAGTTGTGGAAGGGTTTTCAAACGCAGATATCGCTGCGAATATGAAATTGAGCGAGCATACGGTGAAGCATCACATCGGTCATGCTTTTGATAAGCTTGGCGTCTCAAACCGGCTCGAACTCGCCCTTTTTGCCATCAATCATCAGCTGACCGGGGAGCATCGCTGAGAGTGCCTGAAGAGCCTGCCCTATGGCCGTCAGGGGGAACCATCACCCGCTGACGGCAATCCGGTTCATCCGCCGCTTCCTCCCTTCCGCAAAATCACGCCGTTCCGGGCTATTTCATTCCAACTGGCGACGCGCCGTTTGATGTTATTTGCTAGGCCGCGCTCCAGACGGCATTGCGCGCTCCATTCGCAACTTATCAACGACAATTGCGGATGGCCCAACCTCTCGGCACGCGCAAGAGATTGCGCAAAATGTCGCCGGAGTCCAAGCCCACGCTATCGGAACGACCTGCTTGCCTCAGTGCCTTGACAGAATGCATCATCAGTATCGAGCACCGATTGCCGTCTGGCCTTCGCCGTGCGATCCGCAGAACAAGCATCGGAGAAATCCCGTGTTACCAACGAAGTCCCTAAGCAGCAAGCTTTTAGGCCCTGTCAGCAGTCGCAAGGCAATCCCTCCGATGAGCAAACTCAAGTGCTTCCTCCGTATGTGCGCCGTATTCTGCGCGGTGGCCGAGGGCCTCGCAACGCCTGCGGCGGCCCAGGCAGCCAAGACTGCTTCCCCGCCCGCTGTAAGCACATCCGCACATGCATCCAATGCCCAGTTGGCAAGCCCGGCAATCGAGACCCGCGTGGATCGTCTGCTCCGCCAGATGACCCTCGAAGAAAAGATCGGGCAACTTGTGCAGTACAACGACACCGGGGACGACCCTTCTGTGCTCTCGGCCGCCGGGCTGAAATCCCCTGAAAAGACGGGCGCGCTTGCCGCTGCAAACCCCGAGGCCGCAGGCGATGTGGACGCCATGCGACTGGCAGCCACCGGCCGGCTGGGATCGATGCTCAACACAATCGGCGCACAACGCACCAATACGTTTCAGCATCTGGCAGTGGAAAAGAGCCGTCTGCATATCCCTTTGCTCTTCGGCGCGGATGTGATTCATGGCTTTCGCACCATCTATCCGGTTCCTCTGGGTCTGGCCGCGAGTTTCGATCCTGATCTGGTGGTCGCCCTCTCGCACATGTCCGCCCAGGAGGCCACAAGTGCGGGCGTTCGCTGGTTCTACTCGCCCATGGTCGACATCAGCCGCGACCCGCGATGGGGCCGAACCGTCGAAGGCGCGGGTGAAGACCCCTACCTTGGCGCTGCCATGGCGCGCGCCTACATTCGCGGCTATCAGGGAGATGACCTCTCAAAGCCAGGCAATGTCGCGGCATCGGTCAAGCATTTCGCTGCATACGGCGCTGCTGAAGCCGGCCGTGAGTACAACACCACGGACATGTCGGAGATCCGCCTGCGGCAGGTATACCTGCCGCCCTACGAGGCTGCTGTAAAGGCTGGCGCCGCCACCATCATGAGCGCTTTCAATGCCCTTAATGGTGTGCCTTCCAGCGCCAACCCATTTCTGCTCGGCAAGATTCTGCGCGGCGAGTGGGGATTTGACGGGTTCGTCGTCAGCGACTACACAGCAGTCATGGAATTGATGAACCACGGCGTCGCGCTCGACCCTGCGACAGCCACCCGCAAGGCCATCACAGCGGGCGTTGATGTGGACATGATGTCGCACTTCTACGACACCCAGTTGCCGGCGCTCATCCGCTCCGGGACCGTTCCGATGAGCGTGGTCGATGAGGCTGTGCGGCGCGTGCTGCGCGTTAAGTTCGCAACAGGGCTGTTCGAGCATCCCTACGCTGATGGAGTGGAGGTGACAGCCGCTGTCCCCGAGCACAGGCCGCTTGTGCGCAAGGCTGCGGAAGAGTCCCTGGTCCTGCTGCAGAACAACAAAATCGCGGGCGGCGCCCCGCTTCTCCCGCTTTCGCCGGCACTCAAACGGGTGGCTTTGATTGGCCCGCTCGCGGATGATCCCGTCGACATGGTGGGCGCCTGGGGCGGCGCCGGCCACAAGACAGACATCATTACGCTGCGGCAGGCGCTTGAAGAGCGCGCACGCGAAACCGGCGGCGCACTTATCTACCGCAAAGGAACTGATATCGAGAGTACTTCCCAAAGTGGCTTTGCAGAGGCTGTCGCCACAGCGCAGACTGCCGATGTCGCCATCCTTGCGCTCGGCGAAGCGGGCATGATGAGCGGCGAAGCCGGTTCGCGCTCCTATCTCGATCTGCCGGGCAACCAGCAGCAGCTTCTGGAAGCAGTTGTGGCAACCGGAAAGCCGACCGTGCTGCTTGTCTTCTCTGGGCGTCCACTCGTCCTTGACTGGGCAGCCAAACATGTTCCCGCAATCCTGGAAGACTGGTTCCCCGGAACGGAAGCAGGGCACGCCATCGCCAACGTTCTTTACGGAGACGTTTCGCCCAGCGGCAAGCTGCCCATGAGTTTCCCGCGAGCCGTCGGCCAGGAGCCTCTCTACTACAACCAGTTCCCCACCGGCCGCCCGCCCATTGGCATCGACCTCTCCAAGCCGCCGGGCGGAGACTCGCGCTTCTTCTCGCGCTACATCGATGTCCCCAACAGCGCGCTCTTCCCCTTCGGCTATGGGCTCTCCTACTCCAGCTTCACCTACCGGGACGTGAGCGTGTCAAAAGCCCGCATCTCCCTGTCACAGGCCCTTAAGAACCGGACTACACCGCTTCTCGATGCCACGGCGACCGTGACCAACACGGGGAACCGCACGGCCACAGAAGTCGTTCAGTGCTATGTGCGGAACCTGGGGGCAAGCATTGAACAGCCGGTGCGGAGCCTGGAGGGATTTGAGCGAGTAACTCTGACTCCCGGCGAATCGAAGCAGGTCATCTTTCACCTGAGCTTCAGTGAACTCTCCTTCTTCAACCTGGAGAGCAAGCCGACGATGGAAGCGACTCATTACACAGTCTGGATCGGGGGCAGTTCACTTGCCGACCAGAAGGCCACATTCGATGTCGATTCCGCCTCGCAAGCAGCGAAATGAAGAATGACCTGAGCACATTGTTTTGATTATGGTGGGCAGTGAGGGACTCGAACCCCCGACATCCTGCTTGTAAGGCAGGCGCTCTAACCAACTGAGCTAACCGCCCACATCAGGCGGAAGGACCAGAAGCGTCCTCTGTCATCATATCAGCGGTTGCGATTTGGTGTGGGCACAGCTTGCCACAGTTGATACACTCACCCGATGAGTCGTTTGATCGTGAATGCTGACGACTTCGGACTGACTGCCGGAGTCAATCGAGCCATTGCAGAGTTGCACCGGGCAGGGGTGTTGACAAGCGCCACCCTGATGTCTCGGGCGGCAGCCACAGACCACGCCATTGACATGGCTCTCTCCACGCCATTGCTGGACGTTGGCTGCCATGTGGTGCTGGTGGATGGTGAGCCCGCTTTGAAGCCCGCAGAACTGCCCTCGCTTGTCGATCCCGGGACAGGCCGCTTTCAACACAGACTCAGCGCCTTCGTGCAACGACTTCTTGCGGGGCGCGTCCGTGAGGCGGAGATCGAGGCCGAGGCTGCCGCGCAAATTGCACTGCTGCAAAGGCGCGGAGTGCGCTTGACGCACATCGACACGCACAAGCACACGCACATGTTTCCCGCCGTGCTGAGACCGATACTGCGCGCGGCAAAGGCTGCCGGGATACGTGCGGTTCGAAACCCCTTTGAACCCGCCTGGAGCCTGCGCGCCACGCCGGGCATCCACCTGACCCGGCGGATAGAGCTAAGCCTGCTGCAACGATTCGAAGCTGCATTCCGGCAAATCACAGCCGAAGAAGGCTTTGTCTCCACCGACGGCGCCATCGGCGTGCTGGCCACCGGAGCACTGGACGCCACGACGATCGCTTCCCTGCTCACTGCGCTGCCCGAGGGCACGTTTGAAATGGTGTCGCATCCTGGCTACAACGACGCCGCCTTGGCCCAGACGCACAGCCGGCTGCTGGCCTCCCGCGAGGCCGAGCGCAATTCCCTGCAAAAAATCAAGCAATTCCCGGGCGTCGAACTCATTTCCTTTGCGGCGCTTCACATTGAGACTGCGCAACGTCTGGACAATTAACATGCATTGCGACGAATCTTCCCCGCTTCTGCAGCCGTCTAAATCAAAGAAACGGAATACGGATCGAGATCATCGCCATGCGCATTGGCATCACCTGCTATCCCACCTACGGCGGTTCGGGCGTGGTGGCCACGGAACTGGGCATCGAGCTGGCAGCGGCCGGTCACGAAGTCCACTTCATCTCCTATTCGCAGCCTTTCCGGCTCAGCGGCCGTGACGACGGCATTTTCTATCACGAGGTCCCCGTTTCAAGCTATCCGCTCTTCGAGTTCCCGCCCTATGATCTGGCGCTCGCGTCGCGCATGGCGGAGGTGGCGGAGTTCTACGAACTGGATCTGCTCCATGTGCATTACGCGATTCCGCACTCCGTAAGCGCGCTGCTTGCGCGGCAGATGCTGGCTGCGCGGGGACGGCGGCTGCCCTTTGTAACCACTCTGCACGGCACGGACATTACGCTTGTGGGATTAGACCGCAGCTACCTGCCGATCACGCGCTTCTCCATACAGGAGAGCGATGGCGTCACCAGCATCTCCCGCTATCTAAAAGAGAAAACCATTGCGGACTTCGGCGTGACGCGGCCCATCGAAGTGATTCCCAACTTCGTCAACTGCGACGTGTACATGCCCATCAAGGACGAGGCGGCCCGGGCTGCGGCACGGAGCCGGCTGGCAAAGCCGGATGAAGCCATTCTGATTCATCTGTCGAATTTCAGGCCGGTCAAGCGCGTGGCGGATGTGGTGAAGGTCTTTGCGCACGTGGCGCGTGAGATTCCAGCACAACTGGTGCTCGTGGGCGATGGTCCCGACCGGTCGGCGGCTGAGTGGCTGGCACATGATCTAGGCATCCACGCCAGGATTCATTTCCTTGGCAAGCAGGACCGCGTGAACGAGTTGCTTCCATTGGCCGACCTCATGCTGATGCCGAGCGAACTGGAGTCGTTCGGGCTGGCGGCGTTGGAGGCCATGGCGTGCAAGGTTCCGTCCATCGCAACGCGCGTGGGCGGGGTGCCTGAGCTGATTGACGATGGGGTAACCGGACTCTTATTCTCCGTCGGAAATGTGGATGATATGGCTGCCGGGGCCATTCAGCTGCTCGCTGACCCCGTCCGTCTGCAGGCCATGCGCGTTGCCGCGCGCAAGACAGCAACAACGCGGTTCTGCTCCACGAAGATCGTGCCGCAGTACGTCCAGTATTACGAGTCGGTACTGGCAAATGCAGGATGAAGCCGCAGGCCTTAAGCTGGCTCTGATTCGAAGCGCGGAGTAAAGCCCAGCTGCTGCCAGAAAGCATCCATGAGCGAAACCGTCTCTGGTGTGGTCTGCGCGGTGGTGCGCAGCAGGAGAGCGGAGGCAGGGTTTTCAGCCAGATCACGCGCTTCCGCAGCGATTGCCACGCACTTGCCGGGCCGGTAGGTGCACGCTGCCAGGTCGCCGATGGAGAGCCTGGTGGTGGGCGTGGCCAGCACCGTGCGCGGAGGCGCCATGCGGTCCAGCAGCCAGAGTATTTCCAGCTTCGATTCCAATTCGTCAGGCACGCAGTCGACGACAAGATCAGCCTCGCGCACAGCGTCCTCAATCGTGGAGACAAAGGAGACCATCGGAAGTGCCGCCGGGCTCAGCTGCTGGCGCAGGGTTTCGCGCGCATGGTGCAGACTGGCCGGCATCACGTCTTCCAGTAGGACGCGACAACCGGCCTTTGCAGCCGAAAGGGCCAGCCAGCGGCCCAGTGGGCCTGCCCCGATAATGGCGACTGTGGTCAAGGGGAGCGTCTTACCTGACAGCCAGAGCTTGCGCCACGTCTTCAACATTGGGCCGGGTCTGCTGCAGATGTTCTGCAACGCGGGCGCGCTCCTCAGGGGAAAGACTCGGAACGGCAGCAAGCACCCGGCGAAGGGTTACGGCAACATCGTCCAGGTAGTTCATCAGGCGAATGGCTTCTCCGGAAAGCGGCATGGTTTCCCTCGGTGGTGAAAGTCAGATCCCATTGTAGGGGGTCGGGTTGGCCGTGGGAAAGGCGGGGTGGTTTACGCGGCGGCAGCTGAACGCAGGGCTGTCTTGTCCTCAGCCCGAAAGCGGGTCCATTATGGTAGGGTTCCACAAGGCCGGCAGATGTGGGATGGGACAGGGAAACTGGTTTTCTCGGTCCCGTCAGGACGAAATGAACCACTCGAACGTCCAACGCCGAGCAGGAGAAGCCATAGCAAAATGAAGCCCTCCATGGCTGTAACCGAACCGTCCGCAAATGCGACTCCACTCACGACCAACAGGCACCTGATTCGCTGGGTGGAAAAGATGGCCGACCTCTGCCGCCCTGACTCCATCCACTGGGTGGACGGCTCGCAGGCCGAGTACGACTTCCTCTGCGATCGCCTTGTTGCTGCCGGCACCTTTGTCCGCTTGAATCAGGAGCGCTGGCCCGGCTGCTACTATGCCCGCTCGGTTCCCGGCGATGTGGCCCGCGTGGAAGACCGGACATTCATCTGCTCGCTCTCCCGCGATGGCGCCGGCCCCACCAACAACTGGGAAGACCCCTACGTGATGCGTCGCCGCCTCAAGCAACTTTTTCGCGGGTGCATGCAGGGCCGCACCATGTATGTGCTGCCGTTCAGCATGGGGCCGGTGGGATCGCCGATGTCCGCAATCGGCGTCCAGCTCACGGATTCTCCTTATGTCGTAGCGCAGATGCGCATCATGTCGCGCATTGGAGCGCCGGTCTTTGCCGAGATCGACAAGGACGAAAAACGCGTCGTGCCCTGCATGCACTCCGTGGGCATGCCGCTCAAGCCCGGTCAGCCTGACGTGCCGTGGCCATGCAATGACACGAAGTACATCGTGCACTTCCCTGAGACGCGCGAGATTTGGTCCTATGGATCCGGCTACGGCGGCAATGCGCTCTTGAGCAAGAAGTGCTTTGCCCTGCGCATCGCCTCCAACCTTGCCCGCGATGAGGGCTGGATGGCCGAGCATATGCTCATTCTCGGCGTGGAAAACCCTGAAGGCCAGAAGACGTATGTCGCTGCCGCTTTTCCCTCGGCCTGCGGCAAAACCAACTTCGCCATGTTGATTCCGCCCAAGGCCATGAAAGGCTGGAAGGTTTGGACCGTGGGCGACGACATCGCCTGGATTCGTCCAGACTCCAATGGCCGCCTGCGCGCCATTAACCCTGAAACCGGCTTCTTCGGCGTGGCTCCCGGAACCAGCGTCAAGACAAATCCCATGGCCATGGCGACACTCGCGCGGAACTCCATCTTCACGAATGTCGCGCTTACCCCGGATAGAGGCGTCTGGTGGGAGGGCATGACCGATACGCCGCCTAAAGAGTGCCTTGACTGGCGAGGAGAGCGCTGGACACCGGCCATTGGAAAGGAAAGCGGGCGCACCGCCGCACACCCCAATGGCCGATTCACCGCACCCGCCGCGCAATGCCCTACCATCGATCCCGCATGGGAGTCGCCGGAGGGCCTGCCCATCAGCGCCATCATTTTCGGCGGCCGCCGCTCCGCAACGCTGCCTCTCATCTACCAGTCCTTCAACTGGAGCAGCGGCGTCTACATCGGCGCCACCATGGGCTCTGAGACTACCGCCGCGGCAAGCGGCGCGGTCGGCCAGGTCAGGCGCGATCCCATGGCCATGCTTCCCTTCTGCGGCTATCACATGGGCGACTACATCCGCCACTGGCTCCGAATGCAGCGTGAGCTGGATGAGACACCGCGCGTCTTCCACGTCAACTGGTTTCGCAAGGATGAGAAGGGCCGCTTTATCTGGCCGGGCTTCAGCGAGAACATGCGCGTTCTACGCTGGATTGTCGATCGCGTGCATGGCCGCACACATGGCCGCGAAACGCCCATCGGATGGGTTCCGCGCTACGAGGATATTGACTGGGCCGGCCTCGACTTTCCACGCGAGAAATTCGATGAGTTGATGAAGGTGGATCGCGACGCATGGCGCAGGGAGATCATCGATCACGAAGAGTTGTTCATCAAGCTGCACAGCCATTTGCCGCCGGAGATGATCTACGAGCGCGAGCTTCTGATTCGCAGGCTATAAATCGGCATCGACGCCGCCAGCCGGGGCCAGCTAGGCCCTCCGCCGGAGGATCGAGACAGAAAGGCCAGCGAAACGCTGCTGCAACCTATTGATTCCTTTAGCTTTTCGCATTGCGGAAGTCTTTTTTCTTATTTTCCGTTAATATTAAATTGTTCAGCACTATCCCTGACACGGCCGGGTCTGCCCGGGGCAGACCTTCACAAGAAAAAACCATGTCGATTTCTTTCAGGAATCGACACGGTGGCTGTGTCTACCCAGTCAGCAGCACGACCAGGCATCGAACAACGCTCTCATAGAAGGTTGCCATGCAAACATCGCATTCCCGTCTCCGCATTCCTGACGCCCAGGGGCTCTATCATCCACGCAATGAACACGATGCCTGCGGCATGGGCCTCGTGGCCAGTATCCGCGGAGAGAAGAGCCATGAGATTATCCGCAAGGGACTTGAGGTGCTCATCAACCTCACTCATCGCGGCGCAGCGGGCTGCGACCCTGAGACGGGCGACGGCGCGGGCATTCTGATTCAGATTCCCCACGTCTTTTTTGCGCGTGAGTGCGGCGAACTCGGCATGCAGCTCCCCGGTCCTGGCGCCTACGGCGTTGCCATGGTCTTTCTGCCCGTGGACAAACATAGCCGACTGCAGTGCGAGGGAGTCTTTGAGCGCATTGCGCAGGAAGAGGGGCTCACCGTGCTTGGCTGGCGCGATACGCCGGTAAATGGCGACGCCATCGGCCGCGAAGCGCGCGCTTCACAGCCTTATATCGAGCAGTTCTTTGTCGCCCGTCCCGAGAGCATGGACGAGGATGTGTTTGAGCGACTTCTTTACCGCGTTCGCCGCCGCACTGAGAACGAGATTGCGGCCTCCGAGATCGAGGGCAAGGACGACTTTTACGTGCCTTCGTTCTCCTGCCGCACCATCATCTACAAGGGGCTGATGCTGGCCCCGCAGATTGAGAAGTTCTACTTCGAGCTGGCCAATCCACTCGTCACCAGCGCCCTTTGTCTTGTGCACCAGCGCTTCTCTACCAACACCTTCCCCAGCTGGAAACTCGCGCACCCTTACCGCTACGTGGCACATAACGGCGAAATCAACACCATCCGCGGCAACGTCAGCTGGATGAACGCGCGCCAATCGGTACTGCAAAGCCCGAAGTACGATGGCAAAATCGACGATCTGTATCCCGTCATCATGCCCGACGGTAGTGACTCGGCGTCGCTCGACAACGCCGTGGAGTTCCTCTACCAGTCAGGCCGTTCCCTGCCCCATGTCATGGCCATGCTGATTCCCGAGGCATGGGCCGGCAACCCCGACATGGACGAGGACAAGCGCGCCTTCTACGAGTACCACGCCTCCTTGATGGAGCCATGGGATGGACCGGCGGCGATTGCCTTCACGGATGGCCGCGTCATCGGCGCCACGCTTGATCGCAACGGCCTGCGCCCCGGCCGCTACATCGTCACCAAAGACGACCTGGTGGTGCTGGCCTCAGAGGCTGGCGTGTTGGAAGTGCCGGCCGAAGACATCCGCAAGAAGGGCCGACTGCAGCCCGGCCGCATGTTCCTTGTCGACACGGTGGATAAGCGCATCATCTCCGATGCCGAAATCAAGAAGGAACTTGCCGCCCGCCAGCCTTATGGCAAATGGCTCCAGGAACAGCAGGTCACCATGGACCAGCTGCCCGAGCCATCGCGCGTGATCGCGTCCAACCCTGAAACGCTGCTGCGCCGCCAGCGCGCCTATGGCTACAGCGAGGAAGATTTGCGCATCCTGCTTGGGCCGATGGGCGCCAAGGGTGAGGAGCCCATTGGCTCCATGGGCACCGACGTTCCGCTGGCCTGCCTCTCTGACCGCCCACAGCCGCTCTTCAACTATTTCAAGCAGCTCTTCGCGCAGGTCACAAATCCACCCATCGACCCCATCCGCGAAGAGTTGGTGATGTCGCTCATCAGCTACATCGGCACTGAGCGCAACATCCTGGATGAAGCGCCTGAGAACTGCCATACGCTGAAGCTGCCGCATCCTATTCTGACCAACCGCGACCTTGAGAAGCTGCGCCGTGTTTCCTCGGGCGATCTGCTTGCCACCACGCTGCCCGCGCTCTTTCGCGCCTCGGATGGCGAAGCCGGGATGCGCCGCAGCCTTGAAGAACTGAGCGCACGCGCCGCGCATGCCGTCGATTCAGGCTATACGCTGCTCATCATCTCCGACCGCGGCGTCGATCCAACCTATGCACCGATTCCAAGCCTGCTCGCCATGGCCGCTGTGCATAATCGCCTGGTCAAAGAGAAGACCCGCACCCAGGTCGCTCTCATCATCGAGAGCGGTGAGCCGCGCGAAGTCATGCACTTTGCCCTGCTCATCGGCTACGGCGCCAGCGCCATCAATCCCTATCTGGCCATCGAGACGCTGCACGACCTGAAGCGGCGCGGGCTGCTCCCTCACAACGTCACCGGCAACCAGGCGGAGAAGAACTTTATCAAGGCCATCAACAAGGGCCTGCTCAAGACATTTTCCAAGATGGGCATCAGCACCCTGCAGAGTTATCGCGGCGCGCAGGTTTTTGAGGCGGTTGGTTTGAACCAGGCGCTGGTCGATGCCTACTTCCCGGGAACGGCTTCGCGCATCGAGGGTGTGGGCCTGGATGTGCTTGCCCGCGAAGCGCAGGTGAAGCATGACTACGCCTTCCAGCCGCTCACCGAGTCGGAGACCGAGCTTGTCGTTGGCGGCCAGTACCAGTATCGCGAAGGCGGCGAATATCACCTGCTTAATCCGCAGACGATCAGCAAGCTGCAGCATGCGGTGCGCCAGAATAACCCCACGACCTTCCAGGAATATACCGACCTGCTCGACGATCAGAACCGCCATCTCTGCACGCTGCGCGGTCTTCTCAAGCTCAAGTATTCCGACAATCCCATTCCGATAGAGGAAGTGGAGCCGGCCAAGGAGATCGTCAAGCGCTTTACCACAGGCGCCATGAGCTTTGGCTCCATCAGCAAGGAAGCGCACGAGACGCTGGCCATTGCGATGAATCGCCTAGGCGGCATGTCCAACACTGGCGAAGGCGGCGAGGATGAAGCACGCTTCACGCCCGACCCGAATGGCGACTCCCGCCGCAGCGCTGTGAAGCAGGTGGCAAGCGGCCGCTTCGGCGTCACAACCAATTACCTGGTCAACGCGGATGAACTCCAGATCAAGATGGCGCAGGGCGCAAAGCCAGGCGAAGGCGGGCAGTTGCCCGGCCATAAGGTGGACGAAGTCATTGCGAAGACGCGCCACTCCATTCCCGGCGTGGGCCTCATCTCGCCGCCGCCTCACCATGACATCTATTCCATCGAAGATCTGGCGCAGCTGATCTACGACCTCAAGAACGTGAACCCGAAGGCACGCATTGCCGTCAAGCTTGTCTCTGAGGTGGGCGTGGGCACAGTGGCAGCGGGCGTCTCCAAAGCCCATGCCGACGTGGTCCTCATCTCCGGTGACACCGGCGGCACGGGCGCTTCGCCGCTCAGTTCCATCAAGCACGCGGGGCTTCCGTGGGAACTCGGCCTGGCCGAGACGCAGCAGGTTCTGCTGCTGAACGACCTGCGCAGCCGCATCAAGGTACAAACAGACGGCAAATTGCAAACCGGCCGCGACGTCGTGATCGCCGCTCTGCTGGGCGCCGAGGAATTCGGCTTTGCCACCACGCCGCTCATCACCATGGGCTGCATCATGATGCGCAAGTGTCACCTGAACACCTGCTCGGTGGGCATCGCCACGCAGGACCCGATCCTGCGCGCTCGCTTCCAGGGCCAGCCGGAGCACGTGGTCAACTTCTTCTTCTTCATCGCCGAACAGATGCGACAGCACATGGCCAGGCTCGGCTTCCGCACCGTGGACGAGATGGTTGGCCGCGTGGACAAGATCGACGCAGCCCTCGCCGACGCGCACTGGAAGGCCAAGGGCATCGATCTTTCCTCCATCCTTTACTCGCCCACGGTTCCGTCGCGTGTGGCGCGCCGCAAGGTCCAGGCGCAGGATCATGGCCTTGAACAGGCGCTTGATCACGCACTCATCGCCAAGGCCGCTCCGGCGCTCGAATCGAACACCCCGGTCAGCGCCAGCTTTGCCATCCGCAACGTGCATCGCACGGTGGGCGGCATGCTGGGCGGTGAGATTGCGCGCCGCTTCGGCTCTGCAGGACTGCCCGACGGCACCATTCACTTCCGCTTCGAGGGATCGGCCGGGCAGAGCTTCGGAGCCTTCGTGCCCAAGGGCGTAACGCTCGAGCTTGAAGGCGACTCCAACGACTATCTCGGCAAGGGGCTTTCCGGCGGGCGCATCATCGCCTATCCGGCGAAGACCTCCAGCTTCCTCCCGGAGGAAAGCATCCTGGTGGGCAACGTCGTGCTCTATGGAGCGACAAGCGGCGAAGTCTTCCTCAACGGCATCGCGGGCGAGCGCTTCGCTGTGCGCAACTCCGGCGCCACAGCGGTGGTTGAGGGCGTGGGCGACCACGGATGCGAGTACATGACCAACGGCACTGTCGTCGTGATTGGCTCGACCGGCCGCAACTTCGCCGCCGGCATGAGCGGCGGGCGCGCCTTTGTCTATGACGATCAGGGCGACTTCTCCACGCGCCGCTGCAACAAGGCCAGCGTGGATTTGGAGCCGTTGGTGACCGCCGCCGATGTCGCCGAAGTGCGCGGCCTCCTCGAACGTCACCGCGACCTGACCGGCAGCCCCCGCGCTGCGTGGATTCTGGAACACTGGGCCGACACGCAGCCGCGCTTCATCAAGGTCTTCCCGCACGAGTACAAGCGTGTTCTGGGTGTGCCGCGGGTCGAAGAGGTTTATGTAGCTCCCACAACTTCGTCGCCTCTGGTGGCGGCAGCAGAGGTGCAGCATGGGTAAGGTTACTGGATTCCTGGAGATTGAACGCGAACAGCCTGTTCGCCGCAAGCCGGAAGAGCGCGTCAAGGACTGGTTTGAAATCTACCAGCCGTTCCTTGAGGAAAAGCAGCGCGAGCAGGGCGCTCGCTGCATGGACTGCGGCGTGCCGTTCTGCCACACCGGCTGCCCCGTCAACAATCTCATTCCCGACTGGAACGACCTTGTCTACAACGACCGCTGGGAGAGCGCGATCCGGCGCCTTCACGCCACCAACAACTTCCCTGAATTCACGGGCCGCATCTGCCCGGCGCCCTGCGAGGCCGCATGCGTACTGGGCATCAACCTGCCTCCTGTCTCTATCAAGCTCATCGAGAAAAGCATCGTGGAGCGCGCGTGGGATGAGGGCTGGATTCATCCCGAGCCGCCCGAGCAGAACACCGGCAAGCGTGTCGCCGTCGTGGGCAGCGGCCCGTCGGGCCTGGCCGCAGCGCAGCAGTTGCGCCGCGCCGGACACTCCGTCACCGTGTATGAGAAGAACGACCGCATCGGCGGCCTGCTGCGCTACGGCATTCCCAACTTCAAGCTGGAAAAGCACGTCATCGACCGTCGTCTAGACCAGATGCGCGCCGAGGGCGTCACATTCGTGACGAACGCGCATGTGGGCGTCAACGTTCCCGTTGAGACGCTCACGGAGCACTACGACGCCATCCTGCTCTGCGGAGGCTCCGAGCAGCCGCGCGATCTCAAGATCCCCGGCCGTGAGCTCAAGGGGATTCACTTTGCCATGGAGTTCCTGCCGCAGCAGAACCATCGCTGCGAGGGCGACATTGTCGATCCTGCCACCGCCATCTCGGCTGAAGGCAAGCGTGTGCTGATCATCGGTGGTGGCGACACCGGCGCCGACTGTCTCGGCACGAGCCATCGCCAGGGCGCCAGGAGCGTGCATCAGTTTGAAATCATGCCCATGCCGCCTGAGACGCGCGCAGGCTCTACGCCTTGGCCCCTTTGGCCTTTGCAATTGCGCACCGAGAGTTCGCACGAGGAAGGCGGCATGCGCGACTGGAGCATCAACAGCATCAAGTTCACCGGCGACGCGCACGGCAACGTCAAGCAGTTGCATGCCCTGCGCGTTGGTCCGCCGCCGAAGTTCGAGCCGATTCCCGATTCCGAATTCACGCTCGACGTCGATCTTGTCCTGCTGGCGATGGGCTTCCTCGGACCGGTACGCAACGGCATGCTCGATCAGTTCGGCGTTGCGCTCGACCAGCGCGGCAATGTAGCCACCACAGACTTCAAGACCTCGGTCGATGGCATCTTCGCCGCCGGCGACATGCGCCGCGGCCAGTCGCTGGTGGTATGGGCCATCGCGGAAGGACGTAAAGCCGCCGCGGAGGTGGACCGCTATCTCGCGGAGAAGGAAGCGCCAGCCTCACACCTCCATCGCATTAACGTCTAGAAAAGGAACGAAGGCTCCTGCATCGGGCGCGGCAAAAGACCGTATCCCGATGCAGGCGCAGTATCTGCCTTCCACGATCTCCAATTCCCTTTCACAGAGCGCGCAGCACTTCCCCTTCTCGCCCGACCCCAAATTGAGGCTGACCTTCGCCTGCGCACCAATCCGTGACGATAGACTTTCCTCCCCTTCTAACGTGATAAGTCTCACAACCAATTTCCCTTGGCTCGGACCACAATGGCTCCGGTGCGCGCATCATAGTGTGTACAGATCGAACATGCCGCAAGAGACCGAGATCAAATGGAGCCTGCCATGGAATCGGACCCTTCTCCCAATGCTTCCGTGATGGAAGCTCTGACTGAAATTGCTCTTAACCTGCGATGGTCCTGGAACCATGCCGCGGACGAGCTGTGGAGTCACCTCGATCCGGAACTTTGGGAACTCACCCGGAATCCCTGGGTCATGCTGCAGACGCTGTCGCAGGAAAAGCTCAATGCCTTGATGTCCGACGAGGAATTCAGGGCAAAGCTCAATGAGATTGCCAGCAGGCGCGAGTGGCGCGAACAGTCTTCAAGCTGGTTCCAGCGCACCTTCAGCCACCCCCCCTTCAGCCGCGTAGCCTACTTCAGCATGGAGTTCATGTTGAGCGATGCCCTGCCGATCTATTCCGGCGGCCTGGGCAACGTGGCCGGCGATCAGCTCAAGGCCGCCAGCGACCTCGGCGTTCCCGTCGTAGGGGTGGGCCTGCTGTATCAGGTCGGCTATTTCCGCCAGCGCATCGACGCGGAAGGGCGGCAGCAGGCGTTGTATCCCTTCAATGACCCTGGACAACTTCCCATCCGTCCGGTTCGCCAGGCAAATGGCGAATGGCTGCGCATCACGCTCGATCTGCCCGGTTTCCGCCTGTGGGTTCGAGCCTGGCAGGTGGAAGCGGGACGGGCAAAGCTCTACCTGCTTGACACCAACGACCCGGCGAATCTTCCGGAATACCGCGGCATCACCAGCGAACTTTACGGCGGCGGACCGGAGTTGCGCATCACGCAGGAGCAGGTCCTTGGCATTGGCGGCTGGCGTCTGCTCAGCGCGCTTGGGATTTGCCCCGAGGTCTGCCATCTCAACGAGGGCCATGCGGCCTTCGCTGTGCTGGAAAGGGCGCGCGACTGCATGGAGCAGAGGAAGGTGCCATTCGACACCGCGCTCACCATCACCCGGGCCGGCAACCTGTTCACCACACACACGCCGGTCGAGGCTGGCTTTGACCGGTTTGCTCCCGACCTTGTGGAGCGATATTTCCGGCACTATGCGCAGAACACCCTGCACATTCCCATACAGGACTTTCTGGCCCTGGGCAGGCAGAACCCCCACGATGAAGCGGAGGCCTTCAGCATGGCCCTGCTGGCGATGCGCGGGAGCGGCGCCGTGAACGGCGTAAGCCGCCTGCACGGAAAAGTAAGCCGCCAAATCTTTAAAAATATCTTCCCGCGCTGGCCGGTGGACGAGGTCCCGATCGGTCACGTCACAAACGGGGTTCACATTCCCATCTGGGACTCCGATGAAGCCGACAAGCTCTGGACTGAAGGCTGCGGCCGGCAGCGCTGGGACAGCGACCCAAAAGCAATTGCAGAGGGCATGCAGCGCGTATCGGATGAACGCCTGTGGCGGATGCGCAGAGCCTCGCGCGAGAAACTCGTGAAATTCGTCCGCGCGCGCCTGGCTCGTCAGGTCGCCGGCCATGGCGCAACTGAAGAAGAGGTTGCAGAGACCCAGCGCATCTTTGAGCCCGATGCGCTCACACTGGGCTTCGCCCGCCGATTCGCTCCCTACAAGCGGCCGAATCTTCTGCTGCACAATCCTGACCGTCTGCTTGCCATTCTCACCAGTAAGCAGCGCCCGGTTCAGCTCGTGATCGCCGGCAAAGCCCATCCCCAGGACGCCCGTGGTCAGGAGATGATCCGGCGCTGGATCGAGTTCATCCGCCACACGCCGGCACGTTCGCAGGTGGTCTTCCTGGCCGACTACGACATGCACATGACCGAACACCTGGTGCAGGGCGTCGATGTGTGGCTCAATACCCCGCGTCGCCCCTGGGAGGCATGCGGCACCAGCGGCATGAAGGTGCTGGTCAACGGCGGCCTCAACCTCTCCGAGTTGGACGGCTGGTGGGCGGAGGCCTACACACCCGAGGTGGGGTGGGCTCTTGGCGATGGCGGCGAGCACGGCGAGGATCCCGCCTGGGATGCCGCCGAGGCCGAGCAGCTCTATACTCTGCTCGAAACGGAGGTCATACCGGAGTTCTACAACCGCGATGAGTCCGGTGTGCCCGTCGCATGGACCCGTCGCATTCGTGAGAGCCTCGCTCGCCTCACGCCGGCTTTTTCCGCCACGAGGTGCGTGCGCGAATACACCCAGAAGCACTATGTGCCACTGGCAGCGTCGTATCAGCGACGAAGCGCCGATGGCCACAAAGCGGCGGATAGCCTGCTCCACTGGCGCCGCCAACTCTGCGACCACTGGTCCAGGTTGCGTTTTGGCTCTGTCCGCGTAGATACAGAGGGCGATGTACACCACTTCCAGGTGCAGGTCTACCTCAACGAAATTGGCCCTGACGGGGTGCGTGTGGAGCTGTATGCCCAGGCACGCGATGGCTGCGAGCCCGTCAGCCACATCATGACGCGCGGAGAGTCCCTGGTTGGCGAGAGTGCCTGGCGCTATTCGGCTTCAATCCCGTCTGACCGTCCTGCGTCCGAATTCACTCCCAGGGTGGTACCGTTCCATCCCGAGGCCTTTGTGCCCCTCGAGGCGGCCCAAATCCTCTGGTACAAGTGATCGGCACGGCTGGCGGTACGCGACTGTCTTCGCACGCCGCGCCCAGCCCGTGTTCATATCTTATTTAATATCATTAACTTATAAAGTTTATCGACCAACGGAGACATGGGACTCCTACGCCTTTCGCCAGCCGCAACGCCCTCTGCCAGCGGGCTCAATCCGACCTGGAGCACAGCAACTGGTTGTCGTCTGGAGCCAAGGTGGCCCGTAGTTCCTCGATGCAACTATTTCAGCCCAGATGCGGATGACATCTCTAGTAGAATCAATGCGTCAATTGAAGGCACCGCGGGGGAGGGCTTTGGCCGGCAAGGGCCGTTATTCATCAGGAATTCAAAATTGCCAGGCATCATCAAAGATTGGGGGCCGAGACGACCTTTCCGGCGGTTTTGCATCCAAGATAGAGACAGGTATCGTGCGGCGATGAAGAACCGTGCTGCATTTGTCATGCTTGGCGCCCCAATTGCACAAACAGAATGATTTACTCGTCTAAAAATCGGGTTGGTTCTTTGCTGCTCGTCCTGGGTTTGGCAGGCTTGGCTCTTTCTGTCTTTTTGTGGGGATTGGGGTACAAGCTGTCTCTTTACGAGCCTGTGCAAGCAACCTTTCACCAGATTCCGCGGGCCAAGCTCCTCTCGGAAGATGATCGCCCCGGTATCGGTGCTGCTGTTTCTGCTGACTCCAGCAAACCCGCCAAGGCCATCCATGGCGCACGAGGAGTCCTTGCAAGCGCGCTCATTCTTTTCTTGTCCAATTTTGCCGCCTTTTCCAGGGACTACACAGAACTACGGACCAGGGAGAACCGCCGGCATTACAGGCGACGGCTCTGCTCTGCATGCCTGAGTGCCTTCCTCTTCCGTCCCCCTCCCTACCCGGTTCTGTGCTGAACCCATGCTCTTCGACAAATGATGGCTCCAGCCATATCGCAAAAGTCGGCTTCGATATGGTGCTCTCTCTTGCGGACCGTGCATTGCCATCGATCACTCGCCGACCAGAAACTTACTCATAGGTGCAATAGAAAAATGTGGAAGCGATTCTCTTTCCTCCTTCTCGCGGGATTGGCCTCGGTCGCAACGCTGGGGATTGTTGCATGCGGTTCCAAAGCCACCGGGTCCAACGCGCAGGCGGCAGAAGTGCCGTCAGCCTCGGTGTCTGCAGTCACGCGGGGCACCATCGTACACACGTTGAATCTGGCTGGGCAGTTTCAGCCTTACCAGGTGGTGGACGTTCACGCCAAAGTGTCCGGATACATCAAGGACATTTATGTCGATATCGGCGACAAGGTGCGTCAGGGCCAGGTGCTGGCGGTCCTGGAAGTGCCCGAGTTGAGCGCCCAGTTGAAAGGAACTGTCGCTGATGTTGCCCAGAGTAAGGACGAGATTGTTCGCGCCCAGCACGAAGTAGTTCGCGCTGAGTCGGTGCACGCCGCTCTGCACGCAGACTTCGCCAGGCTTAAGCAGGCATCGCAAGCCCAGCCGGGTTTGATCGCGCAGCAGGAGCTGGATGACGCACAGGCAAAGGACCTGGCGTCAGAAGCCCAAATCGACGCCGCTAGGTCTGCGCTCTCTGCGGCCAGGCAAAAGTCCGCATCCGCCAGCGCCAACAATGAGCGCGTCAGCGCACTTAAGGATTACACCAAAGTCACGGCGCCGCTCGATGGCGTCATCATCTGGAGGTACGCCGATACGGGCGCGCTGATCCAGGCGGGCACGTCGTCCGATACGCAATCACTGCCGATCGTCAAGCTCTCCCAGAGCGGCCTGCTTCGCCTTCGCCTGCCTGTGCCTGAAGACGCCGTGTCCTACATCCGCGAAGGAGCCACGGTCAATGTGCGGGTAGACGCAGTCCACCGCACCTTCGCGGGCAAGATCGTCCGCTTCACGCGCAATGTCAGCCTCGCCACACGCACCATGGAAACGGAAATCGATGTCGAGAACAGGGATCTGTCCCTGACGCCAGGCATGTACGCGAACACTGCGATTCAGTTGGAGCAGCATGACAACGTCCTGACGATTCCCGAACCCGCGGTCATACAGGATGGAAACAAAACGACGGTCCTTGTTGTCGATAGCGACCATCGTGTGCAGATACGCAATGTACAGATTGGCCTTCAGGGATCGAATCGCGTCGAGGTCAAGTCCGGTCTTCAGGAAGGGGATCTGGTGATCACTGGAGCCCAGTCGAACTACCAGTCGGGAGAAGTCGTGAGGCCCAAGCTGGAACAATTGTCGCTGAATAATGGCACCACTCAGCAATCCGGAGACGAGTAGTAATGCCAAGGTTCGCTCTCAAGTATCCCTACTTCATCATCATGGCGTGCCTGGTTATCGTCGTAGTAGGGATAACCAACATTGCTGGAATGCCAGTCGACCTGTTCCCGCAGATCGATATTCCCGTTGTTGTGGTCGCGACATTTTATTCCGGCATGCCCCCGGAGCAGATTGAAGCAGACATTACGGATACATTCGAGCGGTTCTTCACGCTTGGAAGCAACATCGACCACATCGAATCGCGTTCCCTTACAGGCGTGAGCCTCATCAAGATTTACTTCAAGCCCGGAACCGACGCGAATGCAGCGCTGAGTAATATCGCCAACCTGGCAATGGCCGACCTGCGACGATTGCCTCCCGGCACACTGCCTCCGGTGGTGCTGGGTATGGATGCATCCAGCCAGCCCGTTTGCCTGGTGACGTTGAAGGGCAACGGCCTGAACGAGACGGACCTGAAAGATCTGGCGCAGTTCCAGGTGAGAAACCAGATTGCCAACGTGCCGGGAGCATCCGTTCCGCAACCCTTTGGCGGGCGCTATCGGCAGATCATGGTCTATGTTGACCCCCTCAAGCTCGAAGCGCACAACATGAGCCTGATGGACGTGGTCAGGGCGGTGAACTCATCCAACCTGATCCTGCCCGCAGGCGACGTGCGCATCGGGACAAAAGACTACAACATTTACGCCAACAGCCAGGTGCCCACGCCGGACCTGATCAAC